>NZ_BAAAHH010000005.1:0-320806 GCF_039525175.1 Actinocorallia libanotica
CGGCAGGTTGGTGCGCGGCCGGGTGCGCGACGGTGCGGCGGGCAGATCCTGCGCCAGGATCGACTGGTGGAGCGCGGCGGTCGCGGCACGCCGGGCGGCGGTCGGCCGGGTCCGGCTGCAGCCCGACCCGTACGCGGGCGAGCCCTTCGGGGTGCGGTGCGGCGAGCCGCTGACGGTGCTGGCCGACGACGGGCTCCCGCTGTACGTGGAGATCGACGAGCCGGCCGTGCGGCGGCCGGGCCTGCCGACGCTGGTCTTCTGCCACGGCTACTGCCTGACCCAGGACACCTGGCACTTCCAGCGCCGCGACCTGGCGGAGTTCCGCCGGGTCTTCTGGGACCAGCGCAGCCACGGCGCGTCGGGGCGCAGCAAGCCCGCCAACGCCACCATCGACCAGACCGGCGCCGACCTGGCGGCGGTGCTGCGCGCCACGGTCCGCCCGGACGAGCCGGTCGTGCTGGTCGGCCACTCCATGGGCGGGATGTCGATCATGGCGCTGGCCGACCGGGAGCCTGAGCTGTTCGGCTCGCGGGTCCTGGGCGTCGGCCTGGTCAACACCTCCACCGGCGACGTCCACGAGATGACGCTGGGGTTCCCGCTGGTGCTGGCCAAGCTGGTGCGCCCGTTCGCGCCCCGCGTGGTGCAGGGGCTGGGCCGCCGCAAGCAGATCGTGGACCCCGCCCGCGAGGTCGGCGCCGACCTGGCGTTCTTCGTGATCCGCCGGATGGGCTTCGCCGACCGCAGGATCAGCCCCGCGATCGTGGACTTCGTGGAGCAGATGATCCGCGTCACGCCCATCGACGTGATCGCCGAGTTCTACCCTTCGCTCATGCGGCATGACAAGCGCGCGGCGCTGGAGGTGCTGACGAAGGTGCCGGTCCTGGTCATGTCGGGGGGCGCCGACCTGCTCACGCCCAGGGCGCACGGCGAGCTGATCGCCGAGCTGCTGGACGACGCGGAGTTCGTCGGCGTGGAGGCGGCGGGGCACCTGCTGCCCCTGGAGCACCCGGACACGGTGACCGCCGCGCTGCGCAGGCTGGTGGAGAGGGCGGCGGGCGGCGGACGGAACGGCAACGGCGGACGCGGAAGGCGGAAAGACTAGTGCGGATCGAGACGGCCGAGGAGATGCACCGCTTCGGCAGGGAGCTGGCGGGGCGGCTGCGCCCGGGCGACCTGGTGGTGCTCTCCGGAGGGCTGGGCGCGGGCAAGACCACGCTGACCCAGGGGATCGGCGCGGGCCTGGACGTGCGGGGGCCGATCACCTCGCCGACCTTCGTGATCGCCCGGGTGCACCCGTCGCTGTCGGCCGGTCCCCCGCTGGTGCACGTGGACGCCTACCGCCTGGGCGGCCTGGCGGAGGTGGACGATCTCGACCTGGACGCCTCGCTGGAGGAGGCCGTCACCGTCGTGGAGTGGGGCGAGGGCATGGTGGAGGAGCTCGCCGAGGACCGGCTGGAGATCCGGCTGGAGCGGGTGGGCGAGGGCGAGGAGCGCGAGGTGGCGGTCATCGGGGTGGGCGAACGGTGGTCCGGGAGCGTTCCATGGTGAAAAAAGGTGTTTCTTCTGGTTGAGAACCTCCTGGGAGGTACTTCTTAAGTTGCAGTTGGATGTCGTAACCTCTTCAGCGCAGTAACGGGTTACTTCTCCTGATATCTCGGCAACGGGCATGGGAGTCCTCCATGGGTGGTCAGAGACGCAGATCCAGCGGCTCCGAGCGGAGCATGGCGATTCTGCTGGGCGGCGCGCTGACCGTCGTCCTCGCGGTCTGCGCCGTGGCCGGGCTCTTCATCCTGCGCAGCGCGGGCACCTCGCCGGAGGAGCGCATCCAGCCGGCGCGCAGCCAGCAGAACGCCCAGGCCCACCCCGACGCCACCTTCACCCCGCTGAGGGTCGTGCCCTCGGCCTGCGACACGGTGCCCGAGGACGTCGCGGGCCGGCTGGCGCCCGGCAGCACCGCGCGGCCGCACGAGGGAAGCGAGACCGACGACTACTCCAAGTGCAGCTGGGGCGGCGTGGGCACGGAGTCCGCCCGGGAGCTGTCCGTCGAGCTGCGCGGCATCCCCGGCGGCCAGGGCATCGAGCAGGCCAAGTCCCTGTTCCAGGAGGAGGCCTCGGCCGACGAGGGGGGCGAGGGATTGCTCTCGGGCCAGCGGCTGCAGCACTTCAAGCAGGTCGCGGACGTCGGCGAGCAGGCGTACGAGCTGTTCATCACCGAGAGGTACCAGGGCCAGGGCATCGTCCACGCCCAGGTCGGCAACGTGCTGATCACGGTGAGTTACGGCGGCAGCGGCAAGAACGACACCCTGCCGGACGCGGATCCGTGCCTCGAAGGCGCCCGCCAGGCGGCCGGAGCGGTCGTGGAGGCGGTGCGCGCGGCCGCCGCCTGACCGGCGAGCGGATAAGCTTGACGGCCGTGCTGGTACTGGCTTTCGACACCGCGACCTCGGCGGTCACCGTCGCCCTCTACGAATGGCGTCCGGGTGACACCGTCTACGCCCGCGGCAGCGTGCGCGGGATGGGCAGACAGCGCCACGCCGAGGTCCTGACGCCCTCGATCTCCCAGGTCCTGGCCGAGGCGGGCGCCTCCCCCCGGCAGCTGCGGGCGATCGCGGTGGGCGTCGGCCCCGGCCCCTACACCGGGCTGCGGGTCGGCCTGGCCACCGCGCACGCGCTGGGCGACGCGCTGAAGATCCCGGTCCACGGGGTCTGCACCCTGGACGCCGTCGCCTGGGCCACCGGCAGCGACGAGCCCTTCGTCGTGGCGACCGACGCCCGGCGCAAGGAGGTCTACTGGGCGCGGTACGACTCCTACGCCCGCCGGGTCACCGAGCCCGCCGTCGGGCCGCCCGCCGAGGCCGCCGAGCCGGGCCTTCCGGTGTACGGCGAGGGCGCCGCGCTGTACCCGGCGGTCCTGGGCGAGCCGCGCGAGCCGCTGATGCCCTCGGCCGCGGCGATCGCCGAGATCGCGATCATCCGCCTGTCGGGCCGCCCCGGCCTGCCGCTGCTGGCGCCCGAGCCGCTGTACCTGCGCCGGCCCGACGCCCAGGAGATCGGGCCGCGGAAGAAGGCGATCCAGTGATCAGGCCGATGACCGAGGCCGACCTGCCCGCCGCGATGGAGATCGAGCACGAGCTCTTCACCGACGAGGCGTGGACCGAGGCCATGCTGCTGGGCGAGCTGGCCGAGCAGCCCCGCACCCGGTACTACGTGGTGCTGGAGCGGGACGGGAAGGTCGTCGGCTACGGCGGGCTGGCCGCCGCGGCCGACGAGGGCGACATCCAGACCATCGGCGTCCGCACCGCCCACCAGGGCGCGGGCCTGGGCGCGGAGCTGCTGGCCGAGCTGCTCGCCGAGGCCGCCCGGCGCGGCTGCCGCGCGGTGTTCCTGGAGGTCCGCGCCGACAACGGACCGGCGCAGCGCCTGTACGAGAAGTTCGGCTTCGTGCGGATAGGCGTCCGCAAGCGCTACTACCAGCCGTCCGGCGTGGACGCGATCGTGATGAGGAGGGACAGACCATGAGCGAACCCCTGGTGCTGGGCATCGAGACCTCCTGCGACGAGACGGGCATCGGCATCGTCCAGGGCCACACCCTGCTCGCCGACACCGTCGCCTCCAGCGTCGACCTGCACGCCAGGTTCGGCGGGGTGGTGCCCGAGGTGGCCTCCCGCGCCCACCTGGAGGCGATGACCCCGACGATCGAGCGGGCGCTGAAGACCGCGGGCGTGACCCTGGACGACCTGGACGCCATCGCGGTCACCGCGGGCCCCGGCCTGGCCGGCACGCTCATGGTCGGCGTCGCCGCCGCCAAGGCCTACGCGCTGGCCCTGGGCAAGCCCCTGTACGGGGTGAACCACCTGGCCGCGCACGTGGCCGTCGACCAGCTGGAGCACGGCCCGCTGCCCAAGCCGTGCGTGTCGCTGCTGGTCTCCGGCGGCCACTCCTCGCTGCTGCTGGTCCCCGACGTCGCCACCGACGTCCGCTCCCTGGGCTCGACCGTCGACGACGCCGCGGGCGAGGCGTTCGACAAGGTCGCCCGCGTGCTGGACCTCGGCTTCCCCGGCGGCCCGATCATCGACCGCACGGCCCGGTCGGGCGACCCCGCGGCGATCACCTTCCCCCGCGGCAAGCTCGACGACGGCACCTACGACTTCTCCTTCTCCGGCCTGAAGTCGGCGGTGGCCCGCTGGGTGGAGGCCAAGGAGCGGGCCGGGGAGCCCGTCCCGATCGCGGACGTGGCCGCCTCGTTCCAGGAGGCCGTCGTGGACGTGCTCACCCGCAAGGCCGTCGCGGTCTGCAAGGCGCACGACGTCGACCACCTCCAGATCGGCGGCGGCGTCGCGGCCAACTCCCGGCTGCGGGAGATGGCCAAGCAGCGCTGCGACAAGGCGGGGATCCGGCTGCGGGTGCCCCGCCCCGGCCTGTGCACCGACAACGGCGCCATGGTCGCCGCCCTCGGCGCCGAGCTCGTCGCCTCCGGCGTGCACGACTCCCGCCTGGACATCCCGGCCGACTCCTCCCTCCCGGTGACGACCGTCCGCGTCTGAGGGCCGTCCGAGGGCTGTCCGGGACTAGGGGCCGTCGGACTGGGTGTTCAGCCGGAACCAGACGATCTTGCCGGTGGCGGTGCGGGTCGCGCCCCACTGGTGGGCCAGCCGGGAGACCAGCTGGATGCCGCGCCCGCCCTCGTCGTCGGCGTCGGCGTGGCGCAGCACCGGCAGGCCGTGCTCGTCGTCGCTGACCTCCACCAGCAGGCCGTCGGTGTGCAGCAGGCGCAGCTCGATGGGGCGGGCGGCGTAGCGGACGGCGTTGGTGACCAGCTCGGTGGCGAGCAGCTCGGCGTGCTCGCTGTGCTCCTCCAGTCCCCAGGAGGTGAGGGTGGCGCGGATCAGCCGGCGCACCCGGGCCGGGGTGATGGGCCGGGGCCGCAGCATCCAGCGGGCGATGCGCGTGGCCGGGATGCCGTTCAGGTCGGCCATGAGCAGCGCGACGTCGTCGTCCTGCTGCCCGCGGACCGGCAGGACGCGCAGCACCTCCTCGCACTGGGCGTCCAGCGGCAGCCGCCGGGCGTCGAGCACGCCGCACAGCTCGCCCAGCCCGTCCATGAGGTCGCGGCCGCGCACCTCCACCAGGCCGTCGGTGCACAGCACCAGCCGGTCGCCGTCGCGCACCGGGAACTCGATCGGCTCGAAGGCCACCCCGCCCACCCCGATCGGCACGCCCGCGGGCACCGGCAGCAGCTCGGCGCGGCCGTCGCGGCGGACCAGGACGGGCGGCAGGTGCCCGGCGTTGGCGAAGGTCACCCGCCGGGCCACCGGGTCGTACACCGCGTACAGGCAGGTGGCGAGGTGGTTCTCGCCCAGCTCCTGGGCGAGCCCGTCGAGCTGGCGCAGCAGCTGGTCGGGCGGCAGGTCCAGGGCGGCCAGGGTGTGCACGGACGTGCGGAGCTGGCCCATGATCGCCGCCGAGCGCATGCCGTGGCCCATGACGTCGCCGACGACCAGCGCGACGCGGCTGCCGGGCAGCGCGATCGCGTCGAACCAGTCGCCGCCGACCCGGGCGTGGTCGCTGGCCGGCAGGTAGCGGTGGGTCAGCTCGATGCCGGTGAAGCGGGGCAGGACGGTCGGCAGCATGCTGCGCTGGAGGGTGTCGGCGGCGGTGGCCTCGACCCGGTAGCGGTGGGCGTTGTCGGCGGCGAGCGCCGCCTGGTCGGCGAGCTGCTCGGCCATCATGACGTCGATCTCGTCGTGCGGCGCCCGCGCGCGCTCCAGCAGGACGGCGCCCAGGGTGCGGCCGCGCACCTTCATGGGCACGGCCAGCAGCGTGCCGTCCTGCAGCGGGGCGTCGAGCCGCATGACCTCGCGGGCGAGCTCCTCGGGCTGCTTGGGGCCGGTCACCAGGCGCAGCCCGGCCGAGCCGTCCAGCCGCTCGCCGGTGAACAGGCCCTCCAGCAGGTAGACGGTGACGGTGTCGGCCAGCTGCGGCACGAGGGCGGCGGCCAGGGCGCGGGCGCTGGCACCGGCGTCGAGCCGGGTGCCGATCCGGGTGGCCGCCCGCCCCAGGTAGGACAGCCGGTCGCGCAGGGGCTCGGCGGCGGTCATGGGCGGCGGCAGGAGAGGAAGAGCTGGACTTCGGGGACGGCCTGGGTGGAGGCGGGCGCGTAGCTGAGCACCTGCTCCTCCTCGATGGCGAACCCGGCGGCGGTGACCTCGTCCCGCAGCTCGTCGCGCAGCAGGGCGGAGACGCGCACCTCCTCGCCCAGGAAGGCCAGGGGGTGGTCGTCGAGGTCGGCCTCGACCATGGACAGGCAGAACAGGCCGCCGGGCCGCACCAGCCGGTGCATGCGCGCGAGGGCGGCGGGGAACTCCTCCAGCGGATACATCAGCAGGAGGAAGAACGCGATGACGGCGTCGTACTCGCCCTCGACGTCGCACAGGTCGATCTGCCGGAACTCGCCCCGCGGAACGTTCTCCCGGGCCAGGCGGACCATCTCGGCGGAGTAGTCGACGCCGGTGACGCGGTGACCGGCTCCGGCCAGCTGCGCGGCGGTCGGCAGGCCGGTGCCGCAGCCGAGGTCGAGCACGGCGGATCCGGGGGCGAGCCGGGCGAGCAGCCACTCGCCGGCCAGGATCTGGCCCTCCTTGTGCGGGAACGCCTCGTCGTAACGGGCGCCGATATGGTCGAAGGCGGCCGCCTGGCGACTCTCCCGTGTTGACTGCATGCTCCCGTTCCTCCGGGGTTCCCGTGGGCACAGTGCCGCAAATTTACAATCTCGGACATTCTGTAGTGAGATTCTTGCCAAGATCCTTTCAGGTGGTCTGAACGGATCTTGCAGGAGGTGCCACTGTGCCGGAACCCGGCCGCCGCTCCGTCATCACCGGCCTCGTGACGGGCGCGCTCGTCCTCGGCCTCGATCCCGTGTCCCGGACCTGGGTCACCGCCGCGCACGCCGGCGGTCCCTTCGACCGGCTGCCCCCGCTGGACGGGCGGCTCCGCCTCGACGCCGCCGCGCTGGACGCGGCCGCCGACGACTTCGGCCACATCGTCAGCAGGCGGCCGCGGGCCGTCCTGGAACCGGGCTCGGTCCGCGACGTGGCCGCCATGGTGAAGTACTGCCGCCGCCACGGCGTCCAGGTGGCCGGACGCGGCCAGGGCCACAGCGTCCACGGCCAGTGCCAGGTGGCGGGCGGCCTGGTCGTCGACCTCGGGACGCTGGACGCCATCGAGATCCGGGGCGACCGCGCGGTCGTCGGCGGGGGAGCCACCTGGCTGGCGCTGGTGCGGGCCGCGCTGGCCGAAGGCAGGACCCCGCCCGTGCTCACCGACTACCTGGGCCTGTCCGTCGGCGGCACCCTGTCGCTCGGCGGGTTCGGCGGCGCGGTCGGCCACCACGGCGCGCAGGTCGACAACGTGCTGGAGCTGACGGTCGTGACCGGGAAGGGCGAGCTGGTGACCTGCTCGCCGACCCGCCGCCGCGACCTCTTCGACGCGGTGCGCGGCGGCCTGGGCCAGGTCGGGATCATCGTCGAGGCCGTCGTCCGGCTGACCCCCGCGCCCGCGGCGGTGCGGCGCTACAACCTCACGTACCCGACGCTGGAGGCCCTCACGGCCGTCCAGAGGCGGATGGTCGACGAGGGGAGGTTCGGGTATCTGGAGGGCTCTCTCAGCCGCGCAGAGGACGGCTCCTGGGCGTACGTGATGGAGGCGGTGGCCTTCGACGCGACGCCCGCCGACGACGAGCGGCTCATCGGCGACCTGGGCCACGCCTCGGCGGCGATCGACGACCTGCCTTACTTCGACTTCCTCAACCGGATAGCCCCGGTCGTGGAGATCCTCATCCAGCTCGGCGAGTGGGCGCGCCCCCACCCGTGGATCGACGCCTTCCTGCCCGGCTCGAAGACCGAGGAGCTGGTCGCGGAGACGCTGCCGGAGCTGACCCCGGAGCTGATCGGGCAGAGCGCGGTCATCCTGCTCTACCCGATCCCCACCGCCAGGGTCCGGGCGCCTCTGGTGCGGCTGGCCGAGGAGAAGCACACCTTCCTGTTCGGGCTGCTGCGCACCGCCTCGCCCGGCTCCGCCGACGCCGCCACGATGGTCGCCGCCAACCGCGCCCTCTACGAGCGGGTCCGCGCCGCCGGAGGAGGCCGGTACGCGACCGGGGCGGTCCCGTTCAGCCGCGACGACTGGCGGCGGCACTTCGGCGACGCCTGGCCCGCCTTCCGCGCCGCCAAGCGCACCTACGACCCGGCGAACATCCTCACGCCGGGACAGGGGATTTTCTGACCGGGGGCCTGGTACGGAGGTTGGCGGAGACGAACGCCGCGGCGATGCACAGCACGCCGGCCCCGTACCAGGCCACGTCGTAGCTGCCGTGCTCGTCCCGGAGGAACCCGGCGACGGCCGAGGCGAAGGCGGCTCCGATCATGTGCGAGGCGAACACCCAGCCGAACACGATCGAGCCGTCCTTCCCGAACAACCGCTGGCACAGCGCGACCGTCGGCGGGACCGTCGCCACCCAGTCCAGGCCGTAGAAGACGATGAACAGCAGCATCGTCGGCTCGACGGAGGCGGCGAACAGCTGCGGCAGCACCAGCAGTGACATGCCGCGCAGCCCGTAGTAGGCCACCAGCAGCCTGCCCGGGTCCACGCGGTCGCTGAGCCAGCCGCTGAAGACGGTCCCGGCGATGTCGAAGACCCCGATGACCGCCAGCAGGCCCGCGGCGGCGGGCTCACTCATGCCGTGGTCGTGGGCGGCGGGGATGAAGTGGGTGCCGACGAGGCCGTTGGTGCTGGCCCCACAGACGAAGAACCCCGCCATCAGGTACCAGAAGCCGCGGCTGCGCGAGGCCTCCCGCAACGTCCGCAGCGCCCGCCCCGCGGCCCCCGGCCGCCGCTCGTGCACGGCGGGCGTGTCGGCACCCAGGGCGGTGAGCCCGATCTCCTCCGGGGTGTCGCGCAGCAGGAACCACACCAGCGGCACGACGGCCAGCGCGGCCACCGCGACCGCCACCGAGGCGAAACGCCAGCTCTGCTCCTCGGCCAGGGAGGCCAGAAGCGGCAGGAAGACCAGCTGACCGGTCGCGCCGCCCGCCGTCAGCACCCCCATGACGAGGCTCTGATGCCGCGCGAACCACCGGTTGACGAGGGTCGCGGCGAAGACCAGCGCCATGGAGCCGGTGCCCAGCCCGACCAGGACGCCCCACAGGGCGACGAGCTGCCAGCTCGCGCTCATCCAGACGGTGAGGCCGCTGCCCGCCGCGATCAGCACCAGCGCCGCCGTGACGACCTGCCGCATGCCGAACCGGTCCATCAGGGCGGCGGCGAACGGCGCCGTCAGCCCGTACAGCAGGAGGTTGACCGAGACGGCCAGCGAGATCGTGCCGGTGGACCACCCGAACTCCGCGCGGAGCGGGTTGATCATGACGCCCGGAGTGGCACGGAATCCCGCGGCGCCCATGATCGCCACGAGCGCGACGCCCGCGACGATCCATGCCCTGTGCAGCTTCATGTCCAGAATTCTTGAGGAGTCGGGAAATCCCGGCGAGTGGCCCGAACGCCAACTATCGCAAGATTCCGGCCAGTGGTCGGCGTACTGTACCGGGCATGCCGCACCGCATCGCCGTCCTGGCCCTGGACGACTTCTCCACCCTCGACCTGGGCATCCCCGGCCACGTCTTCCGGGTCGCCGAACCGCCCGCCGACTACGAGGTGCTCACCTGCAGTCCCGGTGGCGAGCCCGTGCGCTGCCGCACCGGCTACAGCGTGGTCCCCGACCACGACCTCTCCCTCCTGGCCACCGCCGACACGGTCGTCGTGCCGGGCATCCACGGCGGCTCGCCCCTGCGCGACGGAACCCTGCGCGAGGACGTCCGCGAGGCGCTGCGGGCCACCCCCGCCCGCCTGATGTCCATCTGCACCGGAGCCTTCGTCCTGGCCGCCGCGGGCCTCCTGGACGGCCGCCCGGCCACGACGCACTGGCGCAACGCGGAGAGGTTCGCGCGCCTCTTCCCGGCCGTGAAACTGAATCCCGACGTCCTGTTCGTCGACGACGGCGACGTCCTGACCTCGGCGGGCGTCGTCTCGGGCATCGACCTCTGCCTCCACGTGATCCGCAGCGACCACGGCAGCGCGGTGGCCAACCGCACGGCCCGCCGCTGCGTGGCCGCCCCCTACCGGCCCGGAGGCCAGGCCCAGTTCATCGAACGCCCCATCCCCGCCCCCGGAGCCGAAGGCACCGCTCCGGCCCGCGCCTGGGCTCTGGCCCGCCTCGCCGAGCCGATCACCGTGGCCGACCTCGCCGCGCGCGCCGGCATGAGCCCCCGCACGCTCACCCGCCGCTTCCGCGAGGAGACCGGCCACAGCCCCGCCAAATGGCTGACCCAGCAGCGCGTGGACCACGCCCGCCACCTCCTGGAGGCCACCGATCTGCCGGTGGACGAGGTCGCCCGGCACAGCGGCCTGGGCACCGCCGCCTCCCTGCGCCAGCACCTGCACGCCGCCCTGGGCGTGGCCCCCACGGCCTACCGGAGCACCTTCCGGGCCGGGGCGCCCGCCCCGGCCCGATGAGGGTCGGGCACGGGACGCCGTTCGGGGTCAGGGGCGGCCGGGGGTCAGGGCCGCCGCCACCAAGGCCGCGAGGGCGGCCGCGGCGGCGGCCAGGAGGAAGCCGTCGGTGAAGCCGCCCAGGGCGCGGCCGGCGATGGCGGCGGCGGCGACGCTGGAGATGACGGCCGCGCCGAGGGAGGCGCCGAACTCGTGGAAGGTGCTGACGATCCCGGAGGCGATGCCGGACTCGTGCGGGGCGACCCGGCCCAGCGCGGTGGCCGAGGCGACCACGAACAGCGCTCCGGCTCCCGCTCCCGCGACCGCCATCCCGACCGTGACCGTCACCGGGCCGAGCGACAGCACCGGCACGGCCATCCCGACCGCGGAGGCGAGCAGGCCGGCCACGGCCAGGCGGCGTGCTCCGGCGGCGCCCAGGGCCCGGCCGGTGAGGTCGGCTCCGGCCATCGTCGCCAGGGCGACGGGCAGGAACAGCAGGCCGGTGTGCAGGGCGCCGTAGCCGCGGGTGTGCTGGAAGTAGAAGGTGCCGAGGAGGAACGCCGCGATCACCAGGGCGGTGGCCATCAGGATGAGGAACGCGCCCGCGGCCACGGGGCGGCGGGCCAGCATCGCCACGTCCATCAGCGGCGAGCGCGCCTTCTTCTGCCAGAGCGCGAACACCGCGTAGCCGGCGGCGGCCGCCAGGAGGAGCAGGCCGGTGGCGGCGGTGAGCCAGCCGTGGTCTCCGGCGCGGATGAGCGCGAAGATCAGCGTGCCGGAGGCGGCGGTGACCAGCAGCGCGCCGAGCACGTCCAGCCGGGGGCGCGGACCGGTCGCGCCCCGGCGCGGCAGCAGCCGGGCCAGGGCCGCCAGGATCACCAGTCCGATGGGCACGTTGACGTAGAAGACCCACGGCCAGCCCGGCCCGGCGGTGATCAGCCCGCCCAGCAGCACGCCCAGGGCCGCGCCTCCGCCGCCGAGCGCCGACCACACCCCCAGCGCCCGGTTGCGCTCCTCTCCGTCGAACAGGCCCACCACCAGCGACAGCGCCGCCGGTGACAGCAGCGCCGCGCCCACGCCCTGGGCCGCGCGCCCGCCCAGCAGCATCCCGGCCGAGTCGGCCGCTCCGGTCGCCAGCGATCCGGCGACGAAGACCGCCAGGCCCGCGACCACCACCGGCTTGGCCCCGACCAGGTCGGCGATCCGGCCGCCCAGCAGCATCAGGCCGCCGAAGGCCAGGGTGTAGGCGGTGACCGTCCAGGCCACGGCCTGGCGGCCCAGCCCCAGATCGGCCTCGATGTGCGGGAGCGCGATGGCCACGACGGTGACGTCGAGGATCAGCATCAGCTGGGCCACCCCGAGGAACCCCAGAAGGCGCCACCGCAGCGGATGCGCCGCCTCCTGCGGCGCGGTGGAGGCCTGGTCTCCACGGGTGGGCGGATCGGACTGTCGGGTCATGGCGAACCCCTCCCTTAACTCGTACTCATGAGTACGACTTTGCGGTCGCGGGGAGAGTAACACGTACTTACTCATACGAGTTAGGGTGTGGGCATGCCGACCGCCGACCGCCCCCGCCGCCGCGCAGACGCCGAGCGCAGCATCGCCCGCATCGTCACCGCGGCACGCGCATGCCTGAGCGGCGACCCGAACGCCGGCCTCGACGACATCGCCAAGGCCGCCGGGGTGGGGCGGATGACGCTCTACGGCCACTTCGGCAACCGCGCCGCACTGGTCGAGGCGGCGCTGGCCGACGCGCTGCGCGCCGGCGAGGAGGCGTTGGCGGCCGTCGACCTCACCGGGGACGCGCGACAGGCCCTGGCCCGCCTGCTGCACTCCAGCTGGTCGCTGGTGGCCGAATCGGCGGTGCTCCTGGGCGCGGCCCGGGAGGTGCTTCCCGCCGAGCGCATCCTCGAACTGCACGCCGCCCCCGCCCAGCGCGTCGAAGACCTCGTCCGCCGCGGCCAGGCCCAGGGCGTCTTCCGCACCGACCTGCCGATGACATGGCTGGTCAACGTCGTGCACCACATCCTGAAGGGCGCCGCGGAGGAGAGCCGCGCCCAGCGCCTGGAGGCCGAGGACGCCGCCGGCATCGTCACCGCGACGGCGCTGGCCGTCCTCGCCCTCCCCGCCCCGGATCCCCTCGGTCCGCGGTAGCGCTGTCGGCGTCCTGCGGCATGTCGCTGTCCGGACCCCGTAGACGGAAATACCCCCCGGGGGTATGTTGTTGGAGCCGGTACGCCGAGCACGGACGACACATCACCCAGGTGGAGGCATCATGAAGCACCATTCCGGACACGAGACGACCGGCCACGCAGGCCACGGCGAAGCCCGGCCCGGGGGGCTCTCGGTCTCCGAAGACGGGTACACCTTCGAACTCGACTCGACGATCCTCCCCGCCGGGGCGCAGACGGTCACCTTCCGGGTGGCCGGCCCCGACGGACGGCCGGTCACCCGGTTCACGCCCGAGCACGAGAAGGAACTGCACTTCATCGCCGTGCGGCGCGACACGACCGGGTTCCAGCATGTGCACCCGGTGATGGACGAGAAGGGCACCTGGAGCGCCGAAGTGTCCCTGGAACCGGGGGCCTGGAGGTTCTTCGCCGACATCCACCCGGACGGCCACGGGGGTTCCCTGACTCTGGGGGCCGACGCCTCGGTCGCCGGACGGTACGACCCGCGGCCGCTTCCCGAGGAGAACCGCACCGCTCGCGTCGGCGATTACACCGTCACCCTCGACGGCGCGCTCGTGCCCGGCGAAGCAGGCGACCTGACGCTCACCGTCAGCCGCGGCGGTGAGCCCGTCACCGACCTGCAGCCCTACCTGGGCGCGTACGGGCACCTGGTGGCGCTGAGGGTGGGCGACCTGGGCTACCTGCACGTCCACCCGGAGGGCGCGCCCGGTGACGGCACCGCCGAGCCGGGGCCCGCGATCACCTTCACGGCCGCTGCGCCGTCGGGCGGCGCCTACCGTCTCTACCTGGACTTCCAGCACGACGACGTCGTCCGGACGGCTGAGTTCACGGTGCGGACGACCGCGGCCGCCCCCCGCTCAGAGGCGGCGCCCCAGGCCGCACCCGGGCACGGGGGCCACCACGGCCACCACGGGCACCACGCGCACGCGCACCACTGACCGCATGGACGTCAGCACACCTTCCACGGGAAAAGGACCGTCATGCCACGCCTGACCCGACTCACACCCGACACGGCGGTCGGCGCCTCGCGCGGCCTCCTCGCCGACCTGGTCTCCCGCCACGGCCGGATCGGCGACATGGTCTCCACGATGGCGCACTCGCCCGCCGTCCTGGGCGGCTACCTCCAGCTCAGCCGGGCCATGAAGCGAGCCAAGCTCGACCGCGGGACCGGCGAACGGATCTCGATCGCCGTCCAGACCCTGCAGGGATGCGGGCTGTGTCTCGACGCGCACGTCAGCGCCGCCCGCGCGAGGGGAGTGGCCGAGGAGGAGATCGAGCGGGCCCGTGCGGGCACCTCGGCCGATCCCGCGATCGCGGCGATCATCGCCCTCGCCCTCCAGGTCTACCGCGAGCCGGCGTCGATCACCGACGAGCAGGTCACCGCACTGCGCGAGCACGGCTACAGCGACCGCGAGATAGCCGACGTCGTCGGCGTCGTCGCGCTCAACGTCCTCACCGGCGCCTTCAACCTGCTCGCCGGCCTCACACCGGAGAACGACGCCGGTGCATAGAAACGCCCCCGCCCCGATTCGCGGGGCACGGCCCGCCACCCGGGGCCGTGCCCCGCCGCATGGACACGGAAGGAACCCGCCATGCGACTGTTCACCATCCGCGCCTACCGCCACCTGTTCAGCGCCCAGGTCATCGCCTTGTTCGGCACCGGCCTGACCACCGTGGCCCTCGGACTGCTCGCCTACGACCTCGCCGGCCCGCGCGCCGGCACGGTCCTCGGCACCGCCCTGACCGTCAAGATGGTCATGTACGTGGCCATAGCGCCCCTCGCCGCCGCGTACGTCGACCGGCTCCCCAGAAGAACCCTCCTGGTCCTCCTCGACATGGTGCGCGCCGCGGTGGTCCTGGCACTGCCGTTCGTCACCGAGGTCTGGCACATCTACGTCCTGGTCGGCCTGCTCCAGGCCGCGTCCGCGGCGTTCACCCCGACGTTCCAGGCCGTCATCCCCGACATCGTCACCGATGAGTCCGACTACACGCGCGCTCTGTCCGCCTCCCAGGTCGCCTACACCATGGAGAGCCTGCTCAGCCCCGTACTGACGGCCGTCGCCCTGGCGTTCATCAGCTTCAACTGGCTGTTCCTGGGCACCTCCGCCGGATTCCTCCTCTCGGCGCTGCTCGTCCTGGCGACGCGCATCCCCGACGCCCGCCCCAGCGTCCGCACCGGGGTGTGGGACAAGGCGGCGGCCGGGATCAGGACGTTCCTCAGGACACCTCGGCTGCGCGGCGTCATGGCGCTCAACCTCGTGGTCGCGGCGGCGGGGTCGATCGTCGTCGTCAACACCGTCAACCACGTCCGCGACGAACTCGGCGGCTCGCAGTCGGACGTCGCATGGATGCTCGCCGCGTCCGGCTCCGGAACCCTTCTGGCCGCCCTCGTGCTGCCCCGCGTGCTCGACCGGCTCGCCGCCCGCACCGTCATGCTGGCCGGCGCCGCGGTCCTCGTCGGCGGCACGACCGCCGCGGCGGCCCTCCTCGCGACCGGCCTGGCCGCATGGGCGGGGACGGCGATCGTCTGGGCCGTGATCGGCGCCGGAATGGCGCTGATCGTCACACCGACCGGCAAGGTCCTGCGCGACTCCGTCGAACCGGACGCGATCCCCGAGACCTTCGCGGCCCAGTTCTCCCTGTCGCACCTGGCCTGGCTGGTCACCTACCCCATCGCGGGCCGGCTCGGTACGAACGCCGGCTTCGCCCTCACCTGGTCCGTCCTCGCGGTCCTCGCCGGGGCGGGCGCCGTCGGAGCCCTCCTTCTGTGGCCGCGCCGCGACGGACGGCGAGCCGTGACCGTGCCCGCGACGCTCGACCGGGCCACGTCCCGGACGGACAGGTCCACCCTGTCCAAGGCCGCGTAGAGGTTCCAGGTCGCGCCGCATCGGGGTGGGTTCGTCCTGAATGACCTGGGGCTTTGTTAAGGTTAGCTTTACCTAAGTAAAAACTCCCCGTCATGTTCGGGGCCCTCCCTGTGTTGCCCGAGAGGTCACTTTCCATGTCCAGAATCCTCAACCGCCGCAACGCGATGGCGACCCTTGCGGCCGCCGCGCTCGCCGTCACCACCGCCTGCGGCTCCTCCGACGACACGAAGGCGTCGTCTTCGGATGCCGCGAAGCGCACGGTGACCACGGTCATGGGCGACGTGCAGGTTCCGGGGAACCCGCAGAGGGTCGTGGTGCTGGACACCGACGCGCTGGACTCGGCCGTCACGCTGGGGGTCACCCCGGTCGGCGCGACGACGGCCTTCGCGGACGCGCCGCTCTCCACCTACCTGCCCGAGGACAAGGTGGCGGGCGTCAAGCAGGTCGGGCTCATCGGCCAGCCGAACCTGGAGGCGATCGCCGCGCTGAAGCCGGACCTGATCCTGAGCAACAAGGTCCGCGACGAGAAGAACTACACGGCGCTGACCGCCATCGCGCCGACCGTCCTCACCGAGACCACCGGCCCGGCATGGCGCGAGAACTTCGAGCTGCACGCCGACGCCCTGGGCAAGAAGGACGAGGCGAAGAAGGTCGTCACGGACTACGAGACCCGCGTCGGCGAGACCGCCGAGGCGCTCGGCGGCGCCGAGAAGGCCAAGGCCACCAAGGTCGGCTTCGTGCGCTTCATCGAGGGCGCCGACACCCGGCTCTACCTGAACGACACGTTCGTCGGCTCGATCTTCGCCGACCTGGGCGTCGGGCGGCCCGCCAACCAGGACACCACGGGCTTCTCGCTCGACATCAGCCCCGAGCAGGTCGACAAGGCCAACGCGGACGTCATCTTCTACTCCACCTACGGCTCGCCCGAGGCGGCCAAGGAGACCGGCATCACCGGCGGACCGCTGTGGAAGAAGCTCGACGCGGTGAAGAACGGCAAGGTCTTCAAGGTCGACGACACCCTGTGGATGCTCGGCATCGGCTACACCGGCGCGGGCGTGATCCTGGACGAGATCCAGAAGGACCTCTCGGCCGCGGAGTGACGAAGAAGACGACACGGCGCCCGGTCCGGCAGACCGGGCGCCGCCTCGGCTGGCTGGCGGCGGGCGTGCTCCTGCTGCTGCTCGCCGTGCTGCTCAGCCTCATGGTCGGCAGCCGCTCGATCTCCCCGGCCGCGGCGCTGGACGCCCTGCTGCACGGCGGCGCCACCGACGACGCCTACGTCGTGCGGTCGCTGCGCGTGCCGCGCACGGTCATCGGCGTCATGGTCGGCGTCGCCCTGGCCCTGGCGGGCGCGGTGATGCAGGGCATCACCCGCAACCCCATCGCCGAGCCGGGCATCCTGGGGATCAGCCAGGGGGCGTCGCTCGGCGTCATCTGCGCGATCGCCTTCGCCGGAGTGCACACGCTGACCGGATACGTGGGGTTCGCCTTCGCCGGAGCGGCGGTCGCGGCCGTCGCCGTCTACCTCTTCGCCGGCAGCGGCCGCGGCGGCGCGACACCCGTCAAGCTGGCCCTGGCCGGCGCGGCGATGAACGCCTTCCTGGCCGCGCTGGTCTCGGGCATCATGATCACCAACGGGCGCGCGCTGGACGAGTTCCGGTTCTGGCAGGTCGGCTCGATCAGCGGCCGCGGACCCGAGGTCGCCGCGCAGACCTGGCCGTTCCTGCTCGCCGGGCTGCTGCTGGTGGCCGTGATGGCGCGCAGCCTGGACGCGCTGGCCCTGGGCGACGACGCCGCCAAGGGGCTCGGCCACAACGTCCCCCTGATGCGGATCCTGGGCGCCCTCGGCGCCACCGTCCTGACGGGCGTCGCCGTCGCCGCGGCCGGACCCGTCGTCTTCGCCGGCCTGGCCGTCCCGCACATGGCGCGCGCGGCGGTCGGCACCGACCACCGCTGGCTGCTGCCCATGGCCGCCCTGATCGGGCCCGCGCTCATCCTGATCCCGGACGTCGTCGGCCGCGTCCTCTTCCCGCCCTCGGAGGTGCCGGTGGGCGTCATGACGGCGCTGCTGGGCGTGCCCTTCCTGGTCGCCATCGTGCGGCGGAAGTCGGTGGTCGCGGCATGAGGCCCGCCGGATACGCAGCCGTCAAGGCGGGGCGGGCGGCCTTCCTGCTGCACCGCCGCTCCGCCGCCGTGGCGTTCGCGCTGGCCGCCGCGCTGGCGGTCGTCGTCATCGCGTCCCTGAGCGTGGGGGAGTCCTTCGTCTCCCCGGCGGAGGTCGTGCGCGTGCTGCTCGGGCAGCCGAGCCCCGACGAACTCGTGGTGGGCACGCTGCGGCTGCCGCGCCTGGTCGTCGGCCTGCTGGTCGGCGCGGCCTTCGGCCTGGCCGGGGCCCTGATCCAGACGGTGGCGCGCAACCCGCTCGCCAGCCCCGACATCATCGGGGTGTCGCACGGCGCGGGCGCGGCGACGGTCGCCGCGTTCACCTTCGGGATCACCTCCTACGCGGCGCTGCCGCTGGTGTCCCTGGGCGGCGGCATCGCCGCGGCCCTCCTGGTCTACGTCTTCGCCTGGCGGAACGGGCTGCGGGCCACCCACTTCGTGCTGATCGGCATCGGGTTCTCGGCGGCCATGTCGTCCCTGACCCAGCTGTTCCTGACCAAGGGCGACTTCCTCATCGCCGAGCAGGCCAAGGTCTGGCTCACCGGATCGCTCAACGGCCGCGGCTACGACCAGGCCGCGCCCCTCGCGGCGGTCCTGCTGCTGCTCCTCGTGCCGCTGCTGTGGGTGGCGCGCGCCCAGCGCGACATGTCCCTCGACGACGACACCGCGACCGCCCTGGGCGTCCGCCTCGGCCGCGTCCGGCTCGGCCTCGTCGCGCTCGGCGTCGTCCTGGCGTCCGTGGCGACCGCCACCGCGGGCCCGGTCGACTTCGTGGCGCTGCTCGCCCCGCAGATCGTCCGCCGCCTGACCCGCGGCGCCCAGATCCCCCTGCTGTGCTCGGCGCTGATGGGCGCGCTCATCGTCGTCCTGGCGGACCTGCTGGCCCGCAGGCTGTTCGCGCCGATCGAACTGCCGGTCGGCGTGCTCACCGCCGCCGTGGGCGCCCCGTATCTCTTGTGGCTGATCGTCCGAAGCCGTTCCGGAGGCAGAACATGACCGGCAACCGCCTGAAGGCGCAGGGCCTCACCCTGTCGTACGAGAGCCGCACCGTCGTCGACGGCCTCGACCTGGAGATACCGCAGGGGAAGGTGACGGTCGTCGTCGGCCCCAACGCCTGCGGCAAGTCCACCCTGCTGCGCGCCCTCGGGAGGCTGCTCAAGCCCCGCCGCGGCGCGGTCCTCCTGGACGGCGTCGAGCTGTCCCGCCTCCCCACCAAGCAGATCGCCCGCACGATCGGGCTGCTGCCGCAGACGCCGACGCCCCCGGAGGGGATCACCGTCGCGGACCTCGTCGCGCGCGGACGGCAGCCGCACCAGAAGTGGTGGCAGCAGTGGTCGGACGACGACGAGCGGGCCGTCACCGAGGCGATGGAGCGCACGGACGTCGCCGCGCTCGCCGAGCGGCCGGTCGACGAGCTGTCCGGCGGCCAGCGCCAGCGGGTCTGGATCGCCATGGCCCTCGCCCAGGACACCGACCTCCTCCTGCTCGACGAGCCGACCACCTACCTCGACATCGCCCACCAGGTCGAGGTCCTGGACCTGGTGCGGCGGCTCAACCGCGAACGCGCCCGCACCGTCGTCGCCGTCCTGCACGACCTCAACCAGGCGGCCCGCTACGCCGACCACCTGGTCGCCATGAAGGCGGGCCGCGTCATCGCCCAGGGCGCCCCCCGCGACGTCGTCACCGCCGACCTCGTCCACGAGGTCTTCGGCCTCACCTGCGTCGTCGTCCCCGACCCGGTGACCGGCGACCCCCTGGTCGTCCCCGGCGCCCCCTGGCACCCGGCCGACTAGGTCCTGTCCCGTGATCTTTGTTGGCAGTTTGGTGTAGATCATCTGCGTGGGTGATGAACGTCTGAAGCGTCATGATCTGGCGGATGAGGAGTGGGCGCGGCCGGCGCCGCTGTTGCCGGCGCAGAACGTGCATGGGGCGCGGTGGAGCGATCATCGGACGGTGATCGACGGGGTGTTCTTTCGGACCCGAGCGAGCTGTGCTCGGCGGGACCTGCCGCCGTGTTACGGCAAGTGGAAGACCGTCTACAACCGGCATCGCCGCTGGTCCCTGGACGGGACGTGGGAACAGATCCTGGACGGGCTGCGCGCCGGGTGCGACGCGGCCGAGGGTGAGGATTGGACGGTCAGTGCCGATTCCACGATCGTGCGGGCGCATCAGCATGCGGCCGGGGCGCGGCATGCCCCGGCCGTCGACATCGCTCAAAAGGGGCCGGTAAAGATCACGAGCGGGTGACGAAAGGTGGTCGTGAAGCGCTTGGACGGTCCCGGGGCGGCCTGACCACGAAGATCCACCTGGTCGCCGGCCGGCGGTGCCCTCCGATCGCCCGGCTCACCTCGCCCGGCCAGCACGCCGACTGTCCCAAGTTCATCCCGCTCATGGAGTCCATCCGCATCCCACGACGAGGCGTGGGCCGTCCACGCAAGAAGCCGGCCCGCGCCTTGGCCGACAAGGCCTATTCCTCCCGAGCCAACCGCCGCTACCTGCGGCGACGCGGCATCAAGGCCGTCATCCCGGTCAAGAAGGACCAGGCCGCCCACCGCGTCAACCGCGGCTCCAAAGGCGGACGGCCACCGGTCTTTGACCGCGATGCCTATAAGGAACTCAACACCATCGAGCGCTGCGTCAACAAGCTGCGCCAGCACCGTGCCGTCGCTACCCGCTACGACAAGCGAGAACGCATCTACCAGGGCACCATCGACGTCGCTTCGATCCGCATCTGGCTCCGCCGCCCCGTCACATGATCACCTAATACTGCCTAGGGGAGGCGGGCCAGCAGGTGGGCGTCGAGGAAGCCCCGTTCGGAGGCCGGGTCGTGGAGCAGCCGGGCGAACGGAACGAGCCCGGCCCCGGCCAGCAACTCGGCGAACCGGTCCACCGGCCAGCTATAGGCGGACGTCACCTTGTGGTCGAAGTGGACCGGCTCTGATCCGTCGGTCGCGAAGAACGAGACCAGGAGCAAGCCCCCCGGCACCAGGACACGCACCTGCTCGGCGAGCAGCGCGGGCAAATCCCCAGGAGGGGTGTGGATCATCGAGTAGTGGGCCAGCACGCCGCCGAGCGCGCTGTCTTCGACCGGCAGCGCCTCCATCCGCGCCTCGTCGAACCGCAGCGCAGGATGGGCCCGCCGGGCGTGGTCGACCATGCCCGGTGAGAGGTCGAGCCCGAAAGCGTCCAGCCCCAGGTCGTGCAGCATGGCCGTCAGATGTCCGGGCCCGCAGCCGACGTCGGCCGCGCGCGGATTCCCCGTCTCGCGCACCAGCTCGGCGAAGGTAGCGATCATGTTCCGCGAGAACGGCTGCGCCTCCAACCGATTAGCGAACATCGACGCATACAGCTCGACGACCCCATCGTAGGCCGCCCTGGTCTGGTCCTGGTACTCCATCATGGGAAGGGAAGCTAACACCCGCGCGTCCACAGCTTCTCCGGGTCCGTGCCGACAGCCGCACCTGAGACTGACCGTCCCGTCACATGATCGCGAGACAGCCCCTAGGTCCTGTCCGGCGGATCATGCGCCTTCTCGCGCTCCGGCACGTTGGCATGTTCATGGGCGGGGCGATCTCACGAACGGAGAACGGGCCCGGCTGAAGCCGTATCTGCCCAAGTCCGGTCAGCGCGGTGGGCGTTGGACCAGCCACCGCAGGGTCATCAACGGGGGGTCGCACGTGGGACGAGCTCTATGCGGCCGTCCTGGCAGGCGCGGACGCCCAGGGCCGCATCGACGGGTCCAGGGCATCGTGACCGTCGTCGCGGTCTGGCTCTTGCTCCGGGGGTAGATCCATTATCCCGGTGCGGCGAGTTGCCTGTCACCGTTCTCCAGAATGATTTTTACATCCGATTTGCGCCTTTAGGCTTGCGGGCGGGATGCAAAGTGGATTTGGCTTGGGAGTTGAAAGTGGCTCACGACGTTGCCGCACTGACAGCGGAACTCACGGATATGGCTGAGGCCGATTACCGGTCGGCAGTCCGCGCGAACAGCGACGACCCCGCCGAGCAGCTGATCTGGCGGCGGCTGACCGCCCGGCACGGTGACCGGCTCAACGAGATCATGGACGAGTACGGCTGGCCGACGGCGGAACTGGTCGGCGAGGAGGCCGCACGCGCGGCATGGCTCATCGCTCAGCACGCCGACCGGCAGCTCGACGTTCAGCGTCGCGCCCTCCAGCTGATGCAGCAGGCGGTGTCGGCAGGCTCGGCCGGCCCGCGCGAGCTGGCCTTCCTGCGCGACCGCACGCTGGTCAATGAGGGCCGCAAGCAGGTCTACGGAACTCAGATCGCCGGCGTGAAGGACGGGGCGCCGGTTCCGTGGCCCTGTGAAGAGCCCGAGCGCATGGACGAACTCCGTGCGGAAGTCGGTATCGAGCCTTTCGACGAGTACGTCGCCCAGTTCTCCCCGGCCTGACGCCCCCCTTCCAGGTCGCGTCCGGTGGACCACCGCCCGGGCTCACCCGCTGCGGGCAATGATCCGCCGGACAGGCCTTAGGCCGCTCCCCGGGGCGGTGAGCCCGGCCCCCGGCGCCGGAGGGCCGCGGTGTGTCCTGCGCGGCGGACGGCTTGGGCCCGGACCCGCTCGCGGCGGTCGGAGGCGAGGGCGTGAGCCATCCAGGGGAGTACGGACAGGGACATGCCGAGCACCCACGCTGCGAGGGTGTGCAGGGTCTCCTGGATCATCCCCGGACCTCCGGGCCGAGCGGGCGGGCACCGGCGCCTCTTCGGGCGGCACCCTGACGGGTCAGAATCTCGCCCATACGACCTTTCCCTCCCGGACGGCGCGCCAGCCCATGGCGCGGGCGGCGTCCTCGATGAGGATCAGGCCGCGCCCGCGCAGGTCCTCGATGCCCGGCCGGCGCCGTTCGGGCATCTCCGGGGAGCGGTCGGCGACCTCGACGAGGAGGCCGTCGTCGTCCAGGAGGAGGCTGAGGAGGATGGGCGGCTCGCCGTGGCAGTAGGCGTTGGTCACCATCTCGTGGACGGCGGTGATCCTGTCGTCGATGAATCCGGTGTCGATCTCCCAGTCCCGCAGGACGGCGGCGACGCGGTGCCGGACGTCGTTGACGTCCTCAAGGGTCCAGGGGACGGCGAAGTTCTGAAAGTAGAACTTCGTACGGTCCGGCCGTTGTGGAATGTATGTCGCGTCGATGTCGGAAGCCACGTTTCGTCTCCGCGGAGTTCGGGGAATCGGTGGCACCAGAGTCAATCCCCGGGTTAGCGTTTGCCAGTTCTCGCGAGAAACACGAGAACGTCGGATAATCCGGAGGGCGCATGCCCAAACTCGTCCCACCCCCTGAGCCGACCATCGACCTGTGGGCGCTCATCGCCCACCACCTGCGGTTCCTTCGCCTCCAGAAGGGCAAGTCGCAGGCGAACGTGGGCGCCGTCATCAACGCGTCCGTCGCCTCGGTTTCTCGTATCGAGCGAGGCGAGGAGATGCTCGACGAGAAGCAGGCCGCGCTCCTTGATAAGGAGTGGGATACGGGAGGTTTGTTCGGTTTTCTTATTTATCACGCAACTCGGAGCCATAACTCCGCATGGCGTGAGCAATGCCTGCATCTTGAGGCGTCCGCCCATTTCCTGCGCGTCTATGAGGCGCTGGTCGTTCCCGGGGTCTTCCAGACCCCTGAGTACGCGCGGGCGCTCATCCTGTCCGGGCGTTACGCCTCCCGAGCGGACGAGATGGTGGCCGATCGCATGAAGCGCGCCGCCATCTTTCGGCGCGACCCGCCCCCGGAAGTGTGGGCGATCCTTTCGGAGAACGCCTTGGGCTGGCCTATCGGAGGGCCGGAGGTCATGCGCGGCCAACTGGAGCACCTGCTCGACCTCGCCCGATTCGACACCGTCGGAATCAGGGTCGTGCCCCGTTCCTCTGGAGCGTCCCCGGCCATGGACGGAAGCTTCATGATCATGACCTTGGGAGCGGGGGACACGGTCTTCTCCGATTCCCCCGGCGGTGGACGTCTCGTCAGCGAACCGGCCGAAGTGCGTGGGTACCTTGGGCGCTACGAGCGGATCGGGTCCCGGGCGCTCTCCGGTCCTGACAGCCTCGCGCTGATTCACCGATATCTGGAGAACATCGAATGACCACCACTCATGTTTGGCGCAAGTCCAGTCACAGCGGTGCTGAGAACCTGTGCGTCGAGTTGGCGGCGCTTCCTGCCAGGCTGGGGATCCGGGACGGCAAGAACCCCGAGCGAGGCCACCTGGCGCTGTCCGGCCGCCGTGCCGCCTCGTTCCTGGCCCGGGTGAAGTCCGGTTATTGACGCGGCGGGTCGTTCACCCGTCGGTTCGCGGGGCGCCGATCCGGCGCTTTTCGACCTCCGTGTCCTCCGGGGCGTCCCGCAGGGCCTGGGCGACGAGGGCCGCGAGGACGCCGCCGACGAGCGGGGCCAGGATGAACATCCAGAGCTGGCTGATCGCCTTGGCGCCCGCGAAGAGGGCGGGGCCGATGGAGCGGGCCGGGTTCACCGAGGTCCCGTCCAGGGGGATGCCGACGAGGTGGACGACGGTCAGGGCGAAGCCGATGGCCAGTCCGGCCGCGGTGGCGGCGGCCTTGCGGCGGACCACCAGCAGCACCACGAAGACGAACACGAAGGTCAGCACGACCTCGAGGATGAAGGTGCCGGCCCCGTTGATGCCCTCGCCCGGGCCGTAGGCGTTCGCGCCGTCGACGGTGGTCTTGACCTCGCCGACCGAGGCCACCAGCTTGATCACGGCCGCGCCGGCGATGCCGCCGAGGACCTGGGCGACGATGTAGCAGATCGCGTCGGTGCTCGAGATCTGGCGCATGATCCAGGCTCCGGCGGTGACCGCCGGGTTGACGTGGCAGCCGGAGACCGGCCCGATGGCGTAGACCAGGCCCAGGAGGACCAGACCGAAGGCGAACGCCACCCCGACCGCGCCGATCTCGGGCAGCCCGAGCACCGCGCTGCCCACGGCGATGAACACCAGGACTGCCGTGCCCAGGAATTCGGCGACATAACGATCCGCGCGCACAGCCGGTCCCCCGATCAGCCTCCAAAAAGACACTCCACTAAAACACCCTGGTCACAGGGGTGTCCCCAGCGGCTGATCCACTTTCGGCAAAGTCTCGGCGGCGCCGACGGCGGCCCGGGCGCCGTACCGCCGGGCGGGTGTCGCCCCTCCGGCCCCGGGGCTCCCATGGGCGCCGTCGGACGCGGTCGGGCGCCGTCGCCGGGTCAGACGTCGTCGGCGTCGACGATGCGGTAGGCGTAGCCCTGCTCGGCCAGGAAGCGCTGGCGGTGGGCGGCGAAGTCCTGGTCGAGGGTGTCGCGGGCGACGACGCTGTAGAAGCGGGCGCTGCCGCCGTCGGCCTTGGGGCGCAGGACGCGGCCCAGGCGCTGGGCCTCCTCCTGGCGGGAGCCGAAGGAGCCCGACACCTGGATGGCGACGGACGCCTCGGGCAGGTCGATGGAGAAGTTGGCGACCTTGGAGACGACCAGGCAGCGGATCTCGCCGCTGCGGAAGCCGTCGAAGAGGCGCTCCCGCTCCTTGATCTTGGTCTCGCCCTTGATCACCGGGGCGCCGAGGCGCTCGCCCAGCTCGTCGAGCTGGTCGATGTACTGGCCGATGACGAGGGTCTGCTCGCCCTGGTGGCGCTCCACGAGCCGCTGCACGACCTGCGTCTTGGTCTCGGTCGTGGCGCAGAAGCGGTAGCGCTCCTCCGGTTCGGCAGTGGCGTAGGCCAGCCGCTCGGAGTCGGTCAGGGTGACGCGGACCTCGACGCAGTCGGCGGGGGCGATCCAGCCCTGGTTCTCCATCTCCTTCCAGGGCGCGTCGTAGCGCTTGGGGCCGATGAGGGAGAAGACGTCGCCCTCCCGGCCGTCCTCGCGCACCAGGGTGGCCGTCAGGCCCAGGCGGCGGCGGGCCTGGAGGTCGGCGGTCATCCGGAAGATCGGCGCGGGCAGCAGGTGCACCTCGTCGTACAGGACCAGGCCCCAGTCGCGGGCGTCGAACAGCTCCAGGTGGGTGTAGACGCCCTTCCGGCGGGCCGTCATCACCTGGTAGGTGGCGATGGTGACCGGGCGGATCTCCTTCTTGGTGCCCGAGTACTCGCCGATCTCGTCCTCGGTGAGGCTGGTGCGGCGCAGCAGCTCCTGCTTCCACTGGTGCACGCTGACGGTGTTGGTGACCAGGATCAGGGTGGTCGCCCGCGCCTGCGCCATGGCCGCGGCGCCCACGGTGGTCTTCCCGGCCCCGCAGGGCAGCACCACGACCCCGGAGCCGCCCGCCCAGAACGACTCGGCGGCCTCCTTCTGGTAGGGCCGCAGCGACCAGCCGGTCTCCACGAGGTCGATCGGGTGGGCCTCGCCGTCCACGTACCCGGCGAGGTCCTCGGCGGGCCAGCCGAGCTTGAGCAGGGCCTGCTTGAGCGTGCCGCGCTCGGAGGGGTGCACGACCACGGTGTCGTCGGTGACGCGGTCCCCGAGCAGCGGCTTGATCTTCTTGGCGCGCAGCACCTCCTCCAGCACGGCGCGGTCACTGGAGACCAGGACCAGCCCGTAGCCGGGGTGCTTCTCCAGCCGCAGCCGCCCGTACCGGCCCATGGTGTCGGCGACGTCCACCAGCAGGGCGTGCGGCACCGGGTAGCGCGAGTACTCGATCAGCGCGTCGACGACCTGCTCGGCGTCGTGCCCCGCCGCCCGCGCGTTCCACAGCGCCAGCGGCGTCACCCGGTAGGTGTGCACGTGCTCGGGCGCGCGCTCCAGCTCGCAGAAGGGCGCGATGGCACGACGGCACTCACCCGCGCGCTCGTGGTCGACTTCCAGCAGCAGCGTCTTGTCCGACTGCACGATCAACGGACCATCGTTCATAGGCATCGAGTGTGCAACATCGCGGGGTGCGGTGGTGTTCCTGCGCGCCGGTGTGACCGAGACCGCTCCGACAAGGAGATCGCGGTCAGATGCGGATGCCGTCGTCGCCCGTGGTGGAGGTCTCGTCGAGGGAGCCGGAGAGGCCCAGGCCGAAGAAGACCACCAGCAGCACGACGCCCACCAGGACGGCGATGCCGAAGATCACCCAGCTCCAGTTGGTGAGGTTCTTCGCCGAGACCGGGTCGGTGTGGACGCGGTTCATCGCGACCGCGGCGGTGATGACGCCCGGGACGGCCAGCAGCCCGCAGCAGGTGATGGTGAGCAGGATGTTGGCGATGAGCGCGGCCAGGGCGGGGCCGTTGCTCGCGGGCGGGGGCGGCATGTACTGGCCGTAGGGCCCGTACTGGTTGGGGTGCCCGGGGATGCCGTAGCCGGGGCCGAGGTGGGGGTCGTGGGGGGAGTAACTCACGAGAAGACCTTTTCGTCCATGCCGGTGGGACTGTGCGGAGCAACGAACGGTTCAGATTTTGCGGAGGCCGGTGATCCGGTGCAGGGCGAAGCGCTGGACGGAGGCCCTGGTCTGGTCGTACGCCGTCAGGTAGCCGCCGTCCACCCGCACCGGTTCGATGATCCGGCTGGAGGCCTGCCCCTGCTGGTCCAGGTAGCCGATCCACAGCCGGGTGCCCAGCGCGGCGCGCAGCTCCTCGATCAGGGAGGCCGACGGGGTGCGCGGCGGCTCGCCCTCCGGGGCGCCGACCGCGGCCGCCTCCTCGCCCGCGCGCAGCGCCCGGATCGCCGCCTCGGCGACCCGCTCGTCGACGACGTGCTCGTGCTCCACCGGCGGGCGGGCCGGCGGTTCGGCGCGCCGGGCGTCGGTACGGGTGATCACCAGGCCTCCCTCGGGGGACTCGGGGACGGGGGAGAAGCCGACGGAGCGCAGCGACTCCAGGAGGTCCTGCCGGGACAGCCGGGAGGCCAGCACCGTGGGCGCCAGCCGGTACAGGCGCAGGGTGGCGGCGCGGCGGTCGGCGAGGATCTCGTCCAGGGCCGCCGGGTCGTCGCAGCGCACGTACGACAGGGCGGTGCCGACCCGGAGCCTGCCGTGCCTGCGGCCGACGTCCTCGACCAGGTAGGACAGGGGCTGGGGCACGGGGGTGCTGCTGTGCCGGGCCAGCAGGTCCAGCAGGTCCGAGACGGTGCGCCCGGCGTCCAGGGCGCGGCGCACCGACTCGGCGCCGAAGCGGTAGACGGTCGCCCCGCCCGTGGACTCCACGTCGGCGGCCAGCGCCAGCTCCCGCGCCAGGTCGGGCACGAGCGGGCCGGGCGCGACCGCCGTCAGGTCGGCCTGGAGCACCACCCGGTCGACGGGCTCGGGCAGCAGCGCGCCGAGCGCTTCGGCCACGTCCCCTCCGGCCAGGAGCACCCCGGTGTAGGAGGCGCGGGCGCCGAAGCCGGTGAGGCCCAGGAAGGCGGCCTCGTGCATCGTCCAGGAGGCGAGGCGGTCGTGCAGGCCGCCGGTGCGCCGGGGGTGGTGCCAGGCCAGCGCCCGCAGGACCGACTCCTCGTCGGGCGCGACGCCCTCGGGGAGCACCTCCAGCGTCTCGCGCCTGACCCGCGGCGCGGCGGGCCGGATGTTCTCGTCGGCCAGCGCGTTGATCGTCCGGTCCCGGGCGTCGCGCTCGCCGACCAGGCCGGACACCCGGTCGGTCTCCAGCCAGGCGCCCGCCAGGTCCGTCCAGCGGGCCGCGGCGTCGCGCAGCAGCCACAGGTCGTAGGAGCGGGTGGGCAGCCACACCGAGGAGCCGCCGTCGCGGTCCAGCAGGCCCGCGGCGTGGGCGACCTCCACGACCAGCGCGGTGTCGCGCTCGGTCAGGTCGAGCCGCGCCGCCGCGGCCTTGAGCTCCCGGACGCCCAGCCCGCCGCCGCGCAGCACCGGGGGCGGGTGCACTCCCCAGTGCTCCAGCAGCTCCTCGGTCAGGCGCAGCAGGGTGAAGGCCTGCCCGGAGGCGATCTGGTCGGTCAGCCGCTGGGCGCGCCTGGTCCCGGACGGCACGGGCGCGCCCAGCACGTCCTCCCGGAAGAGCGCGCCGCCGCGCAGGTGCAGGCCCACCTCGCGGGGCAGGGTCACCGTCCGGTCGTCGGCGGCGACCAGCAGGCCGCGGGCGAGCAGCCGCTCGACGGGGCTGCGCGCCTCGGCCAGGACCACCCGCCGCCGCGCGTTCTCGACACGGCCCGTGGGCGGGCCCCAGGTCAGATGTTCCAGCGCCGCCCGAGCCTCGGGGCCGGCGTCGTCGATGAGCGGTCCGGGATCGGCCAGCCGCTCGGCGAGGGACTCGGCGAGCCCGGGGGCGCTGGCGAAGGCGGTGGAGACGTCCAGGTTCCGGGCCAGGTCCCGCAGCCGCTCCAGGGGCAGGGCGGCCAGCGCCTCGCGGGCGGGCGGCCCGAGCCCTGCGGGGTGGGTGAGCGCGGCCCGGACCCCGGGGGCCGGGCGCAGCGTGCGGGAGGGTCCCGGCCACAGCAGTCCCAGGTCGCGCAGCCGCGCCGCGACCTCGGCGGCGCGCGCGCCCAGCGCCTTCTTCAGTGCGGTGAGGCTGGCCGACGGCAGGACGACGACCGCCTCCAGGACGGCCAGCGACGCGCGGTCCAGCCCGTCCAGCGCCCGGCTCACGGCGGAGGGCGCGGCGGCGCGGGCGGCCAGCGCGCCGAGGTCGGCGGGGACGGGAGTGATCAGTTCGGGCCGTGCGGAGACCAGGGCGCGCAGCTGGTCGTCGGTGCGCCCGCGGAGCCAGTCCCCGTAGCTGTCCAACGGCCCGTCAGTTCTGGTTGAGCAGGCCCATGGCCAGGCGTGCCCAGGCGGCGGCGAAACGCCTCTCGTCGGTCTTGACGGGTGTCTCGTACAGGGACTCGTTGGCCAGCCAGTAGTTGACCACCGAACCGCCGAGGATCGCCGCGATCGCCTCCCAGTCCTCGTCCCTGCCCTGGAACTCGGGCTGGGTGGACAGCCAGGACGCGATGCCCTCGTACAGCGGGTTGACCACGCCGTCCCGCAGGTCGGCCACCAGGTGGGGGAACTGGTCGAGGTCGCGGAAGAGCACCCGGATGAGGTCCTGCTCCTCGCGCATCTTGGAGATGCCCGCGTGGCAGGTCATCCGCAGCCGCAGGTCCAGCGGCTTGGACTTGAACTGCTCGGACTCCGCCAGGGTCGCGTCGACCTGGTGGCGGGTGCGCTCGATGCGCTCGCGCACCGCCGCCGCGAGCACTTCCTGCTTGGACGGGAAGTGCCGGTAGAGGCCGCCCGCCCCGGGGGAGAGCCCGGCGGCGGCCTCGATCTCGGCGACGGACGTCGCCGCGTAACCGCGGTCGGCGAACAACCGCAGCGCCTCGGCCACGATCCGCTCGCGCGTCGTTCTGCTCATTGGTGTGATCCTCCCCCAGAAGCCTAGGGCAGGTCAGGCGTCGATGTCGTCGGCGACGGCGCGCAGGACCGTGGCGATCTTGCGGGCCTCGGCGCCGGAGGGGTGCTTGCCGCGGCGGTAGGTCTCCGAGACGTGGTCGAGGAGCTTGATGAGGTCCTCGGTGATGAGGACCATGTCGTCGGGGCGTTTGCGCTTGGCCTTGGCGATGGTCTTCTCGACCGAGGGAGGGGTGTCGATGATCTTCACGGACAGGGCCTGCTGGCCGCGGCGGCCCTCGACCACGCCGAACTCCACGCGCTGGCCCTGCTTCAGGGCCTTCGTCCCGCCGGGCAGGGCGGAGGAATGCACGAAGACCTCACCCCCGTCGTCGCGGGTGAGGAAACCGAAACCTTTGTCGGTGTCGTACCACTTGACCTTGCCACTGGGCACGGCGGACCTCTGTCTGGCTGCGTTTTCTTATGATCCGTACAAGGCTAATGCCTTACGGCAAAACGGCGATACTCCTTATCGCCTCTCGCCGGGCGGCATACCGTCCTCTTCCCGTCGCGGCGGGGGTTGACGCGTGCGGTCGAAGCCGTCGAGCCAGTGCGGGAACGCGGTGAGGTCGGCCAGGACGTGGTCGGCGCCGTAGCCGAGGAGGTCGGCCGCGGTGAAGCCGCCGGTGGCCACGGCGAGGCTGAAGGCGCCCGCCGCCCGCGCCGCGTCGATGTCGCCGGTGTGGTCGCCGACGTAGGTGTGGGCGCCGTGTTCGCGCAGCGCGGCGCCCTTGGCGGCCGACCACAGGCCGCCCACGAGCAGGTCGGCCTCCAGGTTCAGGAAGGCCAGGGTGGCGCGGGCGTGGGGTTCGTTCTTGGCGGTGACGACCATGACGCGCTCGCCCGCGGCGCGGACGGCGGCGACCGCCTCGGCGGCGCCGCTCATGAGCACGGTGGCGGGAATGGCCAGTTCCGGATAGAGCGCCCTGAAACGTCGGATCATCTCCGGGATGTGTGCCTCGGGGAACCAGTTCGCCAGTTCCATCTCCAGGGGCGGGCCCAGCCGCCCGACGACGAGGGGGACGTCGATGAAGGCGCCCGTCTCGGCGGCGAGGGCGGCGTACACCGCGCCGATGCCCCGGCGGGTGTCCGCGAGGGTCAGGTCCAGATCGAATCCCACCATCATGACCGTCATTTTAAGGACCGGGCCGAAAACACCGAACCCCTTTAAGATCGAGCCGGAACATCTGTTTCATGACGCCCGTAACAGGGATCCCGGGCTGTGCGGGGACCGGGGGAGGCAGGTTTCCCCGGGCGCGCGGGCGGGGAGGGGTGCACGGCCATCCCCCGGCATGGGCGACAATCTGTATGTGACGTCACTCCGTTCCGCCCCAGTCCGCCGAGGCCGTTCCGTCGCGGATCCGGCCTGCGTCGAAGCCGTCGACCTGGCACTGGAGGCCGCACGCGAGACGGCGAGGCCCTCCGAGGTGGGCGAGCACCTGGGATACGCCGTCGAAGGCGACCGGGTCGTCACCCACTTCTTCGCCTGCACGGACTTCGGGTACCGCGGCTGGCGCTGGGCCGTCACGGTGGCCCGCGCCGCCCGGGCCAAGGTCGTCACCGTCTCCGAAACCTCCCTCCTGCCGGGGGACGAGGCGGTCCTGCCGCCGGCCTGGGTGCCGTGGCTGGACCGGCTGCGCCCCGGCGACCTGGGCCCCGGCGACCTGCTGCCCACCGCGCCCGACGACGAGCGGCTCGCGCCCGGCTTCGCCCAGCCCGAGGAGGAGCTCGACGAGCAGGCGGTGTGGGAGCCCGGCCTGGGCCGCGCCCGGGTGCTGTCGGCCGAGGGCCGCGACCAGGCGGCCGAACGCTGGTACGAGGGCGCCGCGGGACCGCAGGCGCCGATCGCGGTGGCGGCCCCCGCCCAGTGCAGCACCTGCGGCTTCTACCTCCCGCTGGCCGGCGGCCTGCGCCGGCTCTTCGGGGTCTGCGCCAACGAGCACGCGCCCGACGACGGCCGCGCCGTCTCGGCCGACCACGGCTGCGGCGCCCACTCCGAGGCGGTCGTGGTGCCCTCGGCGGCCGAGGCCCCGCCGCTGATCCTGGACGAGACGGCGCTCGACCGGCTCTCCGACGAGCCCGCCGGGGAAGCCTCCGAGGAGCCCGCCGGCGAGTCCTCCGGGGAGCCGGCGGAGGCCGGGGAGCCCGGCGGGGAAGCGCCCGGCCGCGGCTGACCATGGACGATCCCTTCGGCACCGCCGGGCTGCGGGCCCGGGTCCTGGACGCCTGGACCGCCTCGCCCGCCCGGTTCCGGGAGGACGCCAACGCCGAGGAGGACTACGCCCTCGGCGCCTACCGCGACCGCGTCCTGATCGAGCTGGCGCAGAACGCCGCCGACGCCGCCCAGCGGGCCGGGGTGCCCGGCCACCTGCGGCTGGAGCTGCGCGACGGGACGCTGACGGCCGCCAACACCGGCGCGCCGCTCACCGCCGAGGGCGTGGCCTCGCTGTCCTCGCTGCGCGCCTCCACCAAGCGCGGCGCCGACGCCGCCGGCCGGTTCGGCGTGGGGTTCACCGCGGTCGTCTCGGTGAGCGACGCCCCGTCCGTCGCCTCCCTCACCGGAGCCGTCGCCTGGTCGGCGAAGCGCACCCGCGCCCTGGTCGAGGCGGTGCCCGGCCTGGCCGGGGAGGCGGCCGCCCGGCACGGCCACGTCCCGGTCCTGCGCCTGCCCTTCCCCGCCGAGGGCTCCGTGCCGGAGGGCTTCGCCACGCAGGTCGTCCTCCCGCTGCGCGACGCCGCCGCCGAACGCTCGCTACGGGCCCGGCTGGCCGAGCTGGGAGCGCCCCTGCTGCTGGCGCTGCCCGCCCTGGCCACTTTGACGATCATCACGGACGGCGGCACCCGCCTGCTGCGCGCCGCCCGCCCCGAGCCGGGCGCCGTCACCGTCACCGAGACCCGGGACGACGCCCCCGAGGGCGAGGTTTCCCGCTGGCGGACGGTGGAGGCGCACGGCCGGATCCCCGACGAGCTGCTGGCCGACCGCCCCGCCGAGGAGCGCGACCGCCCGTTCTGGTCGGTGCGCTGGGCGGTGCGCGCCGAGCCGCGCGGCCCGCTGGACGCCCTGCCGGCCGGCGGCGAGGTGCTGTACGCCCCCACCCCGACCGACGAGCCGCTGGACCTCCCCGCCCTGCTGATCGCCAGTGTGCCGCTCGCCTCCGACCGCCGCCGGGTGGAGCCGGGCCCCCTCACCGACTTCCTGGTGGCCCGCGCCGCCGACGCCTACCTCGACCTCCTCGCCGGCACGGCGGGCCCCGCCCTGCTCGACCTCGTGCCGGGCCCCGTCCCCGCGGGCGCCCTGGACGGCGCCCTGCGCCGCATCGTGCTCCGGCGACTCCCCGAGACCCCGCTCCTGCCCTTGGCCGAGGACGTCGAAGACGTCGAAAGCACCGGGGGGTCCAGAGGCGCCGGGGCCGCCGACGCCGCAGGAGGCTTCGGGAACGCCGGGAGCATCGGGAACGCCGGGATCGCTGATGCCGCGCATGGTGTCGAGGCCGCCGGAGACGTCGAGAGCGCGGGCGGTGCCGGGATCCGGGTGCGGGGCCGGGACGCGGTGGTCGTGGACGGGCCCGCTTCGCTGGTGGCGGTGCTGGGCGGGGTGGTGCCGGGGCTGCTGCCCGCGGGCTGGCCCGCCGGGCACCGGGCGCTGCGGGCGCTGGGCGTGCGGCGGATGGGCCCCGCGGACGTGGTGGACGCGCTCGCCGGGCTGGATCGCGAGCCGGGCTGGTGGCGGGGGGTCTACGACGCGCTGGCCGGGGTGGACCCGGGGGAGCTGGGCGCGCTGCCGGTGCCGCTGGCCGACGGGCGGCTGGTGCGCGGCCCGCGCGGGGTGCTGCTGGCCCGGGACCTGCCCGCGCCGGAGCGGCTGCGGCCGCTGGGCCTGCGGGTCGCCGACCCGGCCGCCGACCATCCGCTGCTGGTGCGGCTCGGCGCGGTGGAGGCCGGTCCGCGCCAGGTGCTCGCCGATCCGGCGGTGCGGGCGGCGGTCGAGGGCTCCCTGGACCTGGAGGACCCGCAGGAGCGCGCGGAGCTGGCGGACGCCGTGCTGACGCTGACCGGCGCGCTGTCGGGACCGGCCGACTCCTGGCTGGCCGAGCTGGCGCTGCCCGGCGCGGACGGCGAGCCGTACCCGGCGGGCGAGCTGATGTTCGAGGACGCCCCCCTGCGCCGGGTGATGGGCGAGGACTCGCCCTTCGGGATCGCCGACCCCGAGCTGGTCGGGCGGTACGGGGCCGAAGCGCTGGAGAACGCCGGCGTGCTGCGGGGCTTCGCCCTGCTGCGCGCCGAGGACGTGGACCTGAACGACCCCGACGCCCCGGACGAGCTGAGCCTGGACGGCCTGGAGGAGTGGGACGTCCCGTCGGCGCACCTGCCGGAGCTGACGGCGGTCCGGGACCTGGAGCTGGTCGAGGACTGGGAGGCGGCGCTGCGGCTGCTGGCCCTCCCGCCGTGGCGCGAGGCGGTCGTGGCGCCGCTGGCGCTGCCGGACGGCACCCGCGTGCCCTCGTACACCTCCTGGTGGCTGGCCCGCCACCGGGTCCTCGGCGGGCCGCGCCGCGCCCGCGGCGCCGACCCGCTCCTGGAGGGCCTCTACGACCCGGCGCCGGAGTTCCTCGACCCGGAGTTCGCCCTCGCGCTGGGGGTGCGGCGCTCGCTGGAGGACGTCCCGCCGGACGAGCTGCTGGAGCTCCTGGCCGACCCGGCGAGGCCGGTGCGGCGCGACCAGCTCCGCGCGCTGTGGACGTGGTTGTCGCACGCCGCCGAACTCGACCCGCCGGACGAGGTGCGCGCGGTGACCGGGACCGCGATCGAGGTGGTCCCGGCCGAGGACGCCATCGTGGTGGACGTCCCGTACGCGCTGCCGCTGCTGGCCGACCAGCCGCTGGTGCTGCTGCCGCACGACCGCGCCGGGATCCTGGCCGAGCTGCTGGAGCTGCCGCGGGCCTCGGAGGAGGTGCCGGACGGCCCGGACGCGCCGGGCGAGGAGCGCGAGGTGCCGCGGATCGTCCGCGAGCTGTTCCCCGAGGCGCCCGAGGCGTACCGGCACCACGACAGGCTGGTCGTGCAGGACCGGGAGGTGTCCTGGTGGTACGACGGCGGCCCGCACGCCTCCGGCCCCGCGGGTCTGGCGCGGGCGATCGCCTGGGAGCTGGGCCGGTGGGGCGACCGCCAGGCGCTGCAGGCGCTGCTGGCCGATCCGGATGACGCCGCCCTGCTGCTGGCCGAGGCCGATCTCAGCTGACCGGGGGCGCCCCGGAGCCCGCCACCGCCTCGTCGTCGGCGCGTTTGCGCTGCAGGCGCGGGATGTACAGGCAGGCGAAGACGCCGATGGCCGCGCCGGTCGCGCACACCCACAGCCACCAGCGCTGGTCGGCGGGCAGCCCGACGACCAGCAGCACCACCAGCGCGACGAGCCAGATGGCGGTGCCCCCGGCCGCGATGAGCACGTCGTTGGTCTTCAGTGGTTCCGGTTGGGGCCGGCCGGGGTGTGTCGGCATGCCGCCACACTATCCGGCGCGGGTGGCGCGGTCCCGGGCGCGGGTCGGATGCCCCGCGCCCGCGGGAGGTACGGAAAGATCTTCGGCCGGCGGAGGAATGGACGAGCCCGGGAGGTTGTTAGCAAGGGTAATGACTCTTGCTAACGAAAACGATGATGGACGAGACCACGAAGGCGGCGGTCATGAGCCTGGCCGAGGAGCTGCGGATCTCGGTGGCACGGCTGTCGCGGAGGCTGCGGGCGCAGGCGGGAGACGACCTGTCGGTCACGCAGTTCTCGGCGCTGGCGGTACTGGAGCGGCACGGCGAGATGACGCCCGGCGAACTGGCCGGGCACGAGCGCGTCAGGCCGCCCTCCATGACGCGGACGGTCGCGGCGCTCGAAGCCGCGCACCTGGTCGCCCGCCGGCCCCACCCGACGGACCGGCGGCAGGTGGTGCTCGCGGTGACGGAGGCCGGAAGCACGCTGCTGAGCGAGCATCGCAGACGCAAGGAGGCGTGGCTGGCGCAGCGGGTGGCGGAGCTGACCGACGAGGAGAGGGCCGTGCTGGAGAGGGCGGTGCCGCTGCTGGAGAGGCTCAGCAGAAGCTGAACGGCGGCATGTTCCGCAGTTTGCGCAACCGCAACTACCGCCTCTTCATGTCCGGCCAGGTGATCTCCAACATCGGCACCTGGATGCAGCGCATCGCCCAGGACTGGCTGGTCCTGGAGCTCACCCACGGCAGCGGCGTCGCCCTGGGCATCACCACGGGCCTGCAGTTCCTGCCCATGCTGCTGTTCGGCCTGTGGGGCGGCGTCATCACCGACCGCTACCCGCGGCGGCGCCTGCTCATGCTCACCCAGATCGGCCTCGGGCTGCCCGCCCTGGTCCTGGGCGTGCTGGCGGTCGGCGGCAGCGCCGAGGTCTGGCACGTGTACCTGCTGGCGTTCGCGCTGGGCATGGTCACGGTCATCGACAACCCCGCCCGGCAGGCCTTCGCCGTGGAGATGGTCGGCAAGGAGGACCTGCCGAACGCGATCGCGCTCAACAGCGCCACCTTCAACGGCGCCCGCGTGGTCGGGCCCGCCGTCGCCGGCGTGCTGATCGCGCTGATCGGCACCGGGCCGGTGTTCCTGATCAACGCCGCCTCGTTCGGCGCGGTGATCCTCGGCCTGGGCATGATGCGCGAGAACGAGCTGCGGACGCCGCCGCCGGTGCCCCGCGCCAAGGGCCAGCTGCGGGAGGGGCTGCGTTACGTGCGCGGACGGCCGGAGCTGGTCACCGTGCTGGTGACCATCGCGCTGGTGGCGGGCTTCTCGATGAACTTCCAGGTCACGACCTCGCTGATGGCCACCGAGGTCTTCGGCCGCGGCGCCTCGGAGTTCGGCCTGGCCAGCACCCTGATGGCGGTCGGCTCGGTGAGCGGCGCCCTGCTGGCGGCCCGCCGCGCCATGCCCACCCGGCGCCTGCTGTACGGCGCGGTGCTGGTCTTCGGCGTGCTGGAGGTGCTGGTGGGGCTGATGCCCACCTGGCCCGCCTTCCTGCTCATGCTGGTGCCGGCCGGGCTGGTGCTGATGACCTTCACCACCGCGGCCAACGCCACGGTCCAGCTGGGCGTCTCGGCGGAGATGCGGGGGCGGGTGATGGCCCTGTACATGCTGGTGTTCATGGGCACCAACCCGATCTGCGCGCCGCTCGTCGGCTGGGTGGCCGAGGCCTTCGGCGCCCGGAGCGCGATCGTGCTGGGCGGGGTGGTGGCGATCGCCACCGCGGCCGCCGTGATCGCCTATCCCCGGATACGCCGCGAAACCGTCGTGCCTTCGGCATAGGCTCATTACCAGATGACAACCTGCGGTCCTGCTGGAAAGCTGGAAAGCCGGACCGACAGAACGTGGAGGGGCACGTCGTGACTGTTTCGTTGCAGAAGGGGCAGCGCATCTCGCTGCAGAAGCCCGGCGGTGGCGGGCTCGCCGTGGTCCGGATGGGCCTGGGCTGGGACGCGGTGAAGAAGAAGAGCTTCTTCGGCTCCCGGGAGCAGGACATCGATCTCGACGCCTCGGTGGTGCTCTTCGCCGACCACCAGGTCGCCGACGTGGTCTACTTCGGGCAGCTGACCAGCCGCGACGGCTCGGTGCGCCACACCGGCGACAACCTCACCGGCGCGGGCGACGGCGACGACGAGTCGATCATCGTGGACCTGAGCCGGATCCCGGTCCACGTCACCTCCCTGGTCTTCACCGTCAGCTCCTTCCAGGGCCAGACGTTCAACGAGGTGCAGAACGCCTTCTGCCGCCTGGTGGACGAGTCCACCGGCCAGGAGCTGGCCCGCTACACCCTCACCGGCGGCGGCGCCCACACCGGCATGGTGATGTCCCGCCTCTACCGGCACGGCCAGGAGTGGAAGCTCGGCGCCATCGGCGAGCCCAGCCAGGGCCGCACCTTTCAGGACATGCTCCCGGCGATCGCCGCGCACGCCTGATCCGTGGCCGAGCTCATCCGGGGGGCCAACGCCCCGCTGGACGCCGTCCGGCTCACCGTCACCTGCTCCTGCGCCGCCCCGGTCGACCTCAGCGCCCTGCTGGTCGGCCGGGACCTCAAGGTGCGCTCGGACGCCGACCTGGTCTTCTACAATGCGCCGCGGGGCCCCGGCGTGCGCTGGTCGCCGGACGGCCTGGAGGTCGACCTCGCGGCCGTGCCCGCCGACGTCCACGCCGTCCTGGTCGCGCTCAGCCTCGCCGACCACGCGCCCCTGTCGACGGTCCCCCCGCCGACCGTGCGCGCCGGAGACCACGGCTTCACCATCGACCGGCTCACCGACGAGACCGCGCTGATCGCCCTGGAGCTGTACCGCCGCCAGGACGCCTGGAAGATCAGGGCGGTCGGCCAGGGCTACGCCGGAGGACTTGCGGCCCTGGTCACCGCGCACGGCGTCGAGGTCGAGGACGACCCGGCCCCGCCGCCCGCCGCCCCCCTCCCGCCTGCCGCGCCCCACGTCCGGCCCGAGGCGGAGCCGACCGTCCCGGTCTCCTCCCTGTACGACGCCCACGGCGCGCAGAGCGGCGGCCAGGGCACGCAGGGCGGTCAAGGTACTACGCACGGCACGCAAGGTGCGCACGGCGGTCAAGGCGCGCACGGTGCGCATGGCGCGTACGGCGGGCAAGACGCGCAGGGCGGTCAAGGCGCGCAGGGTGGGCAAGGATCGCGAGGGCCGCAGGGCGGGGCGACGGTGCCGCCGCCCGCCCCGCCTCCCGGCACCGTGCCGCCGTCCGTCCCGCCTTCGGACGCTCCGCCTTCGGGCGCCGCGCCTTCGGGTGCCGGGCCTTCGGCGCGGGGCGTGCCGTTCACCGAGCGGGCCTGGCTGGTCTGGGAGGACGCCAGCCGCTCGCTCGCCTCCTACCGCGCGTCGATGGACCACGCGCTGGCGATCAGGGACGAGGAGGTCGGCGGCCGCGCCGCGCCCGGCCGCTCCCAGCAGCTCATGCAGGCCGCGACCGAGCGGCTGACCACCGACATGGCCCAGCTCGCCGGGGAGCTGGCCGCCCACGAGGGGTCGGCCGGCGCCGAGCTGGCGCCCTTCGACGACCCCGCCTGGCTGACCTGGGAGCCGGGGGAGGAGCTCGGCGAGGGCCTCCTGCTGGGCCACCTGGGCGCCGACGAGGTCACCACCCTGCGCATCCCGCTCATCCTGCGCATGCCCTGGCAGCGCATGGTCTGGATCAACCGGGGGCTGACCCCGGGCGAGCCGGTGGCCTTCGCCTGGTCGCTGGTCACCCGGTTCTTCGCCGCGGTGCCGCCCGGCGTCTGCGGCCTGGACGTCGTGGACGTCACCGGCATGTCGGGGGCGGGCTGGATCCACGGCCTGCCGCCGGCCACCGTCAACCTGCTGTGCGGCGGCGGCGTCGCCACCGGCCGCGCGGCGGCCGAACGGCTCGGCAGGCTCGTCGACCTCGTCGACCTCCGGGCCGTCGGCGGCGACGACGCCGCGCTGTCACCGGGGTACCCGCCGGTGCGGCTGCTGGTGGTCTTCGACGCGGGCGCCGCCCTGGAGGAGCACGGCGACCGCCTGATGCGCCTGGTCGAGGACGGCCCGCGGCTGGGCGTCCCGGTGGTCTGCGTGGAGACCGAGACCCCCGCCGACGACTCGGTGCGGGCCCTGCGCCTCAAGCAGACCGGCCACACCCTCCCCTCCGGCGAGGGCGTGCTGACGGACGCCTGGGTCGGCGGCGACTGGGCCCTCACCCCCGAGGTCCTGTTCGACGGCGCGGGCACCCGCCCGCCCGCGCTCCTGTCCCACGTCCTGAACGCCCACTCCCGCATCATCGAACGCGCCTGACCCGGCGGCGGCACGCGGGTGTCACGCCGCCGGGCCGGGACGGACGGTGTCAGCGGCCGCGGGAGACCGCCGTGACGCCGGCCCGCGCGAACTTCTCGTCCAGGTCGCCGGAGGGGGCTCCGGCGACGCCGATGCCCGCGATGGGGGCGTTCCGGTGGGTGATCGGGGCGCCGCCCGCCAGGAACAGGGTGTTGGGGATGTCCTTCAGGTTCGGGGCGGACTTCAGGCGCTCGGCCAGCTGGGAGGTCGGCGCGTTCCAGGCGGCCGAGGTGTACGCCTTCCTGACCGCGGACTCATAGGACTGCGGCCCGGCGCCGTCGCCGCGCAGGGTGACGATCGTGTTGCCGTTGCGGTCCACCACCGCGACGGTCACCCGCTGGCCCTCCTTCTCGGCGGCGTCCAGCGCGGCCTGCGCGGCGTCCACCGCGGCGTCGACCGTGAGGTGGTCGGTGCTGGTCGTGGTCTCGGCCTTCGGCCCGGCCGGGGCGGCGGCCGCCGGCCCGGTGGCCAGCGCGCCGAACATTCCGGCGCCCGCGGCCGCGAGGGCGGCGGCGGAGATGGCGATCCTGGCGCGGGTGGCGGGCTTGTTCACCTGGTTCTGCATGGCGGCGGCTCCTCGGGGCTTGTCGTCGTGCGGTCTCGTCGCCCGGTCCGGGGAGGTCCGGGAACGCGGCGCTCTGTGCGCCGTGCCTCCAGCCTCGGCCCGCGAAGGGCGCCCGGCGGTCGGCGCATCGGGTGCTCCCGGCGGGCGGGACGGCTGACGGGGATGTCGTCCGATCGGTTGACCCCCCTTCCCGCGACCAGGGCGATAATGAAGTGTTCGACCAGCTCAGGAGGCTTTCGGGCGGGTGATCGCGGATGCGCCCGGCCGGCGGGGAGAGGAGCGGCCATGCCGCCGAGCGGCACGCCAGGGCCCGAGGGCCCCTCGGCCGCCGAGCGCGACGCCCGCCTGCTGGCGCTCGTCGTCCACGTGGCGTTCTTCCTGCTGCTGGGATCGGCCCTCATCCGCTACGCGCAGCGGCACGGCACCGATCCGCGCGCGCCGGCCGTCCTCGCCCTGGCGGGCCTACTCGCCCTGCTGTACGTCCTCGGCCCGCTCCTCGGCCGCCGCCCGGGTTCCGGCGCGGGTTCCGCGGCCGCGGTCCGCTTCCTCCAGGACGCCGACCTGCCGCCGCTCTCCAGCCTGCTCCGGCTGTGCGGGCTGGTCGCGGTGTGGACCGTGCTGGTCGGCCTGGCGCCCAGCTTCTCCTGGTGCGCGGTGCCGCTGTTCTACACCGCGCTGCGCGTCCTGCCGCCGCTCGGCGCCTACCTGCTGGTGGCGCTCCTCACCGGATTCGTGATCTTCGCGCAGCTGCGGCTGGCCGGCCGCTTCGACCTGGACCTGGTGGTCGGCCCGGCCGCCGTCGCGGGCCTGGCCACCGCCGTCTTCACGTACATGGACCGCCAGGCCGCCCGCCAGGCCGCCCTGATCCGCGACCTGATCGGCACCCGCCGGGAGCTGGCCGCCACCGAGCGCCGCGAGGGCACCCTCGCCGAACGCCAGCGGCTGGCCATGGAGATCCACGACACCCTCGCCCAGGGCCTGTCCAGCCAGCGGATGCTGCTTCAGGCCGCCGACCGGCTGTGGGACGCCGAACCGCGGCGCGCCCGGGAGCACGCCCGCACCGCGGCCTCGATCGCCGAGCGCAGCCTCGCCGAGGCCCGCCGCTTCGTCCACGACCTGGCGCCCGCGGACCTCGCCGAGGGCGGCGGCCTGGAGGCGGCGCTGCGCGCCCTGGCCTCCCGCGAGACGACCGCGGAGCGCACCGTGGAATGCCACGTCGACGGCCCGCCGGGCCCGCGCCCGCTGCCCGAGGACGTCCAGTCCGCGCTGCTGCGCATCGCCCAGGGCGCCCTCGCCAACGTACGGGAGCACTCCGGCGCCACCCGCGCCGCCCTCACGCTCACCCACCTCGGCGACCAGGTACGCCTGGACGTCGCCGACAACGGTCGGGGCTTCGACGCCGCGGCCCTGCCCGGGCGCGCCGAGGGGACCCGCGGCCACGGCCTACCCGCGATCCGCGCCCGGGTCCGCCGACTCGGCGGCACCCTCACCGTCGAGTCCGCGCCCGGCGACGGCGCCGTCGTCTCCGTCGCCGTCCCGCTCGCCCCCTCGGAGGTCCCCGCGCCATGACCGGCACCGAACGCCCGGAGGACGGGGCCGCCCCCGTGCGGATCGTGCTCTGCGACGACCACGCCGTGGTCCGCGCCGGGCTGCTCGCCCTGTTCGGCAGCGCCCCCGGCATCGAGGTCGCCGGCGAGGCGGGCGGCGGGGCGGAGGCGGTCGCGCTCGCCGCCAGGCTCCGGCCCGACGTCGTCCTGATGGACCTGCAGCTCGGCGGGGGGATGGACGGGGTCGAGGCGACCCGCCGGATCACCGCGGACTCCGGCGGGGCGGTGCACGTCCTGGTCCTCACCACCTACGACACCGACGCCGACATCACCCGCGCCATCGAGGAGGGCGCCACCGGCTACCTCCTCAAGGCCGAGCGCCCCGAGGAGCTGTTCGCCGCCGTCCGCGACGCCGCCGCGGGGCGCACCGCCCTGTCCGCCCCCGTCGCCCGCCGCGTCATGGCGCACCTGCGCAGCCCGCGCCCGGCCCTCACCGACCGCCAGCTCGACATCCTCGCCGAGCTGGCCCGCGGCCTGTCCAACCGCGAGATCGCCAGGGAGCTCTTCCTCAGCGAGGCGACGGTCAAGACGCACCTGGGCCGCATCTACGACAAGCTCGGCGTCGACACCCGTGCCGGTGCCGTCGCCGTCGCCAAGGAGCAGCGCCTCCTGCCCTGACCGGCGGAGGCGGGGAAGGACGGCACATGAGGCTCTTCGCGGCGCTCATCCCCGCCGAGGAGGCCCTGGACGAGCTGGCCGGGACGCTGGCCTCGGCCAGGGCGTCCTGGCCGGGCCTGCGCTGGCTGGACCGCGGGCTGTGGCATGTGACGCTGGCCTTCTACGGCGAGATCGACGAGACGGCCCGCCCGCGGCTGCTGGCCGGACTGGAGCGGGCGGCCCGCAACCCCGCCTTCGGCCTCTCCCTCGCCGGAGCCGGCGCCTTCCCGCAGGGCGCGCCCCGCTCCCGGGTGCTGTGGACGGGAGTCGAAGGCGAGGTCCAGACCCTGACGTCCCTGGCGGAGGCGGCCATCACGGCGGGCGAGGCGGCGGGCGCCCTCCAGGACCCCCACCGCGCCTACCATCCCCACCTGACCGTGGCCCGCTCCCGCGTCCCGCGCGACCTGCGCCCCCTCACCGGACACCTGTCCGACTTCGCGGGAACCCCCTGGACCGCCGGCGAGCTCCACCTCGTCCGCAGCCACCACGGCGGCCCTCGCTACGAGTCCCTCGTCCGCTGGCGGCTGGGCGGGCCGGAAGCCTAGATCTCCGGGGGCGGCGCGGAGCTCGCCCGGTCGGGCGGGCCCCAGGGGAGGCCGTACTTCTCGCAGGCGCGGCGGAGGTCGGACAGGTCGGGGGCGAACGTCACGCGGCGCAGGACCCGGCCGCCGGGGCTCCAGACGACCAGGCGGGGGACGCCCTCGCCGGAGTGGTCGATGCCGACCCCGCCGACGGTCTCCCGGCGCAGGCTCCAGTCGGTGCGGCCCAGGCGGGTCACCGAGGCGATGCCGTGGACGGACACCCGCAGCTGGGAGCGGTTGCGGTCGTGGAACCAGGCGCCGGCCAGGCCGGCCAGCAGGCCGCCCGGCACGGACCAGGCCATGATCGCGCCGAACCCGGCGAACAGCCAGGCCACGGTCATGGCCACCAGCAGGCAGACCGCCGCGGTCACCCCGTACCCCCACGCGCGGGAGCGGGGGGTGGCGTCCAGCAGGGCGCCGGGCCCCGCCTCCGGGGCGGGCAGCGGCGCCGGGTCCTCGGCGGCGAGGGTGGAGACCGCGCCGTGGAAGGCGGCGCTCAGGTACGCCTCGTACTCGGCGTCCGTCACCGGCAGGCCCGCGCTGCGCGCCTTCTCCCGCAGGTCGGTGCGGGCGATGCGCAGCGCCTTGAGGGGGGCGGTCAGGAACTCCTCGCCCTCGTTGTCGTACACCCGCAGCCAGGCGTGCCCGTCGACGGTCAGCAGCTCGATGACGCCGATGCGGTCGGCCGGCATCTTGAGCATGACGTCTCCGGCCATGTCGGCCCAGCCCAGCCCGTCCTCGCCGACGACCAGCCGGCCGCCCGGCACCTGGGAGAAGATCTCCGGCAGCCCCTCCAGCCCGTACTCCGAGGGCCGCGGCGAGGCGGGCGCCGTCGAGACGACCCGGTAGCCGTGCTCGTCGAGGGTGTGCGCGAGCTGGAACTCGTCGACGCCCCGGGCGTGCAGGTGGCGCAGCACCCGCAGCCGGTGGTCGAAGACCACCGCGGTCAGCGGCGCGTAGTCCGGTTCGCCGGTGACCGCGTCGAGCTCGGGGCCGGGACCCAGCAGGATCGCGCCGATCGAGGCGGCGGGCACCCCCTGCACCTCCTCGGCGGAGATGGTCCAGTGCACCGGGGCGCTGCGGCGCAGCCTGCGCCGCACCGCCAGCAGCACGACCGACCCGGCCAGCGCCCACAGGCCCGCGCCGAACCGCGCGGCCAGGGTGGGGGCGCCCTGCACGGCGGCGAGCACCACCATCAGCCAGGCCAGCACGACCGCGGCGCCGCCCAGCAGCGCCAGGCGCAGCCGCGCGGCGCGCCGGACGGGCGAGGCGAGCACGACCGGCTCGCCCTTGGTCTCGGCCGGTTCCACGACCGCGGCCATCAGCGACGCCTCGACGTCCAGGTAGTCCTGCTCCTCGTCCGGGTCGGGCGCGAAGTCCCCGTCGACGACCCGGATGACCAGGCCGAGCCGGCGCGCGGTCACGAAGAACGCGTGCGGCTCGAAGCCCATCTCCGGCAGCGTCCCCAGCTGGGTGGTGCCGAACTTGTGGTGCACGGTCAGCACCAGTTCGTCGGCGCTGATCGACAGCTCCTGGATGCGGCGGGGGGAGTAGCCCTGCAGGACGGCGCCGCGGCGGTCGAGGAGCTCCAGGCCGGAGGGCGACAGCCGCCAGGACGGCCCGGTCCGGGCGCCGGGGACGGCCAGGGGCAGCGCCGCGCAGCCGAGGACGAGGGCGGCCCACAACCAGGGCGGGTTCAGGGGGACAAGCGCAAGGGCGAGTGCGAGCAGGGCGAAGGGGGCGCCGCCCGGAGGGCGCCGGCCCTCAGCCCTCAGGCCGACGAGCTCGTGGTCCACAGGAGGAATAGTGACACGCTCCACTCACTTTCGTCTGCGGCTGTAGGCGATCGCCGCCACCACCGCTCCCACGACAACGAACAAACCAAGTCCCCGGTTAGTTCCGGAGCGTTCCGATTTGCTATCGGACTTCTCCGGGGCCGCCTCCGCGGCCTCTCCGGGCGGCGGGGAGGGCAGCGCCTCCTCGGGGAGGGGCACCCGCCAGACCTTGCGGTCGCTCCCCTCGGAGCTGACGAGCAGGGCGCGCCCGTCCGGGGTGTAGGTGACCGCCTCGCCCTGGTCCTGCGACGGCAGGGAGATCAGCTTGATCTGCTCGCCGGGGGAGCTGTAAAGGGTGGCGGAGAAGTAACCGCGGATCACGAAGGAGCTTCCGTCCGGCGCCCAGGCGCCGTCGGTGGCGAAGGAGTGGGCCGAGCCGACCGGCCGCAGGACGTTGGCGCGGTCGGTGCGGAGCTCGCGGGGCGCCCGGTAGAGCCGTCCGGCCCCGAACGCCTTGGAGGCGATGTAGAGCCGGTTGTCCCGCGGGTCGATGAGGATCGCCTCGGCGTCGCGGGCGCCGTCGGAGTAGGTGAAGCGGAAGGCGGTGGCCTTCAGGGTCCGCGAGCCGATCCGGGAGGGTTCGCGCACCCGGTAGACGGTCACGTAGGGCCAGGCGCCCTTGAGGTTGTCACCGATGTCGGCGATGTAGAGGGCGGACCTGCCGGCCTCGTCGCGGCCGAGGGCGATGCCCTCCCAGTCCCGGGCGGTGGCCCCGGAGATGGTGAAGACGGCCTTGGTGCGGCCGGTGGCGGAGTCGACCGCGAAGATCTGCGGCGCCCCGTCGGAGTCGTTGTGGGTGTAGACGATGCCCGGATGCCTCGTGGAGGCGGCCAGCCCGGAGGACTCGCTGATCGCGGGATCCTGGAGGGAGAAGGCCACCTGCGCGTCGCCGCCGCCCCCCAGGGGGAGGGCGGCGGCGAGCGTCAGCGAGATCGTTCGGCTCACTGCAGCAGTGTTCCCACGATCACGGCCACGACGAGCAGGACCAGGATCGCCGGCAGCAGCCAGTTGGTGGGGCGGTACACGTTCACGAGCCTATTGCGGGGTGCGGAATGCCCGCACCGGGGTGGACGGTGGGGAACCTCACCCGTTCAGGCGCTCGGCCACGTAGTCGACGCAGGCGGTGAGCGCCTCGACGTCGGCCGGGTCGACCGCCGGGAACATGCCGACGCGCAGCTGGTTGCGGCCCAGCTTGCGGTACGGCTCGGTGTCGACGATGCCGTTGGCGCGCAGCGTCTTGGCGATCGCGGCGGCGTCGACGCCCTCGGCGAAGTCGATCGTGCCGACCACCTGGGAGCGCTGCGCCGGGTCGGTGACGAACGGGCTGGCGATCGCCGACTTCTCGGCCCAGGAGTACAGCCGGGAGGACGACTCGGTGGTCCGCGCGGTCGTCCAGGCCAGGCCGCCGCCTGCGTTCATCCACTCGATCTGCTCGGCGAAGAGCAGCGCGGTGGCCACGGCCGGGGTGTTGTACGTCTGGTCCTTGGCGGAGTTGTCCACCACGGTCGGCAGGTTGAAGAACTCCGGGATGTAGCGGCCGGAGGAGGCGATCTCGTCGATGCGCGCGAGCGCCTTGGGCGAGACCAGCGCCACCCACAGGCCGCCGTCGGCGGCGAAGCACTTCTGCGGGGCGAAGTAGTACACGTCGGTCTCGGAGATGTCGACCGGCAGGCCGCCCGCGCCGGAGGTGGCGTCGACCATGAGCAGCGAGTCGTCCTCGACGACCCGCCGGATCGGCATCGCCACGCCGGTGGAGGTCTCGTTGTGGGTGAGCGCGTAGACGTCCACGCCCTCCTCGGCGACCGGCACCGGGTGGCTGCCCGGCTCGGCGGAGACCTTGGTGGGCTCGTCCAGCCACGGCGCGCCGGAGACGACCTTGGCGAACTTGGAGGAGAACTCGCCGAAGGTGGCGTGCTGGGACTTCTGGCGCACCAGCCCGAAGGCGGCGGCGTCCCAGAAGGCGGTGGTCCCGCCGTTGCTGATCAGGACCTCGTACCCGGACGGCAGCTGGAACAGCTCGCCCAGCCCGGACCGGATCCGGCCGAACAGCGACTTCACCGGCTTCTGCCGGTGCGAGGTGCCCATGTAGGTGCTGCCGGAGTCGTACAGCGCCTGCAGCTGCTCGGGACGCACCTTGGAAGGACCGCACCCGAAACGGCCGTCGGCTGGCTTGATCTCTGCGGGGATCACGATGTCGCTCACGGTAGGAAAGCTTAGGTGACCTGCTCGGGAGAACGCCCCTCCGGTCCGGAATCCGAGACGTTCGGGCGGTAGCGCATCAGGGCGGGGGAGGCCAGGCCCACGAGGGCGACCAGGACGGCGCAGGCCAGGCCGCCGAAGACCCAGGAGACGCCGGCGCCGAAGGCCACGGCCATGACGCCGGCGCGCAGGTCGCCCAGGCGGGGGCCGCCGGCGACGACGACGGTGAAGACGCCCTGGATGCGGCCGCGCAGCTCGTCGGGGGCGTAGGTCTGGAGGATGGTCTGGCGGAACACGGCCGAGACCAGGTCGGCCGCGCCGCCGACGGCCAGCAGGGCGATCGCGGCCCACAGGGAGTGCTGGAGGCCGGCCGCCGCCACGGCCAGGCCCCACACGACGATGGAGACGACCAGGGCCAGGCCCTGGCGCCGGACGCGGCCGATCCAGCCGGAGAACAGGCCGCCCAGCACCGCGCCGATGCCGATGGCGGCGAACAGCCAGCCGACGGCCTCGTCGCCGCCGAAGCGGGTGTCGGCCAGCTCGGGGAAGAGGGCGCGGGGCATGGCGACGCCCATCGCGATGATGTCGACGACGAACGACATGAGCAGGACCGGCTGGGTCCACAGGAAGCGCAGGCCCTCCAGGACCGAGCGCAGGCCGGGGGAGCCCTGCACCTCCTCGCCGGCGAGCGGGGGGATGGGCGGCAGCCGGAAGGCGGCCCAGAGCATGACGGTGAAGAGCACCATGTCCAGCCCGTAGGCCCAGGAGTAGTCCCAGCGGGCCAGCACCAGGCCGGCCAGCAGCGGCCCGCCGAGGGTCGCGGCCTGGCTGAAGGTGTAGCTGAGGGTGTTGGCGGCGGCGACCTCGTCCAGGGGGAACAGCCGGGGGATGATCGCGCCGCGGGTCGGCGAGGAGATCGCGAACCCGGTGGCCTGGAGCGCCACCACGAGCATGATCAGCCAGAGCAGCTCCAGGCCCAGCAGGGCCTGGGCGAACAGGCCGAGGGTGGCGACCCAGGTCAGCACCGAGGAGGCCAGCAGCAGCCTGCGCCGGTCCATGTGGTCGGCGACCGCGCCGCCCCACAGCCCGAAGACGACCAGCGGCACCAGGTTGACCATGCCGAGCACGCCGACCCAGAACGAGGAGCCGGTCATCTCGTACACCTGCACGGGCACGGCCACGGCGGTGACCTGGAAGCCGATGAAGGAGACGCCGTGACCGATCCACAGCCGCCGGTAGGCGGGGTTGCGCAGGGGGGCGGTGTCCAGGAGGAGGCGCCTGCTCACGGGGACAGCCGCTCCCGCAGCCAACCCCCCGCGGGGCCCTCCTCGCGGGTGTAGCGCAGCCGGTCGTGCAGCCGGTCGGGCCTGCCCTGCCAGAACTCCACCGCGTCGGGGACCACCAGGTAGCCGCCCCAGAAGTCGGGGACCGGCACGTCGCCCGGCTCGGGCCAGCGGTCGGCCAGCGCGGCGAAGCGCTCCTCCAGGACCCGCCTGCCGGGGATCACCGAGGACTGCCGCGACGCCCAGGCGCCGATCTGCGAGCCGTGGGGCCGGGTGCGGAAGTAGGCGGCGTCCTCCTCCGGGGACAGCCGCTCGGCGCGGCCGGTGACGATCACCTGGCGCTGCAGCGGGTGCCAGGGGAAGAGGAGGCTGGCCCAGGGGTTCTCGGCCAGGTCGGCGGCCTTGCGGGAGGTGTGGTTGGTGAAGAACCGGAAGCCGTCCCCGCCGAACCCCTTGAGGAGGACGGTGCGGTTCCGCGGCCTGCCCTGGGCCGAGGCGGTGGCCAGCACCATGGCGTTGGGGTCGGGCAGCCCGGCGTCCACGGCGTCGGCGAACCAGTCGGCGAACAGGGCGAAGGGCTCCAGGGGCGCGGTTTCCTCGGCGAGGGCTCCCCGTTCGTAGGAGATCCTCAGTCCTGCGGGGTCGGCGGGCAGACGTTGCACAGTGTCCAAGCCTCCCACCGGGCCGGGGAGGCGGAGACGTCCCCCTCTGGTTACTCGCCAGTAACTGGAGGGATTCCAGAAAACGCCTACCCTGGGGTGAGCGCGCCGGCCGCCCGGTGCGCCCGCGAGTCCGTGATGCCGACCCAGATCCGCCGCCCCTCCCGGGGGCGGCGGGACACCGGGTCGTGTAACAAAAATCACAAGAGCCGCCCCCCGGGGCGGCCTTTTGTAGTTGGGTGGAATAAACAGCGTCCGCAAAACGCTTGACCGAGCCACGGCATCCGGGCATCTGGAGGGCGGCCGACGACGTAAACTCTGAGGCAGAGACTGGAGGAACCTTGACCTCACACGGCCTGATCGACACCACGGAGATGTATCTCCGCACGGTGTTCGAGCTTGAGGAGGAGGGGATCGTTCCGCTGCGCGCGCGCATCGCCGAACGGCTCTCCCAGAGCGGGCCGACTGTCAGCCAGACGGTCGCCCGGATGGAACGCGACGGCCTGCTGCGGGTCGAGGGGGACCGCCACCTGGCGCTGACCAGATCCGGCCGGGATCTGGCGGTACGGGTGATGCGCAAGCACCGCCTCGCCGAATGCCTGCTGGTGAACGTGATCGGCCTGCCGTGGGAGGAGGTGCACTCCGAGGCCTGCCGGTGGGAGCACGTGATGTCCGAGTCGGTGGAGCGGCGGCTGCTGGTCCTGCTGGAGAACCCCACGACCTGCCCGCACGGCAACCCGATCCCCGGCCTGGAGGAGCTCGGCGGCCACAGCGCCGAGTCCGGGCAGTTCGCCGACGAGAGCATGACGACGGTGGCGACCCGGGACGGGCAGACCGCCGTGATCCGGCGCATCAGCGAGCAGATTCAAAGCGATCAAGACCTTATGCTTAGACTCAAGCAGGTCGGGATTCAGCCCGGACGCGAGGTCACGCTCGCGGTCGGCGACGATGGTGTGCGAGTGACCAGTGACGACTCCGGGGACGGTCCTGAGACAGAGCTTCCGCGACGCATCGCCGAACACGTCTTCGTCGCGAAGATCTGAGATCTTGGCCGACGATCTCCACGCTTTCCCGCCCACGCGAGCGGCGTTCGTCGTTGAATGGGCGCCGGAGGTGAGGGGATGAGGCACTGGGGCGAATCCCCCTTCGAGCCCGAGCTCGCGGCCGAGGCCGTGCTGGGCCAGATGGAGATGGCGGTCATCGTCTGCGACCGCTTCAGCAACATCATCCATATCAACGCTTTCGCCAAGAAGCTGTTCGGCTTCGCGGGGAGCGAGTACATCGGCCAGAGCGTGCTGTCCCTGGGCATCGCCGAGGAGGACCACGAGCAGGCGACCGAGCTGGCCCGGCACGTGCTGAAGGGCGGCGTGTGGGAGGGCACCTTCTGCAACCTGCGCGCCGACGGCAGCACCATCTACACCCGCGCCCAGGCGGTGCCGCTGCGCCACCCGTCCGGCGCCATCGACGGGGTGGCGATCCTGGCCCGTGAGGCGCTGCGCAGCAACCAGCGCGACCAGGACAGGTACGGCCTGCTGGACCGCATCGGCACCCGGCTGGCCGGCTCGCTGGAGCTGGAGGTCACCCTGCGGGCGGTGGCCGACACCCTGATCCCGCAGTTCGCCGACCACGTCTTCATCGACCTGGCCTCGGCCGACAAGCTGGTGCGCCGGGTCTCCCGGCACGCCGGCGGCTGGACGCCGCCGCCCGGCACCTGGGCCGAGGTCGGCGAGCAGGTCGTGCACCCGCCCGAGCACCACGCGGCCAAGGCGATGAGCCGCCGTGACGCGGTGCTGGTCGACCTGTCCACCGGGCTCGACGGCGAGCTGGGCCTGACCTCCATGATCTCCGCCCCGCTGGTGGCGCGCGGCCAGGTGCTGGGCGTGATGAGCCTCGGCCTGTCCCATCTGGGCCGCCGCGCCGACCCCCACTACGACGGCTTCGACCGCGACCTCGTCGGCGCGATCGCCGGCCGGGTGGCGCTGTCCATCGACAACGCCATGCTCTTCGAGGAGGAGCGCCAGACCGCCCTGGCCTTCCAGCGCCACCTGCTGCCGGGCGAGCGCCCGCCCCGCCTCGACGGCCTGCAGATCGCCTGGCGCTACGAGCCGGCCAGGCCGCTGGAGTCCCACGGCCACGGCATCCAGACCCAGGTCGGCGGCGACTGGTACGACGTGATCCCGCTGTCGGCGGGCCGGGTCGGCATCGTCATCGGCGACGTGGAGGGCCGCGGGGCCCGCGCCGCCGCGGTGATGGGCCAGCTGCGCGCCGCGCTGCGCGCCTTCGCCCAGGATGACAAGTCGCCCGCCGACATCATGCGCAAGCTGGACGAGTGGGTGCGCACCATGAGCCCCGCCGACGCGCCGCGCCCGTCCCTGGTCTCGTGCACCTACTTCGTCTACGACGCCTGGTCGCGCGAGCTGACGTTCTCCAACGCCGGGCACAGCCCGCCGCTGACGGTGGTCGACGGCCGCGTCGGCGAGCTGGACTTCCACTCCGCCGCCGGGGCGATGCTCGGCGTGCGCTCGCCCGGCCTGGGCGGCGACATCATCTACAACGAGGAGACGGTCACGCTGCCCCCCGGCAGCACCCTGGTCCTCTACACCGACGGCCTGGTGGAGCGCCGCCCCCGCGACGACGGCACGTACTACACCGGCGAGCAGGCCCGCGGCCTGATCCAGGCGGACCTCGCCCGCGTCGCCCGCAGCGGGGTGGAGACGGTGGCCAACACCGTGTTCTCCGCGGTGCCCGGCGACATCGACGACGACGTGGCGCTGGTGGTCATGCGCACCGCCCCCGAGGAGCTGCCGGTCGAGGAGCGCACCTTCCCCAGCGAGCCGATCATGGTCTCGGAGGCGCGCCGGCTGGCGGCCGAGACCTTCGCGGCCTGGGGTCTGCACGACGACGAGGCCGAGATGGCCTGCCTGCTGGTCTCGGAGATCGTCACCAACGTCGTCCTGCACGCCACCAACGTCCCGGCGCAGAAACGCGCGCTGGTGGGGGCGCCGGAGCTGTCGTTCGACGAGGACGACTGGGACCTGAGCAGCGTCGGCCTGGGCCTGGGCCGGCCCGAGCCGGTGAAGCAGGAGTTCCGGCTGCGGCTGCGCAAGGGCGCGGGCGCGCTGTGGGTGGAGGTCTTCGACCCGGACCTGCGGCTGCCCCGCATCCGCAACGCCGGGGAGACCGACGAGGGCGGCCGCGGCCTCTACCTGGTCGACCAGATCGCGGCCCGCTGGGGTTCGCGCCCCACCCCCGACGGCAAGGCCGTCTGGTTCGAACTCCCCCTCACCTGACCCGGACGCCCCGGGACCCGGCCGGGTTCCACCCGACCCGGACGGCCGGAGACCCGGTCAGTTCGGGTGGGGGCGGACGGGCTCGGCGGCCAGGTGGGCCCAGGTCTGGGTGAACCACAGCTCGCCGCCGATGATGCGGGGCTTGGCGCCGGTCTTGGGGCCGCCGTCGACCTCGGCGAGCAGCACGTCGCGCAGCCGCGCGGCGATCCGCGGGTCGCGGGCGGCGGCCAGCCACGGTTCGGCGGGGCGCTCGACGGTGAGCAGGTCGAGCCGGCGGATGCGGGCGCCGGCGGCCTCCACCATCGCGACGAGGTCGCCGATCGGCGGGGTGGCGCGGAAGCTGGGGTCGCGCACCCGCTCCAGGGCGTCGCGGTGGTCGCTGGAGCAGTTGGTGCGGGCGAGCTCGGCCAGGACGATCCGGCCCGCCGGGCGGCAGACCCGCAGCATCTCCCGGAGCGCGGCGGCCGGGTCCGCCATGCGCAGCAGCGTGAACCGCGTGGTGACCAGGGAGAACGCCGCGTCCCCGTAGGGCAGCGCGACCGGTTCGACGCCGTCGCCCGGCCCCAGGTCCACCGAGGTGAGCGCGCCGACCCGCGGGGTGAGCGCGGAGGCCAGCGGGCTGGCCCCGTAGCACAGGTCCAGCACCTCGTCGGCGGGCCGGGGCTCGGCGAAGTCGGCGAGCCGGGTGAGGAAGGTGGAGAGAGTGCCCACGGCGCTCGTCACGGCACTACCTCCCCTCGCGGTGGACAACCAGATGAGACGGCGGGAAGCGCCGGATGGTTCATCCCCGGGCCGGTCAATTCAGTGTCTGCCCCCACAACGCCAGCACCACGAGCACGAAGACGATGACGACGGCGCCGGTCGTGGGCGCGGGGAAGCGCAGCCGTACGGCGGCCCAGCGTAGGCAGAAGGCGGCGAGGAGCGCGAGCAGTACGAGCGTGACGATCCCGTCCATGGGGCTCACCCTAAACCGTTCTTGGCGCGGTGTTTGGATTCCGCGGCCACGGGCCCCGGGTACGCGTCCCGGGAGGGCCGGGGAGGGTGCGGATGGGTCGGGAGGCCGGTGCGCGGGGCCGGGGGATCGGCCTGATCCTGACGGCGCTGCTGCTGGGGATGCTGCTGGGCGCCCTGGACCAGACGATCGTCTCGACGGCGCTGCCGACCATCGTGAGCGAGTTCGGCGGCCTGAACCACCTGTCGTGGGTGGTCACCGCCTACATGCTGGCGAGCACGGCCTCGACCCCGCTGTGGGGCAAGCTCGGCGACCAGTACGGCCGCAAGCCGCTGTACGTCACCGCGATCGTGGTCTTCCTGCTCGGCTCGGTGCTGTGCGGGCTGTCGTGGAACATGTTCTCGCTGATCGGCTTCCGCGCGCTGCAGGGGCTGGGCGGCGGCGGGCTGATGGCGCTGGGGATGGGGATCGTCGCCGACGTGGTCTCGCCGCGCGAGCGGGGCCGCTACCAGGGCTACTTCGGCGGCGTCTTCGGGGTGGCGAGCGTGACGGGCCCGCTGCTGGGCGGCTTCTTCGTCGACACGCTGAGCTGGCGCTGGGTCTTCTACGTCAACCTGCCGATCGGCGCGGTGGCGCTGGCGGTGATCGTGGCGGTGCTCCAGGGCAAGGGGGAGCAGACCCGGCACCGGATCGACTACGCCGGCACGTTCGCCCTGGGCGGGGCGGCGGTGTGCCTGGTGCTGGGCACCACCTGGGGCGGCACCGAGTACTCCTGGGACTCGCCGGTGGTGCTCGGCCTGTTCGCCGGCGCCGTGCTGCTGCTGTTCGGCTGGTGGCTGGCCGAGCGGCGGGCAGCCGAGCCGGTGCTGCCGCTGCACCTGTTCGGCAACTCCGTCTTCACGATCTGCGGCCTGATCGCGTTCGTCATCGGGTTCGCCATGTTCGGCGCGCTCACCTACCTGGCCGTCTACTTCCAGGTGGTGGAGGGGGTCTCCCCGACGCTGTCGGGGCTGAGCCTGCTGCCGATGACGGCGGGGACGCTGACGATGTCCATCCTCTCCGGCCACCTGATCACCCGGACCGGCAGATACAAGGTCTGGCCCGTGCTGGGCACCGGGATCACCACGCTGGCGCTGGCCCTGTGCTCCCGGCTCGACGTGGGCACCGGCGTCCTGGAGCGCAGCGCGTACCTGCTGCTGCTGGGCGCGGGCCTGGGCTGCGTCATGCAGGTCCTGATCATCGCGGTGCAGAACACCAGCCCCTACCGGGACCTGGGCGCGGCGACGTCGGGCAACACCTTCTTCCGCTCCATCGGCGGCTCGTTCGGCGTCGCGGCCTTCGGCGCGATCTTCAGCAACCGGCTGGCGGCGGGCATGGCGGAGCTCCTGCGGCAGGGGAGGCTGCCCGCGGGGACGGATCCGGCGGGCCTGCAGGAGAACTCGGCGCTCATCAAGCGGTTGCCGCCGGAGTCGGCGGAGGCGGTGCTCGGCTCCTACGCCGACGCGATCCAGACCGTCTTCGTCTACGCGACGCCGGTGGCGGCCGTCGCGTTCGCCGCCAGCTGGTTCCTGCGCGAGGTGCCGCTGCGCACGGCGACCAGGGACGCGGGGATGGGCGAGTCGATGGGGGCGCCGACGGCGCGCACGTCCAAGGCGGAGCTGGAGCTGGCGCTGGCGCGGCTGCTCTACCACGACCGCGACGCCCGCGCCCTCTACAGCCGCCTGGCGCTCCACGCGGGAGCCGATCTGGAGGCGGGGAGCGTCTGGGCGCTGTGCCGCCTCGCGTCGGAGGGCCCGGAGGGCTCGATCGGCGCCGCCGAGCTGGCCGCGCGCGCCCGCACCACGCGGGAGCACGGCCGCCCCTACATCGACGCGCTGGTCTCCCGGGGCCTGGTCGAACGGCGGGCGCGGGGCGAGCGGCTGGCGATCACCCCGGCGGGGCGCGATCTGGCCGAGCGGATCTTCCTGGTCCGCCGCATGGCGATGGACCATCTGGTGGCGGACTGGCAGCCGGAGCTGCATCCGGAACTGGCCGAACTGCTGGAGCGGCTGTGCCGCGAGTCGCTGGGCGCGGACGCCGATTCCCGGGTCTTCGCCGGGTGAGTGTTCACGGTCACTCTTGGGTTGTCGCATACTGACGGGTAAGCTCATACTGACCGAACCCCATTCGGTTTAATGGGACGGAACCCACCCCTAGATTCTTTGGAGGCGTTGTGGCCGAGGCGTACATCGTCGGCGCGGTCCGTACCCCCGTCGGCACCAAGAAGGGCGCGCTGGCCGGAGTCCACTCCGCCGACCTCGGCGCGCACGTCCTGAAGGCCCTCGTCGAGCGCACCGGGATCGACCCGGCCGCCGTCGAGGACGTGATCATGGGCTGTGTGTCCCAGGCCGGCATGCAGGCCCTGGACATCGCCCGCACCGCGTGGCTGTCCGCGGGCCTGCCCGAGAGCGTCCCCGGCGTCACCATCGACCGCCAGTGCGGCTCCTCGCAGCAGGCGATCCACTTCGCCGCGCAGGGCGTCCTGTCGGGCACCCAGGACCTCGTCGTCGTGGGCGGCATCGAGAACATGGCCGCCGTGCCGATGGGCTCCAACGTGCCGTTCGGGCCCGACGGCCTCAAGGCCGGCTTCCCCTACGGCGCCGGCTGGGCCGAGCGCTACGGCGACCAGGAGATCTCCCAGTTCCGCGGCGCCGAGCTCATGGCCGAGAAGTGGGACCTGAGCCGCGAGGACCTGGAGCGGTTCGCCCTGGAGTCCAACGTGCGCGCGGGCAAGGCCATCGAGGCCGGCTACTTCGACCGCGAGATCGCCCCGCTGAACGGCGCCGAGCGCGACGAGTGCGCCCGTCCCGACACCACCCTGGAGAAGATGGCGGGCCTCAAGCCGCTGCGCGAGGGCGGCCGGATCACCGCCGCCGTCTCCTCCCAGATCGCGGTCGGCTCGTCCGCGCTGCTCATCGCCTCCGAGGAGGCCGTGCGCACGCACAACCTGACCCCGCGCGCCCGCATCCACACCCTGGCGCTGGCCGGCTCCGACCCGGTCTACATGCTGACCGGCCCGATCCCGGCCACCGAGAAGGCCCTGAAGAAGTCCGGCCTGAAGATGGACGACATCGACGTCACCGAGATCAACGAGGCGTTCGCCCCGGTCGTCCTCGGCTGGCAGAAGGACCTGGGCGCCGACCCGGCCAAGGTCAACCCCAACGGCGGCGCCATCGCCCTGGGCCACCCGCTGGGCGCGACCGGCGGCATCCTCATGGCCAAGCTGCTGCACGAGCTGGAGCGCACCGGCGGCCGCTACGGCCTGCAGACGATGTGCGAGGGCGGCGGCCAGGCCAACGCCACCATCATCGAGCGCCTCTAGTACGGCGGACCCCTCTTCGGGGAGGGTGTCGGCGACCGGAACGGGCCGCGGCGGGACTCCGCCGCGGCCCGTTCCGCCTCCCCGGGTGCTGGGCGAAGCATGCCCCTGGCTTCACCCGCAGGTGGAAGACCCGTCGCTAGGGTCTTGCGCATGCCGACGACCGACGACGTCCAGCAGCCAGAACAGCCGCTCCACGAGACCCCGGAGGCCGAGGGGGCGCCGGCTCCGCAGCAGGCCGCGGTGCGTCGGCCGGCGGGCCGTCCCAAGAAGCGGCTTCCGATTCCTCCCCTGATGGGAATTCCGGGAGAATCTTCCGTCGAGTAACTTGACGAAACGGCTTGACCTGACTTCCCCCGCGGTGTTCGCTTTCCGTGATGGACGGTACACGCAGGCCGACGCTGATCGCCTCGGTGCAACGTGCGCTGCACCTGATGGAGGTGGTGGTGGCGCACCCCTCGGGCGCGCCGGCCAAGCAGCTCGCCCGGCTGGCGGAGCTTCCCCTGGCGACCACGTACCACCTGCTGCGCACCCTGGCGCACGAGGGCTACGTCACCAAGCTGCCCGACGGCGGCTGGGTGCTGGGGGAGCGCCTGGCGGACCTGTACGCCCAGGGCCGCGCCCAGATGACGCTGGCCCGGGTGCGCCCGGCCCTGACCGCGCTGCGGGACGAGCTGGGCGTCGCCGTCTACTTCGCGGTGCACCGCGAGGGCGGGATCGAACTGGTCGACGTGGTCGACGGGCCGCGCGAGCGCCGGGTCGACCTGTCCGTCGGCTTCGACGAGGCGGCGCACGCCACCGCCCTGGGCAAATGCCTCCTGGGCCAGCTCGACGAGCCCTCCCGCGGCGACTACCTCACCCGCCGCCGGCTGCTCGACCTCACCCCGCACACCATCACCGACCGCAGGGCGCTGTCCCGGGGGCTGGTCGGGCGCGACGGCCTGTCCTACGACCACGAGGAGTACGCGCTGGGCACCGTCTGCGTCGCGGTCCCGGTGGCGGACGCCTCCGGCGGCCTGACCGGCGCGCTGGCCGTCTCCTGCCGGGCCGACCGGCTGGCCCGCGTCCAGGGCGCGGGGCGCAGGCTGCACGAGACCGCCGCGCGCCTGTCCCGGCTCGCCGCGCTGAGTTGAAATACCGGACACCCGACGGTGCGCGGTACCAGCCGGTAAACTCCCCGTGATCCCGGAACCGAGCACGAGTGGAACCCATGTCTGAGAACTTCCAGCCGGTCCAGCCCGCGGCCGGCGAGGGCGCCCTGGAGAACCACCTCGGTGGCGACGAGGCGCGCAACTACCGCAAGTACGAGTACGACATGGTCGCTCCGCACGTGGGGCGCTCCCTGCTGGAGATCGGCTCCGGGCTCGGCCACTTCTCCGAGCAGTTCGCCGGCCGCCTGGACTACCTGGCCGTCAGCGACAACGACCCGTACTGCGTCGAGCAGCTGGGGAAGCGCTACGCCGAGGACCCGGACGTCGAGGTGCTGTCGCTGGCGCTGCCGGCCAAGGTGGAGATCCGCCAGAAGGTCGACACCGTGGTGATGATGAACGTCCTGGAGCACATCGCCGAGGACGCCCAGGCGCTGCGCGACCTGGCCGCGGTGGTCGAGCCCGGCGGGCGCATCGTCATCTGGGTGCCGGGCTACATGCAGCTGTACGGGGACTTCGACCGCAAGGTCGGGCACGTCACCCGCTACACGCCCAAGACGCTGGGCGCCACCATCGCCGCGGCGGGCCTGGAGGCCGAGGTGCTCAAGCCGATCAACTTCCTGGGCGGCATCGCCTGGTGGGCGGCGGTGCGCCGGGGCGGCGTGGGCTACCCCGACCCCCGGCTGGTGAAGATCTACGACCGCACGGTCATCCCGACCACCCGCTTCCTGGAGCGCCTCTTCCGCCCCCCGTTCGGCCAGACGGTCTTCGCCGTCGCCCGGGTACCCGGATAGAGCACCACGAAAAGTTTCAGGTACTGAAAACCGCGGCCGCCCTATCGGGAAGTCTTCCCATGCCGGAGGCGGGTTCGGCCGACAATGAGGGTGGCCGCGGGAGCGTTCTGTCGCCTCTCCGCCCGGACGTTGCGGGCGTGCCCCGAACAGGCGTCTCCGACGGCCAGCCACAATTCCCGTGTGGTCCGACGGCTCGGTGGCGGGGGGACGGAGAGGGTCCTCCCGCCATCGGGTCCGGATGGCGATCATGATCGCTGAGGGCGATAATTGCTGGGTTGTGGCTGAATATCCTGTCATCCTGGTCATATGCCCCCTTCTTCCCCGCTGATCGGCCGGACCGGGGAACTGGCGCGCCTGCGCGAGGCGTGCCGCCGCCTGCCCGGCGTCGTGCTGGTGGGCGGCGAGGCGGGCATCGGCAAGTCACGGCTGGTCCGCGAGTTCACCGCGGAGTTCGCCGCGGGCCGCGCCGGCGCCCGGGTGCTGACCGGCGGCTGCGTGGAGCTCTCGGCCGAGCTGCTGCCGTTCGCCCCCTTCACCGCCGCGCTGCGCGGGCTGGTGCGCGAGCTGGGGACCGGCGGGATCGAGGAGCTGCTGCCCGGCGCGCGGGGCCTGGCCCGGCTGCTGCCGGAGTTCGGCGACCCCGACGAGGCGCCCGCCGACGAGGCCAGGGCGCGGTTGTTCGAGCTGGTGCTGACCCTGCTGGAGCGGCTGGCCGAGCAGGGCCCGCTGATCCTGGTGATCGAGGACGCGCACTGGGCCGACCGCTCCAGCCGCGACCTGCTGGACTTCCTCATCCGCAACCTCGCCGGCGCGGTGCTGGTGCTGGTCACCTACCGCAGCGAGGCGCTGCACCGCGGCCATCCGCTGCGGCCGCTGCTGGCCGAACTCGACAGGGTCGACCGGGTGGAGCGGCTGGAACCGGGCAGGCTCACCCGTGCCCAGACCCGCAGGATGCTCGGCGAGGGCGCGGACGCACGGCGCGCGGCGGAGGTCTTCCGGCGCAGCGAGGGCAACCCCCTGTTCGTCGAGGCGCTGGCGGGCGAGGAGTCGGCGGACCTCCCCGAGTCGCTGCGGGACCTGGTGCTGGCCGGAGTGCGGCGGCTGCCCGGCGCGTCGCAGGAGGTGCTGCGGATCGCCGCGGCGGGCGGGCAGACCCTGGAGGACGGCCTGCTGGCCGCCGTGACCGGGCTGGAGGGCGCCGGGCTCGACGAGGCGCTGCGCCCCGCCGTCGAGGCGAACGTGCTGGCCGTGGACGGCGAGGGCTACGTCTTCCGGCACGCCCTGATCCGCGAGGCGGTCCGGGAGGACCTGCTGCCGGGGGAGTCGAGGCGGCTGCACCTGGCCTACGCCCGGACGCTGGAGGAGCGGCCGTGGCTGGTGCCGCCGGGCCGCGCCGCGTCCGAGCGCGCCTACCACTGGTACGCGGCGCGCGACCTCCCCCGCGCGCTGGAGAGCGCGTGGCTGGCCTCGGGCGAGGCGATGAGGTCCGCCGCGTACGCCGAGGCGCTCGCGCTGTCGGAACGGGTGCTGGAGCTGTCGGAGCGGGTGCCCTCGGCGGTCGACCGGACTGAGGTCCTGAAGCGGGCGATGATCGCCGCCGAGCTGGCCGGAGAGCTGGAACGGGGGGTCGAGCTGGCGGGCGCCGCGCTGGAGCGCGTGGACGAACCGGTGGCGCGGACGGAGCTGCTGAGCTGCCGGGGCCGGATGAAACTGCACCTGCACCGGGCCGAGGGTGCTGCGGACCTGCGGGAGGCCGCGGCACTGCTGGCCGACCGGCCGCCGTCCGCGACGCGGGCCAGGGCGCTGGCCACGCTCGCCAAGTACGCCTTCAAGCTCCCTGATTCCCTGGACGAGACCTGGCGCATGGCGCAGGAGGCGGTGCGGGCGGCCCGCGAGGTGGACGACGCGACCGCGCTCGTCAGCGCGCTGATGACCCTGGCGCTGCGCGACAACGTGCCGGACGAGAGGCGGCTGGCCCTGCTCGAGGAGATCGAGCCGCTGCTGGAACGCTGCGAGGACTACAACGAGGTGCTCCGGTACAAGCTGAGCGTCTCGCACGTGCTGGAGTCCGCGGGCCGGCACGAGGAGGCCCACCGGGTCGCCCGCTCGGGGCAGGAGGACGCCGTCGTCCGCGGGCTCGGCCGCATCATGGGCACCATCCTGGCCTACAACGCGACGGAGCCGCTGGTCTCCCTGGGCCGCTGGGACGAGGCGCTCCAGACCATCGAGGAAGTGACCGAACGGCTTCCGCTGAGCCGCCACATGGGCAGCCTGCGCGGCCTGTCCGGGGAGATCCACACCGCGCGGGGCGACCTGCGCAGGGCGGCGGCCGACCTCGACTTCTTCCTCAAGGCGGTCAGAAGAGGGCCGGTGCGCAGAGCCGAGGACCTCTTCGCGGTGATCCGCCTGGAGGTCTCCTTGCGGCTGGCGGAAGGCGACCACGAGGGAGCGCGCGGATCGGCGGAGCAGCTGCTGGACTGCGGGGAGATGGCGGACGACGCCCGGTACACCTGGCCGGTGCTGGCGCTGGTGGCCCGCGCCTGCCATGACGAGAAGGAACTGGACCCGTACCTGAAGCGGGCCGCGGAGCTGTCCGTCATCGGGCCGGTCATGGAAGCGCACCGGCTGGCCTTCGAGGCCGAGTGCGCCCGCATCACCGGCTCCGGCCCGTCCTGGACGGAGGCCGCCGAGGCCTGGCGTGCGCTCGGCCGGCCCTACCAGGAGGCCTACGCCCTGCTGCGCGCGGCCGTGGAAGACCGGAGCGGCGCCGCGGAACGGCTGGAGCGGGCCCGGAAGCTCGCCGCGGACCTGGGCGCCGTTCCGCTGCTGGCCGAGGTCGAGGAGGCGCGATCCCGGCTGGGCGGCGCGTCACCGGTGCGCGGCCTGACCACCCGGGAGACGGAGGTCCTGCGGGAGCTGGCCGAGGGCAGGGCCAACCGGGAGATAGCGCAGCTGCTGTCCATCTCGGCCAAGACGGTCAGTGTGCATGTGAGCAACATCCTGGGGAAGCTCGGCGTCTCCTCCCGGGGCGAGGCCGCCGCGCTGGCGCGGAGGCTCGGCCTGTGAACGGGAACTTGCATCAGAAATGTCCGATTGCGCTGGCATGCTGGGGGAATGGACGTGGGTAGGGCTGGCGTGTGCCCGGTGCTGGTCGGGCGGGAGACCGAACTCGACGCGCTGGACGGCGCGTTCACCGAGGTCCTGGCGGGGACGGCGCGGGCGGTGCTGCTGGGCGGCGAGGCCGGGATCGGCAAGTCCCGCCTGACCGAGGAGTTCGCCGGACGGGCCCGCGCGCGGGGCGCGCGGCTGCTCCTGGGCGGCTGCCTGGAGCTGGGCGTCGACGGCTTCCCGTTCGCGCCGTTCACCGCGGTGCTGCGCCAGCTCGTCCGGGAGCTGGGCACCGACGGGGTCGCCGAGCTGGTCGGCGGGCGGACCTCCGAGCTGGCCCGGCTGCTGCCGGAGTTCGGCGAGCCCGAGGGCGACGGCTCCGGCCACCACCAGGCGCGCCTGTTCGAGCTGGTGCTGACCCTGCTGGACCGGCTCGCCCAGCGCGGCCCGGTCGTGCTGCTGATCGAGGACGCGCACTGGGCCGACCGCTCCAGCCGCGACCTGCTGGCCTTCCTCGTGCGCAACCTCGGCGCGGTGGCCGCGCTGATGGTCGTCGTCACCTACCGCTCGGACGAGCTGCACCGCGGCCATCCGCTGCGCCCCCTGCTCGCCGAGCTGGACCGCCTGGAGCGGGTCTCCCGGCACGAGCTGGACCGGCTGACCCGCCAGGAGGTCGGCGAGCTGATGACCCGGCTGCACGGCACCGAGCCCAGCGGCCGCCGCGTCGAGGCGTTCTTCACCCGCAGCGAGGGCAACCCGCTGTTCGTCGAGGCGCTGATGGAGACGGACGGGGACATCGCCTGCGAGCTGCCCGAGTCGCTGCGGGACCTGCTGCTGGCCGGCGTCGAGCGGCTGCCGGAGGAGACCGGGGAGCTGCTGCGGGTGGCCGGCGCGGGCAGCGTCCGGATCGAGCACCGGCTGCTGGCCGCCGTCAGCGGCCTGGACGAGCGCGCCCTCACCCGGAGCCTGCGGCCCGCCGTGGAGAGCAACGTCCTGGTGGTCGAGGGCGAGGGCTACCGCTTCCGGCACGCGCTGATCCGCGAGGCCATCCACGAGGACCTGCTGCCGGGCGAGCACACCCGCCTGCACACCCGGTACGCCGAGGCCCTGGAGGAGGACGCCACCCTGGTGCCGCCGGGCCGCGCCGCCGCCGAGCTGGCCCACCACTGGTACGCCGCGCACAACCTGGAATGGGCGCTGATCAGCGCCTGGAAGGCCGCGCAGGAGGCCGATCGCGCCGCCGCGTACGCCGAGGAGCTGCGGATGCGCGAACGCGTCCTGGAGCTGTGGGAGCGCGTGCCGGACGCGGAGCAGAAGATCGGCGTCACGCGGCAGGAGGCGCTGCGGCGGGCGGTCTGGGCCGCGGAGTGGGCCGGGGACAGCGAGCGCGGCATCAGGCTGGCCACGGCGGCGCTGCGGGAGATGGACGGCGACGTGCTGAGCCAGGCGTGGCTGCTGGAGCGCCGCGGCCGGATGCGCCACCAGCTGGGCCGCAAGGGCTGGCTGGAGGACCTGCACGAGGCGGTCCGGCTGGTGCCCGCCGAACCGCCGTCCCCCGACCGCGCCCAGGTCCTCGCCGCGCTGGCGCAGCACCTCTTCCTGGGCATCGGGGTGGAGGAGGCCAGGCGGGCGGCCGAGGAGGCGCTGGAGGCGGCGCGGGCGGCCGACGACCCCAAGTCCGAGGCGCACGTGCTGCTCACCCTGATCTGCCTGATGGCCGAGCCCAACTACGAGAACGCCACGGACCAGGCGGGGGAGGGCTGGGACCTGCTGGACCGGGCGGAGCGCATCGCCCTGGAGATGGGCGCGGGCCAGCTGACGCTGCGCGCCGCGATCAACCGCTCCCACCTCCTGGAGGGCTCGGGGCGGCACGCCGAGGCGATCGAGGTGGCCGCGCGCGGTATCGAACGCGCCAAGGACATCGGGCTCTTCTGCATCCAGGGCTCCTTCCTCAGCATCAACCACGCCGAGTCGCTGCACTCCCTCGGCCGCTGGGACGAGGCGGTGGAGGTGATCGAACGGGCGCTGGAGTCCGACCCGCCGCGGGCGCACCGCGCCAACCTCGTGCTGCTGCGCGGTGAGATCGGCCTGGCCCGCGGCGAGCACGCGCTCGCCGAGCGGGGGCTGGAGGTGGCCTACCAGTTCACCCGCTGGGAGGTGGACCGGCGGCTCCAGGAGCACTATCCGGTGCTGCGGCTGGAGGTCGGCCTCCGTCTCGCCGAAGGCGACCGCCGGGCGGCGCTGACCGCGCTGGAACCGGTGCTGACGGCCACGGGCCGCCCCGACGACAGCCGGTACGCCTGGCCCGTCCTGGCCAACGGCGCGGCGGCGTGCGACACCGTCCTGGAACTGGAGCCGCTGGCCGCCCGGGCGGCGGGGATGGCCGTCCAGGGACCGGTCCAACGGGCCTGGTCGATGACCTTCCACGCGGAGTCCGCCAGGTGCCGGGGGAGGGACCCCCGCTGGGACGCGGTCGCCGACGCCTGGGGGGAGCTCGGCCAGCCCTATCCGCGCGCGCAGGCGCTGCACCGCGCGGCCGAGCACGCAGCGGCGGCGGGCGAGCGCGCCCGTGCCGCGGAGCGGCTGATCGAGGCGGCCGCGCTCGCCCGCGACCTGGGCGCGGCGACGCTGCTGGAGGCGATCGAGGACCTCAGGCGGCGGCTGGGCGCGGGGGGGCGCGCGACGCCGGCCCACGGGCTCACCGCACGGGAGCTGGAGGTGCTGGCCCGGCTCGCCGAGGGCGGCTCGAACAGGGAGATCGCCGAGGCGCTGTTCATCTCGGCGAAGACCGTCAGCGTCCACGTCAGCAACATCCTCGGCAAGCTCGGCGTCTCCTCCCGCACCGAGGCCGCCGCTGCGGCGCACCGGCTCGGCATCCTCCCGGCCGGCCACCCCTCCGTGGCCTGAGCCCGTCTTAGGCGTCCGTACCGGTTCTTAGCCGGACGGACCCTGGGATTTCCCCGTGGAATAAGGCATCTGCCTCATGTGCCCGGCGGGGTCTTAGCGCGAGATTGAAGGTGTCGGAAAACGGCGTCGACGAAAGCCGAGGACACCATGCTGCACCACGATTTCAGCCGGGCGGTCATCAAGGACCGGGTCGCGCGCTACCACGAGGAGGCGCGGGCCGACCGGGAGGAGCAGGAACGCGAGGAGCCCTCCGAGCGTTCCGGGAAGACCGCGGCCAAGTCGGTCTTCCTCCGGGTAGCCAGGTCATTACCGAGGCTCCTGTAGCCACAGACGGGGAACATGCCGGGTCCCAGCCGGCGTGTTCCCCGTCTGCATTCCCGGCCTCAGACGGCCAGGGCGGCGATCGAGTCGTCGTCGCAGGCCTCCCAGAAACCGCCCGCGACGTCTTCGAGGTGGTCCATGGACTCGGCGCGGAACAGAAGCGTCTGGTACTTGGTGATGTCGTAGTCGGCGCTTCCCATCTCCCGGACGTCCAGCGGCCGGACGTCCATGGCGCGGAACTCCTCGATCTCGCCGTAGGAGGAGAGGATGCCCGCGCCGTAGGCCTTCAGCTCCCCGCCCTCCTGGAGCACCCCGAACTCCATGGTGAACCAGAAGACCCGGGAGACGAACTCCAGCGCCTCCCTGCCCTCCACCCGGCGCGCCGCCTCTCCCGCGGCCCGGTACAGGGCGGCGAACCGGTCGGAGGCCAGCGCGTTGGCGTGGCCGATGACCTCGTGGACGACGTCGGGCTCGGGCGTGTAGAGCGGCATGCTGTGGTGCCGCAGGTACTGGGTGGAGTGGAAGAGCCCGTCGGCCAGGGAGCCGTAGAACTCCCGCAGCGGCACCAGCCCGGCGGCGGGCAGGTAGCGGAAGCCGGTGAGGGGCTCCAGCAGGTCCGAGACCTCCTGGAGCTGCGGGACGCGGTCCTCCGGCAGCCCCAGGCGCTCCTTGGCGTCCAGGAACTCCCGCACCGCGTAACGCCGGTGCCGGGACGCCAGCTCCGCCGAGACCAGCCGCCACACCTCCTGCTCCTCCCCGGTGTACGCGACCTCCGGGAGCGGGTCGCCGCGCCGGTGGCCGACGGCCAGCCCCGCGATCAGGTCGCGGCGCTCCCGGTAGGCGGGGTCGGCGAACCCGGGGTGGCCGCGGGCCAGCCGCACCGTCACCCTGCCGTGCTCGTCCTCGTTGACGGGCGAGAAGTACTGGGCTTCCTCGAACACGTCCGCGCCTCCTCGTCGAAGCGACGTCTGTACCTGTGAATGTGCCCACTCCGCGCTTGATCGACCGGCGCGCGGGCGGTCGCCGCAGGCCCGCGCGCCGTTTTGGCGGAACGTCCGAACGGCCGCCGCGGCGGGTCCGGCGCGGTTGTGGCTACGTCCGCAGACCCGCGGGCGGGTTTGGCGGGGAGTGGCGCGATGACCGATGCTTTGTCGGTGACATCTGTGAACGAGCTGCGGGGCATCCTGCACGGGCTGCCCGGAGTCGACCAGGTCGGCGTCGAGGCGCGTGCGGCACGGCTGGGCACCCGGTCGGTCAAGAACGAGAGCAAGGCCAGGGCGGTCGACCTGGCGATCTCCATGGTCGACCTGACCACGCTGGAGGGCGCCGACACCCCCGGCAAGGTGCGCGCGCTGTGCGCCAAGGCCGTGCACACCGCGCCCGGCGCGCCGAAGGTCGGCGCGGTGTGCGTCTACCCCGACCTGGTGAAGGTCGCCGTGGACGCGCTGGACGGCTCCGGAGTCGGGGTCGCCTCGGTGGCGACGGCCTTCCCGGCGGGCCGGGCGCCACTGACGGTCAAACTCGAGGACACCCGGCAGGCGGTCGCCGACGGGGCCTCGGAGATCGACATGGTCATCGACCGCGGCGCGTTCCTGGCGGGCGACTACGCCAAGGTGCACGACGAGATCGCCGCGGTGAAGGACGCCTGCGGGCGGGCCCACCTCAAGGTGATCCTGGAGACCGGCGAGCTGGCCACCTACGACAACGTGCGCCGCGCGTCCTGGCTGGCGATGCTGGCCGGAGCCGACTTCATCAAGACCTCCACCGGCAAGATCCAGCCCGCGGCCACCGCGCCGGTCGTCCTGCTCATGCTCCAGGCCGTCCGCGACTTCCGGGAGCGGCACGGGCGCACGGTCGGGGTGAAGCCCGCCGGAAGCATACGTAACACCAAGGACGCGATCAAGATGCTGGTCCTGGTGAACGAGGTCGCCGGGCCCGACTGGCTGGACCCCCGCCTGTTCCGCATCGGCGCCTCCAGCCTGCTCAACGACCTGCTCATGCAGCGGGAGAAGTTCGCCACCGGCGTCTACTCCGGCCCCGACTACTTCACACTGGACTGAGGCGAAGATGAGCGAGATGTTCGAGTACGCGCCTGCGCCCGAGTCCCGGAGCGTCGTACGGATCGAGGACTCCTACGGCTTGTTCGTCGACGGGGAGTTCGTCTCCGCCAAGCGGACCTTCCCCACGCTCGACCCGGCCACCGAGGAGGTGCTCGCCGAGGTCGCCGAGGCCGGGGCCGAGGAGGTCGACCTGGCGGTCGCCGCCGCCCGCACCGCGTTCGAGCGCGTCTGGGGCCCGATGCCGGGCCGGGAGCGCGCCAAGTACCTGTACCGGATCGCCCGGATCATCCAGGAGCGCTCGCGGGAGCTGGCCGTCCTGGAGTCCCTCGACAACGGCAAGCCCATCCGCGAGACCCGCGACTTCGACCTGCCCCAGGCCGCGGCGCACTTCTTCCACCACGCGGGCTGGGCCGACAAGCTGGAGTACGCCGGGTACGGCACCACCCCGATCGGCGTCGCCGGGCAGATCATCCCGTGGAACTTCCCGCTGCTCATGCTGGCCTGGAAGATCGCCCCGGCGCTGGCCTGCGGCAACACCGTGGTGCTCAAGCCCGCCGAGACCACCCCGCTGACCGCGCTGGCCTTCGCCGACATCTGCCGCCAGGCCGAGCTGCCGCCGGGCGTCGTCAACATCGTCACCGGCGGCCCGGAGACCGGGCGGCTGCTGGTGGCGCACCCGGGCGTCGACAAGATCGCCTTCACCGGCTCCACCGGGGTCGGCAAGGACATCGCGCGCGCCGTGGTCGGCACCGGCAAGCGCCTGGGCCTGGAGCTGGGCGGCAAGGGCGCCAACATCGTCTTCGACGACGCACCGCTGGACCAGGCGGTCGAGGGGATCGTCGACGCCATCTTCTTCAACCAGGGCCAGGTCTGCTGCGCCGGATCGCGGCTGCTGGTCCAGGAGTCGGTGGCCGAGGAGCTGCTGGACCGGCTGAAGGCGCGGATGGCCACGCTGCGCGTCGGCGACCCGCTGGACAAGAACACCGACGTCGGGGCGATCAACTCCGCCGCGCAGCTCGCCCGGATCACCGAGCTGGCCGCCTCCGGGGAGGCCGAGGGCGCCGAGCGCTGGTCCCTGGAGTGCGCGCTGCCCGACCGCGGGTTCTGGTTCGCGCCGACCCTCTTCACCGGCGTGGCGCTCAGCCACCGCGTCGCCCGGGAGGAGATCTTCGGCCCCGTGCTGTCGGTGCTCACCTTCCGCACCCCCGCCGAGGCCGTCGAGAAGGCGAACAACACGCCCTACGGGCTCTCGGCGGGAGTGTGGACCGAGAAGGGCTCCCGCATCCTTTCCATGGCCGAGAAGCTGCGCGCGGGCGTGGTGTGGGCCAACACGTTCAACCGGTTCGACCCGGCCTCGCCGTTCGGCGGATACAAGGAGTCGGGTTTCGGCCGCGAGGGCGGCCGTCAGGGTCTGGAGGCCTACCTTGCCCAGTAAGTCCGGGAAGCCCGCGCAGGAGAAGAAGGGCGCCGCGACCGCCCCGGCGCGGCTGCGGGTGCGCAAGACCTACAAGCTTTTCATCGGCGGGGCGTTCCCGCGTTCGGAGTCCGGCAGGTCCTACGTCGTGAACGACAGCAGAGGCGAATTCCTCGCCAACGCCTCCTGGGCGTCCCGCAAGGATGTGCGGGACGCGGTGGTCGCCGCCCGCAAGGCGTTCGGCGGCTGGTCCGGGAAGACTCCTTACAACCGGGGTCAGATTCTCTACCGGATCGCGGAAATGCTGGAGGGCAGACGGAGGCAGTTCGTCGAGGAACTGCGCGACACCGGCCTTTCCCGCCAGGACGCCGAAGCCGAAGTGGACGCCGCCGTGGACCGCTGGGTCTGGTACGCCGGATGGGCCGACAAAATCGCGCAGGTGGCCGGCTCCGTCAATCCCGTCGCGGGCCCGTTCCTCAACGTCTCCAAGCCCGAACCGACCGGTGTGGTCGGGGTGCTCGCTCCGAATGACTCCCCGCTGCTGGGCCTGGTGTCGGTGCTGGCGCCCGCCATCGTCACCGGCAACACCGCGGTGGTCATCGCCGACTCCCCGCTCGTCGCCGTCACCTTCGCCGAGGTGCTGGCGACCAGCGACCTGCCCGGCGGAGTCGTCAACATCCTCACCGGCCCCCGCGAGGAACTCGCACCCTGGCTGTCGGCCCATATGGACGTCAACGCCGTCGACCTCACCGGCGCCTCCGAAGAACTCGCGAACGCCTGTGAGACCGAGGCCGCGGGAAATCTGAAGCGCGTACTGCGCCCCGTCTCCACCGACTGGTCGGCCGACCCGGGAACGGAACGGATGACCGCACTCCTGGAGACGAAAACCGTGTGGCACCCCATTGGTGTGTAACCGCGTGTAAACGGTTCTGGTCAAGATGGGTGTAGCAAGAAGGTAAGTGTGGAATATCTCCCCCCGTAGCTGATCACTACGGGGGGATGGATCAGTGCCTACCAAAACGACAACGCGTGCGGCCTCTCGCCGTAGTACCGCGAAGAGCCGCACCCCGGCCGCCAAGAAGACGACCGGCAGGAAGTCCACGACCACGGCGAAGAGCACGGGCGCCAAGCGCGCGCCCGCCAAGCGGACCAGTGCCGCTGCCACGACCGGGACCCGGGTCACCACGCGGACGGCGGCGTCGAAGACCCGTCCGGCCGCGCGCAGGACCACCGCAGCCAAGCCCGCGACCCGTGCGGCGTCACGCACGACGGCGTCGCGGACCGGCACGACGGGCCGCGCCACCGGCACGGCCTCGCGCACCGGTACGCGGACGGCTGCGGCCAAGGGCACCACCCCGGCCAAGGCGGCGACCAAGGTCAACTCGGCGGCGAGCAAGATGACGACCGCCACCACCAAGATGACCGCGGCCGCCACCAAGGCGGGGACCTCGGCCAAGTCCATGAACGCGGCGATGACCGCGATGAAGAACGCGACCAAGTCGATGGCGACCGCCGCCAAGGCGATGTCGGACGCGGCCAAGGTGCTCAAGACGGTGAAGGCGCCCGCGGCTGCGGCCGCCGCCAAGCCGGCGGCACGGCGCACCACCACGAGCCGCGCCGCCACCGGGACCACGGCGCGCAAGCCCGCCACCCGGCGGGCCGGCACCGCGACGGGCACCCGCACCAGCGCGGCCCGCAGGTCGACGACCGGCAGGACCACCGCGACCACCCGCGCCGCGGGCACCCGCTCCACCGGTACCCGCGCCACGGGCACCCGGGCGACGGGCACCCGCGCCACCGGCACCCGCGCGGGCTCGACCGGTACGCGCTCCACCGGTACCCGCGCGGCGGGCTCGACCGGCACCCGGGCGACCGGCACCCGTGCGACGGGAACGCGCTCGACGGGGACCCGGTCCACCGGTACCCGGGCTACGGGGACCCGCTCCACCGGGACGCGGTCGTCCTCCACGGGGACGCGTTCGTCCTCCGCCGGGACGCGGTCGAACGGGGCGAAGGCGACCGGATCCCGCGCGGCGGGCACCCGTTCGACCGGTACCCGGGCGACGAGCAGCCGCTCCACCGGGACGGCCCGCAAGTCGGCGGCCAAGCCCGCCACCCGCCGTTCGACGGGGACCAGCCGCACCACGGGGAAGGCGGCGGCCGAACCGGTCGCCGAGACCCCCGCGGTGCGCCGGCCCGCGGAGCGGGGCACCATGCCCGCCATGGAGCGCGCTCCGGAGCCGTACCAGAGCGGGGAGGGCCGGTCCGAGTCCGGCTCGTCCCGCGGCGAGGAGGCGGAGCACAAGTCGGGACTGGCCGGCCTGTTCAGCCGGCTCTGACCGCGCACGCTCCGGGCCCCTTCCCCGTTCCGGGGGAGGGGCCCTGCGCATGTCGATCGATCCCCCCGGCCCGGGTCATCATTCGCCGAAACCGCGGGTCGCGACGGGGCGCACGGTGTACGGGCGACTACCGTGAGCTACCATGCGCCTCGCTCTCGCCGTCACCGGTCCCGCGCTCCTCCTGCTGCCGCTCGTGCCCGGCCAGGCCTCGGCCCGGGACGAGCTGCTGCCCGCCCTCACCCGCACGGTGCGCTACAAGGACTACAACCAGGACGTCCAGATCCTCCAGGAGCACCTGAGGCGCCAGGGGTACTCGCCCGGCCCGGTCAACGGCTACTACGGGGACGAGACCAAGACGGCGGTCTGGACGTTCCAGAAGGTCAACGGGCTCCGCCCCCTCATGCGGGTGGACGAGCGCACCCGCGACGCGCTCTTCGCCCCCGTCCGGGTCCGCCCCCTGGTCAAGGGCGCGCCGGGCCGCAGGATCGAGATCGACCTGCGCCGCAGGCTGCTCGTGGTGTGGAAGCGGCACCGCCCGGTGCTGGTCACCCACGTCTCCACCGGCGCCGACACCAGCTACTGCGACCACGGCGTCTGCGGCTACGCCCGCACCCCCGTGGGCGACTTCCGCGTCACCCGCCGCATCAGGGGCTGGCACACCGGCCGCCTGGGCGCCATGTACTACCCCGCCTTCTTCCACGGCGGTGTGGCCCTGCACGGCTCCCTGAGCGTCCCCCGCGCCAAGGCCTCCCACGGCTGCGTCCGCATCCCCATGCACGTGGCCCGCAAGATCTACCGCCAGGCCAAGGTCGGCACCCCCGTCTACGTCCGCAAACCCGCCAAACCCGCCAAGCGCGCGAAGCACACCAAGCACGCGAAGCACAGAAGATCCTGACCCACCGAACCCGCCGAACCCGCCGAACCCACCGAACCCGCCGAACCCACCGAACCCGCAGAACCCGCAGAACCCGCGGAGCCTGCGGAGTTTGCCGAGCCCCTGGAGCTTGCGGAGCCCGCCGGGCCCGCCGGGCCCACCGCGCCCGCCGAATCCGCGGAGCCCGCAGAGTCTGCCGAGCCCGCGGAGCCTGCCGAACCTGCGGAGCTTGCCGAGCCCGCCGAGCCCGCCGAGCCTGCGGAGACCGCGGAGCTTGCGGAGACCGCGGAGCCTGCCGGGCCCACCGCGCCCGCCGAATCCGCGGAGCTCGTCGAGCCTGCGGAGCCCGCAGAGTCTGCCGAGCCCGCGGAACCCGTCGAACCTGAGCGCGTTCGGGTCGGTGTGCGGGTGTGCGGGTGTGCGGGTGTGCGGGTGTGCGGGTCAGCGGGCTAGGGGGAGGCGGACGATGAAGCGGGCGCCTTCGGGGCTGTCGGCCACGCGTACGTCGCCCCGGTGGGAGTGGGCGATCTCGCGGACGATCGCGAGGCCGAGGCCGGTGCCGCCGGTGTCCTTGTTGCGGGAGGCGTCCAGGCGGGTGAAGCGGTCGAAGACCGCCTCGCGCATGGGGGGCGGGATGCGGTCGCCGTCGTTGTAGACCTCCAGGACGGCGCGGTCGCCCTCGGCGCGCACCCGCACGTCGATGGTCTTCTCGGCGTGGCGCTGGGCGTTGTCGAGCAGGTTGTTGACCAGCCGGGTGAGGTGCAGGACGTGGCAGTACACCTCGGCGGGCGCGGCCTCGACGGTGATGCGCGGGTCCTCGGGCCGCCGCGCGATCTCCGTCCGCACCAGCTCGGCCAGGTCGACGCGCTTGCCCCGCGCCGAGGCGCCCGCGTCCAGGCGGGCGAGCTGCAGCAGGTCGTCCACCAGCGCCTGGAGCCGGTCCAGGCTGCCCGACAGCTTCTCGGCGGTGACGGGCCAGTCGGCCTCGTCCGGGTACATCATGGCCTCGTCCAGTTCGGCGCGCATCGCGGTGATCGGGGCGCGCAGGTCGTGGGAGGCGTTGGAGGTGAACTCCTTCTCCTTGCGCAGCGACTCGTCGAGCCGGTCGAGCGCCTCGTTGGCGGAGACGGCCAGGGCGCGCAGCTCGTCGTCGTGCCTGGGAAGCGCTATACGGCGCCCTGAGACGTCGCCGCCGGTCGCCATCAGCCCGATCCGCATCGCCTCCCTGCGGATGTCGTTGACGGGTTTGAGGGCCCGGGAGACGGTACGGGCGGTGCCGATCGCGGTGAGGCCGATGAGGAGCCCGCAGGCGGACATCAGCAGCAGGAAGAAGCGCATGTCGACGTACCAGGGGATGACGGGGGCGAAGGCGTAGACGAACCAGTCGCCCTCCGGCTCGTACACCCGGAACACGACGATGATCGCGCAGTCGGGGAAGGCGGGCAGCGCGCACTCGATCCGGCCGGCCCGGGTGCTCTCCTCGGGCGGGACCAGCGTGGAGATGCGGGTCGCCGACCCCAGGTTGCCCGTCCCCGCGACCGCCCTGCCGCGGGCGTCGACCACCTGGATGCCGTGCAGCCAGGCCAGCTCGTCGTCCCGCCGGATCTGCTGGGGCAGGACGTCGCGCTTGATGTCGCGCACGATCCGCAGCGCGGCGGTGGTGGTGCGCTCGATCTGGTAGTTCGTCGCCTGGGTGCGGATCGCCATCAGCGCCAGGACCGAGGTGCCCAGCGTCAGGAAGGTCATGACCGAGGTGGCGATCACGGTCAGCCGGGTCCTGATGGACCAGCCTTGGAACACCACACCCCCCAGGTCGCCTGCAGCGTCTGGGGGGTGTCAGCGATTCTAGGGCCTGTCCGCGGGGAACTCACCGGTGATCGCGGAGACAGGCCGTCGTCGTACGGCGCCGGTGGGGGGACCGGCGGCTCACATGCGTTCGGGCACCTTGATCCCGAGCAGTCCCAGACCCGTGACCAGCGTGTTCAGCGCCAGCGCGCAGATCGCCAGCCGCGGCCCGCGCACCTCGTCGGGCACCGGGCCGTCCGGGCCCTTGACCACCGGGCAGTTCTCGTAGAAGCCGGTGAGCGCGTCGGCGACCCCGTAGAGGTAGGCGGCCAGCTTGTGCGGGGCCACCTCCTCGATGAGGGCGTCGATCGCCGCGCCGAAGCCCAGCAGGTGCAGCACCAGCGCGCGCTCGGCCGGGTGCGTGATGGTGATCGGGCCGGTGGCCGCCGCGGGGTCGGCGCCGGCCAGCCGGAAGATCGACCGGATCCGGGCGGCGGCGTACTGGAGGTACGGGCCGGTGTTGCCGGTCAGCGAGAGCATCCGGTCGAAGTCGAAGACGTACTCGCTGTCGCGGGCCACCGACAGGTCGGCGTACTTGATCGCGCCGGTGCCCACCGCGTGCGCGATCTCCGCTTGCGTGGCGGCGTCGTACCCGCGCTCGGCGATGACCTGGGCGGCCCGCTCCACGCCCTCGGCCAGCAGGTCGGCCAGCTTGAGCGGCTTGCCCGACCGGGTGCGCAGGATCTTGCCGTCGGTGCCCAGCACGTTGCCGATCCCGGCGTGGAACGGCTCGGTGTGCTCCAGCCAGCCGGCCTTGCGGGCGGTCTCGAAGACCATCTTCAGGTGCAGCGACTGCGGGATGCCGATCACGTAGACGACGCGGTCGGCGTGCAGCTTCTGCGCCCGGTGGCGCAGCGCCGCCAGGTCGGTGGTGCCGTAGCCGTAGCCGCCGTCGCTCTTGCGGATGATCAGCGGCAGCGGCTTGCCCTCGCGGCCGGTGAAGCCGTCCAGGAAGACGCACAGCGCGCCGTCGTCGACCACCGCCAGGCCCTTGGCCTCCAGCTCGTCGCACACGTCGGCGAGCAGGTCGTTGTAGGTGCTCTCCCCGGCCAGGTCGTCGTCGGTGAGCGTGATGTCCAGCTCGTGGTAGATCTTGTTGAAGTACGCCTTGGACATCTCGACCAGGCGCCGCCAGATGGCCAGCGTCTCGGCGTCGCCGGCCTGCAGCGCCACGACCCGGGCGCGGGCCCGGGTGGCGAAGTCGCCGTGCCCCTCGCCCTTCTCGGAGGCGTCGAACTTGGCGCGCGCCGCCTGGTAGAAGACGTTGGGGTCGGTCTCCAGCTCCCGCTGCGCCTCGGCCTCGCCGACCTCCAGCAGGTGCTCGATGAGCATGCCGAAGGGGGTGCCCCAGTCGCCGATGTGGTTCTGCCGGATCACCCTGTGCCCGCGGAACTCCGCGGTGCGGGCGAAGGCGTCGCCCACCACGGTGGTGCGCAGGTGGCCGACGTGCATCTCCTTGGCCACGTTGGGCGCGGAGTAGTCCACCGGGATGGTCTGCGGCCGGTCGGTCAGCGGCACGCCCGCCCGCTCGTCGCCCACCAGCGGGGACGCCTGTCCGGCGATCCACTCGTCGGACAGGGTCAGGTTGACGAAGCCGGGCCCGGAGACCTCGACCTTCGCGCAGATGCCCTCGACGTCCAGGGCCGCCACCAGGTCCTGAGCCACGTCGCGCGGCGGCCGTCGCAGCTTCTTCGACAGCGGCAGGGCCACGTTGGCCTGCAGGTCGGCGAACTGGGACGGCCGGATGACCGGGTCGGTACCGGCGAACTCGACGCCGAAAGCGGCGGAGATCGCGGCCTGCACCCGGGCGGCGAGCACGAGTTGTGGATCGGACATGCACCAAGGTTATCGGTCGCCCCGCCTGGGCTCGACTCGTTATCCACAGGCCGACGCCCGCCCGGCGGCGTGTCGAGGGCGTCGTCTTCAGGCGGGGTTGCCGCCCGGGGCGGGTTCGGTCGGGGGCTTGCGGGTGAAGATCGAGGGGATGGAGGGCTTGGCGGAGGCGCCGAGCTGCTCCTTCACGCGGTCGATCAGCTTGCCCCGGGAGAGGTCGTAGGCGAGCTTGCAGGCGGCCGCGATGCCGCGGGCGCGGGAGGCGCCGTGCGCGATGACGACGGCGCCGTTCAGGCCCAGGAGGACGCCGCCGCCGTAGGTCTCGCTGTCGAACCGGGAGGTCAGCGCGGTCAGCTCCCTGCGCTGCAGGGCGGCGCCGAGCTTGGCGGTGCGGCTGGAGGTCAGCGCCTGGCGCAGCTCGGCGGCGGCGACCCGCAGGGCGCCCTCCATCGTCTTGAGCGCCACGTTGCCGGTGAAGCCGTCGGTGACGACCACCTCGGCGCGGCCCAGCAGCAGGTCGTGGCCCTCGACGTTGCCGGCGAACTCCAGGGCGGAGGCGGCGAGCAGCTCGTGCGCCTTCTTCACCAGCTTGTTGCCCTTGGCCGACTCCGAGCCGATGCTCAGCAGCCCCACCCGGGGCCGGGGGACGTCCAGCAGGATCTGGGCGTAGGCGGTGCCGAGCATCGCGAACTGCAGCAGCATCTCGGGTTTGGCGTCGGCGGTCGCGCCGGCGTCCAGCAGGATCGTCGGGCGCGGCAGGGTCGGCAGGGCCACCGCGATCGCCGGGCGCACGATGCCGTGCTGGCTCTTCAGCCGCACCGCCGAGGTGGCCACCACCCCGGCGGTGGAGCCCGCCGACACCAGCGCCCCCGCCTTGCCGTGCTTGATCAGCTCGCACCCGATCGCCACCGTGGAGCGGGGCTTGCGCCAGGACGCCAGCGCCCCCTCGCCCATCTCCAGCGCCTGGTCGGTGTGCACGATGGGGATCCGCCCCGCCGCGTCGTGCTCGGCCAGCAGGGTCCGCAGCCGCCGGGCGGGCCCCACCAGGATGAGCGGTACGTCATGGTCGCGGACCGCGCTGACCGCGCCCGCCACCGCCTCCCGCGGCGCGTGGTCGCCCCCCATGCAGTCCAGCACCACCGGCAGCAACGGATCTCCTTCTCCTGACGGTCAGTCGCCCTTGCAGTCTGCACCCAGGCAGCTGGCGTTCTTCACCAGAGGCTCGCCCGCCACCAGGATCGTGTAGTACTCGGCCTTGCGCTCGGGCAGCGCGGAGCCGAACACCTGGACCTGCTGCCGGTCGGTGGTGGTGCCCGTACAGCGCACCAGCAGCCTGCTCAGATCGGCCTCGGGCATGTTCTGGCATGTCAGAGGCTGGGCGAGCTGCTTGCCGCGCGCGGTCAGCTCGGCCTTGGCGTCGGCGGGAAGGCCCTTCAGCAGCTCGGCCTGCGTCTGGTAGCGCAGCCCCCCGCCCCGCGACAGGACCACCGCGATGGCGGCGCCCAGCCCGGCGAAGATCGCGACGGCGATGGCGGCGATGAGGATCTTCTTGTTCTTCACGCCCTGAACGTCGCCTGCGGTGCGGCGGACCACACGCGACACCAGGCCGCTTTCCCCGAACTTGACCTCGGCCCCGCCCCCTTTTGGCGGGCGGCGGGCAGGCACCGGCCGATAGCGGATTAGTAGCGGCGCGGTGCATGGTGTGGTGACCTGTTTCGTCACCTTGCAGCCGGGTCGGAAGAGGAAGGTTCACGGGCGCGCGCCTCGGGGTGAACAGCTGACCGCGATGGGCCGGGGCGGGCGCCCGTGAACGCGAGCGCGGTCAGACGCCGTAGGTGGCGACGATGAAGGCGCGGGCGAGGGTGTGCGCGGTGATGTTGAAGCCCGCCTGGGCCGCCGGCGCGTCGGCCGGGACCCCCAAGGACGGGACGTCCAGGGCGTGCACGGCGAACACGTACCGGTGGGGGGCGCCGGGCGGCGGGCCGGCCCCGCCGAAGGCGTTGTCGCCGTAGTCGTTGCGCCCCTGGACGCCGATCTCGTCGTCGGCGCCGACACCCGCGGCGAGCTCCGTCACGTGCGCCGGGACGTCCCACAGCAGCCAGTGCCAGAAGCCGCTGCCGGTGGGCGCGTCGGGGTCGTAGACGGTGACGGCGAAGCTCCGGGTCCCGGCGGGGAAGCCGGACCAGGCCAGGTGGGGGGAGATGTTCTGGCCGGAGTGCCCCCAGCTGTCGAACACCTGCGCCTGGGAGAGCGTGCCGCCGTCGGTCACGTCCTTGCTGGTGAGGGTGAACGAGGGGACTTCCGGCAGGAAGTCGTACGGAAGAGGTGCGGGCATAGAAAGGGCCTCCATCGACCGACCGGTGATGGAGGCCACTTTAGTGACTCACTTGTTGATCGCCTCGTTGTACGCGGCGATCACTTCCTTGGGGTCCCCGTCCATGACGAGCCTGCCGTCGTCCAGCCACAGCACGCGGTTGCAGGTCTCCTCGACCACGTCGAGCTGGTGGGCGACGAGGAAGACCGCGCCGGCGTCCTTGCGCAGCTGCTCGATCTTGGCCTTGCTGCGCCGCCGGAACTTGGCGTCGCCGGTGGCCAGCGCCTCGTCGATGAGCAGCACGTCGTGGGTGCGCGCCGAGGCGATCGCGAAGCGCAGCCGTGCCCCCATGCCCGAGGAGTACGTGCGCATCGGGTACTTGATGAAGCCCTTCTTCAGCCCCGAGAAGTTGACGATCTGCTGGTACTTGGCCTTGACCTCCTCGGGGCTCATGCCCATGGCCAGGCAGCCCAGCACGATGTTGCGCTCGCCGGTGAGGTCCTTCATCAGCGCCGCGCCCACGCCCAGCAGGGAGGGCTGGCCGTCGGTGAACACCCCTCCGGAGTGCGGCGGCAGCAGGCCGGCGATCGCCTTGAGCAGGGTGGACTTGCCCGAGCCGTTGGTGCCGATGACACCGATGGCGTCGCCCTTGTAGGCGACGAACGACACGCCCTTGACCGCGTGGACGGTGGTGGTCTGCGGCCGGTCCTTGCGGCGCAGGACGCGCGCCAGGGCGGTCGCCCCCGAGCCCTTCTCCTTGGCCGCGCCGTACACCTTGTAGACGATGTGCAGGTCGTCGACGACCACGATCGGCTGCCTGGTGTAGTCGATGACGACGGGAGGCGGGGTCACGGCCAGGACCCGTTCCTGTGTCTCAGCCACGTCCGTACCTCTCCTCGGCGCGGTAGAACCAGTAGAAGCCGCCGACGAAGACGACCAGGGCCCAGGCCACGGCGTAGACCCACAGGAGACCGGGGTTGGCCATGGCCACCTGCGGGTCCGTCTGCGCCACGTACGAGGGGATCATGGCCTGCCGGGCCAGCTCGACGTAGACGTAGCCGGGGTTGGCCTCCATCAGCGTCAGGATCCACCCGTTGTCCCGCACCGTCTCCGAACGCTCGGCGAGGCTGGCCACGGGGAAGATCACGCCGGAGATGTAGAGCCAGGTGCGCAGCACGAACGGCAGGAGCTGGGTGATGTCCCGGGTGAACGCGCCGAGCCGGGCCACGACCATGCTGAGGCCGACGTTGAACAGCAGCTGGAGCAGGATCACCGGCACCAGCAGCAGCCAGGTGACGGCGGGTGCGACACCGCAGGCCAGCACCAGCAGCACCAGCACGATCAGGGAGATCAGCAGCTGCTGCAGCTGCACCGAGGTGTAGGCCAGCGGCAGCGTGGCCCTGGGGAAGTGCAGCGCCCGTACCAGCGGCAGGTGCCCGCCCACCGCTTTGGCGCTGGTGGTGAGGGACTGCTGGGTGAAGGTGAAGACGAAGACCCCGGTGATCAGCCAGGGGACGTAGTCGTCGATGCCCTTGTGCAGTTCCAGCAGCAGGCCGAAGATCACGAAGTAGACGCCCGCGTTGAGCAGCGGGGTGAGTACCTGCCAGATCTGGCCTAGTTTGGACGAGGTGTACATCGCCGCCCTCTTGGAGGAGGCGAACGTCCAGATGAAATGCCGACGGTCCCAGACTTTTCTGATGTACTGCCCGAGCGGAGGACGGGCGGAACTCTGGGTCAGGCCGTGTCGAGCGGCGAAGGCAGCCAGTGACTCGCCGGACTTCCCTTGCGGTGCGGGGGGTGCGGTGAGACTGCCGGCCGGGCCGCTTCCGGGCCGTTCCGGGTGACTCATGGCGCTGAGCCTATTGCAGGCGCAGCCGCGCACGGGACATTCATCGACATGTGATCAGTTCCTCTTCGATCTCTCTTTCGGGCCGCGCCCCGCCCGCCCATACCCTACTATAAAGGTAGGTTTATTGGGGAAGGGCCGGAGGACCCGTCCCGCCACATGAAACCACCGCGCGCCGCCCTCATGCCCCGCGGAGCCGTTCCCGCGCTTCCGCGGACGGTAGCCTTGGCGCGTGAGTCGAGAAGGTGTAACTCCTCAGTCTGAAGATTTCTCCGCCTGGTACAACGAGGTCGTCGTCCGGGCGCAGCTCGTCGACCGCGGCCCGGTGCGCGGGACGATGGTGATCCGGCCGTACGGCTACCGGATCTGGGAGCTGCTCCAGGGCGACCTCGACGCCAAGATCAAGGACGCCGGGCACGAGAACGCCTGCTTCCCCATGTTCATCCCCGAGTCCTACCTCAAGCGCGAGGCCGAGCACGTCGAGGGCTTCTCGCCGGAGCTGGCCGTGGTCACCCACGCCGGCGGCAAGGAGCTGGAGGAGCCGCTGGTCGTGCGGCCCACCTCCGAGACGGTCATCGGCGAGTACATGGCCAAGTGGATCGACTCACACCGCGATCTGCCGCTGCTGCTCAACCAGTGGGCCAACGTCGTGCGCTGGGAGATGCGCCCCCGCATGTTCCTGCGCACCACCGAGTTCCTCTGGCAGGAGGGCCACACCGCGCACGTCGACGAGGACGACGCCATGCGCGAGACCCTCTGGGCGCTGGACGCCTACGAGAAGGTCGCCCGCGACCTGGCCGCCATGCCCGTCGTCCCCGGCGAGAAGACCCCGGGCGAGCGGTTCGCCGGCGCCGAGCGCACCTACACGATCGAGGGCATGATGCGCGACGGGCGCGCCCTGCAGGCGGGCACGTCGCACTACCTGGGCACCAACTTCGCCAAGGCCTTCGAGATCGACTACCAGGACGCCGACGGCGACCTGGTGCTGGCGCACACCACGTCCTGGGGCATGAGCACCCGCATGATCGGCGGCGTCATCATGACGCACGGCGACGACAAGGGCCTGGTGCTGCCGCCGCGGCTCGCCCCCTACCAGGTGGTGATCGTCCCGCTGGGCCGCAAGGAGCAGGCCGAGACCACCGCCGCCAAGGCCCACGAGGTCGCCGCCGAGCTGAAGGCCGCGGGCGTGCGCGTCCACGTCGACGACAAGCGGCCCCAGCTGACGCCGGGCTTCAAGTTCAACGACTGGGAGATGCGCGGCGTCCCGCTCCGCCTGGAGCTGGGCATGCGCGACATCGACAACGGCGTGGTCACCCTCGCCCGGCGCCTGCCCACCGAGGAGGGCCAGGGCAAGGAGACGATCCCGTTCGGCGAGGTCGCCGCCCGCATCCCCGGCCTCCTGGAGGACTTCCAGGCGTTCCTGCTGCGCCGCGCCGAGGAGTTCCGCGACTCCCACACCCGCGCCGTGGACTCCTGGGACGACTTCGCGGCCCAGGTCTCCCAGGGCTGGGCCCTGGCCCTGCACTGCGGCCGCACGGCCTGCGAGGACGACATCAAGGCCGAGACGGCGGCCACCCCGCGCTGCATCCCGGCCGCGGGCGAGGCCGACTCCGGCGTCTGCGTGCGCTGCGGCGAGCCCTCCGCCTACGGCAAGCGCGTGATCTTCGGCAAGTCGTACTGATCCCGAACGCGACGAGAGGGGCCCGTTCCCACGGGCCCCTCTTCGCATACCGTCCGGGTCAGCCGCGCCCGGCCTCGGCCAGCTCAGCGGCCCGCAGGACGGGATTGACCGGCCGTTCGCGCTCGCGCGCCGTGCGCAGGGGAGTGGGCATCGGCCTGCCCGAGCAGGACAGGTCCTTCTTCGGGTAGACGCCGTCGATGAGGTACTTCTCGACGATGGCGTTCACACACGGGTTGTCGCCGGCGTAGAGGGCGTGGTCGCCTTCGTTCCTGACGGTGACCAGCCGCGAGTTCCTATAGGCCTTGTGCGCCCGGAGGGCACCGCCGTACCAGGTCGAGGGATCGCCCACGGAATGGATCATGAGTACCTTCGGCAGGCCGCGCCCGGTGGGACGGGGCAGCTTGAGCTGCCCGGAGGACCGCTTCCAGTGCACGCACGCGTCGAAGATCCGGGCGTAACCCAGCAGCGGATACTTCGGCCCCGTCCGTCCGGAGTAGGCGGCGATCTCCTCCGGCGTGCGCGTGGTCGGCGTGTCGTTGCAGCCGATGTTCTCGAAGGTGGGCGCCTGCCCGGCGTACGGGTCCTGTGCCCTCCGCGCCATCCGGGCGTCGCCGGCGTTCGCGGCCTCGGAGAGGTCCGCCAGGAAACCCGCCAGGTACTCGAAGGAGTACTTGGAGTACAGCGAAGCGAGGATCTCCCGGTCCATGCCGGGGGGAGAGAAGTCCCAACGTTCGCCGTCGTAGTCCACGTACTCGACCGTGCCCGCCTTGGCGACGGCGGCGCGGATCCTCTCGTAGGACGCGATGACGGCCTTCTGGGACGTCCCCAGACCGTAGGTGCCGTCATGGTGGGCGGCCCAGCGGGCGAACGTCTCGAACCGCTTCTGGAACGCCTTGGGCTGGGCGTCCCAGGTCGCTTCCCAGTCGGCCGTGAAGTCGACGACGGAGTCGAGGACGAAGCGTCCGGTGTGCTTGGGCCACTTGCGGGCGTAGTAGGCGCCGAGCCAGGTGCCCGCGGAGTAGCCGATCCAGTGGATCTTGTTGACCTTGCGGTTGTCGGAGGTCTTGAGGTTGCGGCGGATCCATTCCAGGTCGTAGACGGTCTGCGCGGTCGTCACGTACTTGGAGGGGAGACGCTTGTTGCCGCTGTTCTGGCAGGCTTTGGCGAACTTCTCGCTCCAGGCGAGCATCGCCTTGACGTTGCCCGCACTGCGGTTGCGGGGGTCCAGGGATGGGCCGTAGACCTTTTTGCAGGACGCCTGAGTGCTGTAGCCGGTGCCGCGGACGTCGATGCCGATGACATCCATGGAGTCGAGCAACCGATTGCGACCCGCGTCGACGAAGGCCAGAGGAAGCGCCCAGCCGGTGTCCCCGGGGCCGCCGGGATTGGTGAACACCACGCCGCGGGGCTTCTTGCGGGCCTTGAGGCGGCTGATGTGCAGGTTGATCTTCTTGCCGTTCGGCTTCTTCCAGTCCAGCGGTGCCTTGAGAGTGGTGCACTCTATGCGCTGGTAGGCGGCTTTCACTTTGCGTTCGTAGCAGGGTTCCCACTTGAGATTCTTGACGGCCAGACGCTGGACCGCGGTCCGTGCAGAGTCCTCGGTACGGCTGGGGAGGGCCGACGAGGCAGGGGTGAAGGCGACGAGGGAGAGCAGCGTCACCGTGGCCGTGGCCAGGGCGGGACGGCGCATGGGGGGTCCTCCGGGGAAAAGAATGGGAGGGCCCGCGAGGGCCCTCCCATCAGGTGAAGCGGTCTTCTCAGTTCTTGGTCAGCTTGCTGAGCTCTTCGAGGCTCCGCAGCGGGTCGAACTGCCGGGCGGCGCGGGCGTCGGCCCCGCCGGGGACGGGGAGCGGCAGGCCCTGGCAGGACTTGTCGCCCTTGGGGTAGACGCCGTCGATCAGGTACTTGTCGACGGTGTTGTCCACGCAGGCGTTGCCGCGGCCGTAGATGGCGTGGTCGCCCTCGTTCCTGACGGTGACCAGGCGCGAGTTCTTGTACCGCTTGTGCGCCCTGATGGCCTCGCCGTAGGGCGTGGCCGGGTCACCGACGGACTGGACCAGGAGCAGCTTGGGCAGGCCGCGTCCGGCGGGACGGGGCAGCTTGAGCTGTCCGGAGGGCCGCTTCCACTGCGAGCAGGGGTTGCCGATCTGGCCGTAGCCGAGCAGCGGGTAGCGGGCGCCGTTCTTCTTGGTCCAGGCGGCGTGCTGGGCGGGCTTGCGGCCGAACGCGGTGTCGTTGCAGGTGATGTTGATGTACGTCGGAGTCTCGCCCGCGTCGGGGTCGAAGGCCGCAGGAAGGCGCTTGGAACGGGAACGGGCCTGGGCTTCGAGGGTGACCATGCTCAGGAAGTCCAGGGTCTGCGCCAAGGGGACGAAGTCGTTCTTGGAGTAGATGTTCTGGCCGATGAGGTTGTCGAGGTCGGTGGCGTAGAAGTTCACGCTCGTGCCGTTGGAGTCGGTGATCCGGATCCTGCCCGACCTGGCGATCGCCTTGCGGATCCGCTCGTACCGGTTGACGACGGCCTTCTGCGAGGTGCCGAGCCCGTAAAGGGCGTTGTACTCGGCCGCCCAGCGGGCGAACGTCCCGAACCGCTTCTGGAACGCCTTGGGCTGGGAGTCGTCGGAGACCCGCCAGCTCGACGTGAAGTCGACGACGGAGTCGAGGACGAAGCGTCCGGTGTGCTTGGGCCACTTGCGGGCGTAGTAGGCGCCGAGCCAGGTGCCCGCGGAGTAGCCGATCCAGTGGATCTTGTTGACCTTGCGGTTGTCGGAGGTCTTGAGGTTGCGGCGGATCCATTCCAGGTCGTAGACGGTCTGCGCGGTCGTCACGTACTTGGAGGGGAGGCGCTTGTTGCCGCTGTTCTGGCAGGCCTTGGCGAACTTCTTCGCCTCCTTGAGCAGCCGCTTGGTGTTGGCGGCGCTGCGGTTGCGGGGGTCCAGGTACGGGCCGTAGACCCTCTTGCAGGACGCCTGGGTGCTGTAGCCGGTGCCGCGGACGTCGATGCCGATGACGTCCATGGAGTCGAGCAGCCGGTTGCGCTGCCCGTCGACGAGCATGAGGGGGGTCGACCAGCCGGCGCCGCCGGGGCCGCCGGGGTTGGTGAACACCACGCCCTTGGCCTGCTGCAGCGCCTTGAGGCGGCTGATGTGCAGGTTGATCTTCTTGCCGTTCGGCTTCTTCCAGTCCAGGGGCGCCTTGAGGGTGGCGCACTCCAGGCGGGCGTACTCGGGGGCGGGGGGCTGCTCGAAGCAGGGCTCCCACCGGATGTCCTTGATGGCGATTCGCTGCGCCGGGTCGCTGGACTCCGCGGGGAGTGCCGACGAGGCAGGGGCGAAGGCCACCAGCGAGAGCATCGTCACCGTGGCCGTGACCAGGGCACGACGGCGCATGTGTTCCTCCTCGGAACGTGGAGAGAGGCTCCGGACGCAGGCCGGAGCCTCTCTGCTCACAGGATCGTGAGGAGGATCTTACGGGTAAAACGGGCATAAAAGAGCAGTTCCCCAAATCTTACGAAGAGGCCCGGCCATCCCTTTTCTGGGATGGCCGGGCCTCTTCGAGAAGTGGATCAGGTGCCCCGTGCCGTGCCGCCGATGCCCCGAATCGCGCCGCGCGGGTCACGCCGCGCGGGCGGTCGGGACGTGTGGTCGGTGGTCGGAGAGCGCCTCGCGCAGCTGCTTGCGGCCCCGGTGGAGGCGGGACATCACCGTCCCGATGGGGGTGCCCATCATCTCGGCGATCTCCTTGTAGGCGTAGCCCTCGACGTCCGCGAGGTAGACGGCGTTGCGGAACTCCTCGGGCAGTGCGCGCAGGGCGGCCACCACGTCGTCGTCGGGAATGCGGTCCAGCGCCTCGTGCTCGGCCGAGCGCAGGCCCGAGACCGCCGACTCGGCCTGGGCCAGCTGCCACTCCTCCAGCTCGTCGGAGCCGGTGCGCTGCGGCTCCCGCTGCTTCTTGCGGTAGGCGTTGATGAAATTGTTCGTGAGGATGCGGTGCAGCCAGGCCTTGAGGTTGGTGCCCTCCTGGAACTGGTGGAAGTTCACGTACGCCTTGGTGAGGGTCTCCTGGACGAGGTCCTCGGCGTCGGCGCTGTTGCGCGTCATCCGGACGGCGCTGGCGTAGAGCGGATCGGCCAGGGGCAGGACCTCACGCTCGTAGCGCGCGGTGGCCCGCTCGGCGGCCGCGGCTCTCCGGGTCGACTCGATGGTGGTCATCATCCCTCCTCCGCACCGGCTGCCGGTCGCTTGGGGCAGGAGTCAAATCCAGTCCAGCACGAGCTACCGTGATTTCCTACAAACGGGTGGTAAAACCGTGAAGTGAGTGACTTAACAGTCAAACCGCCACAGTCATGGTCGGTTCTCTCCTGATAACGAATGATGGACGAATACGGGTTCCATGGACTCGATCACACTCCGTTCGCTACCCTTGCCCACTGACCGTGCACCTGCACGTGCAGTCCAGGAGGGTGCTGATCGATGAGTTCCGGCTCGATGACCGGCCGGATGCAACTGGGTTCCCGGCTCCGTGGGCTGCGGGAGGCCAGGGGCATCACGCGTGCCGACGCCGGCTACGCCATCCGCGCCTCCGAATCCAAGATCAGCCGTCTGGAGCTGGGGCGGGTCGGCTCCAAGATCCGTGACATCGAGGACCTCCTGGCCCTGTACGGCGTCACCGACCCCGACCGGATCGCCGAGATCATGGACCTGGCGGCCGAGGCCAACCGCCCCGGCTGGTGGCAGCCCTACAACGACCTGCTCCCCGCCTGGTTCGCCACCTACCTGGGCCTGGAGGAGGCGGTCACCCGGCTGCGCACCTACAGCGCCCAGTTCGTCCCCGAACTCCTGCAGACCGAGGAGTACGCCCGCGCCCTCCTGGCGTCCGCCCACCCCGGCGTCCGCACGGCCGAGCTCGACCGCCGCGTCGAGATCACCCTGTCCCGCCAGCGCGCCTTCTTCCGCCCCGGCGGCCCCCGCCTGTGGGCGGTCCTGGACGAGTCGGTCCTGCACCGCGCCGTCGGCGACGCGGGCGTCCACCGCCGCCAGCTGGAGCACCTCCTCACCCTGAAGGCCGTCACCCTCCAGGTCCTGCCCTTCTCCGCCGGCGAGCACCCCGCCCAGTCCGGCGCCTTCGCCCTCCTGCGCTTCCCCCAGCGCGAGCTCGGCGACATCGCCTACGTCCAGTCCCTGGCCGGCTCCACCCACCACGAGAAGCGCGAGGAGGTCGACATCCACCTCCAGGCCATGGAATACCTCTGCGTCGCCGCCCACCCGCCGGAAACCTCCGCCGAGCTCATCACCGCCCTGCTCCGCCGCTCCTCCTGAGCCCGGTTTTTTCGCTCCGCCGCTCCTCCTGGCCCCGGGGGCCTTCCGGGCTCTGGGCGTTCTGTCGTCGCTCCCGGCTTTGAGCACCCTGTGCCGTTCCCGACTCGGGCGTCCTGCCGTCGTGCGCGGCTCCGAACATCCTGCGCGACCTGCGCGGTTCCCGGCGATGAACGGCTGCCGTCGTGCGCGGCTCAGGGCGTGGCTCGTCGCTGTCCGTGCTTCGGCTCAGGTCTTCGCACGCTCTTCAGGCGGTCTGGGCGGAAGCCGGTGACGAGAAGCCGGTGACGACGGGTCTCGGGAAACGAAAAGACCGGTCGCGGAACGCGACCGGTCTTGCGCACTGCGGCCCCGAGAGGATTCGAACCTCCGACACACGGTTTAGGAAACCGTTGCTCTATCCCCTGAGCTACGGGGCCTCAACGACGCCAAAGCCTACTGGACCCGAGCCCGCCACGTCCTCTCCGGGGAGATCGCTCCGGGAGCCTTCCGTGACGCGCCACTCGGCCTCCGGCTCCGCGACCCCGCTAGATTACCGCTTCCCGCGCCCTGATGCCCTCCCATAACCCCATCTCCGCCGTCCGCGGCCCTCCCGACCACCCGTCTCCCGTCCACGGAGCTGTTCGGAAGCTGTCACAGGCGCCGTACGAATGGCAGCACAGCCCGCTCGGACATCCCACTTCCCTGTCAACCCCCTTTGTCAAAATGGCCTGCGGAACCGCCCTGCTCCCGATGTCGAACCCGAACGGGTGCTCCGGCCGGGTGGCGAACGCCTCAGGGCGCGTTGCCGGCCGGTGGGCCGGAGCGCTGCGGCCCGCGGTGGATGCGAGAAGTGCCCCGGCGGAGCGGGCGGGGGCTGGGGGCGTACCGACACGACACCGGCCCGGACGCTGCACGGACGGGATCGCCCGGCCAGGGGGCCGCGCGGACGGTTCCGTTCGGCCTGGAGGTTTCACGGGCGGGGCCGGGCTTCCCGAACCGCCTTCCCGAGTTGTCGAAAACATACCTAAAAACTGGGGATTGTCCTAGAGGGGTTGACGATGGAGCGTTCCCGGCTGTCTACTGCGTTGCCAACTATTCCTACCTGAGAGGTTTAATATGAGCGCGTCGTTGTCGCGGCGTTCCTTCGCCGGGCTCGTCGGAGCGGGGACGGCCGGGACGGTCCTGACCGGTACCGCCGCTTTCGGCTCGCCGTCCGACCCGCGGGGTGACGAGAAGGCGTTCCGGGCGCTCGGCCGCAGACCGAAGAAGCAGCCGAACATCCTGGTGATCATCGCTGACGACCTGGGCGCCTCCGACCTGTCCGCCTACGGCTCCCCGCACATCAAGACGCCCCACCTGGACAGGCTCGCCGCCCAAGGCGTCCGTTTCACCCAGGCGTACTCCGGTTCGTCGACCTGCTCGCCCACCCGTTTCTCGCTCTACACCGGCCGCTACCCCGGACGCCTGGCGGGCGGCCTGCTGGAGCCGATCAACGCCAAGGGCGTCGGTCTTCCCCCCGAGCACCCGACCCTGGCGTCCCTGCTGAAGAAGGCGGGCTACGACACCGCCCTCATCGGCAAGTGGCACGCCGGCTTCCTGCCGGACTTCAGCCCGACCAAGTCCGGTTGGGACCTGTTCTTCGGCAACTTCGCCGGAGGCCTCGACTACTTCTCCAAGATCAACACGCAGGGCGAGTACGACTTGTACGAAGGCGACGCCACCTACCAGGACCTGCGCTACTACACCGACATCCTCACCGAGCGCGCCGTGGACTACGTCCGCGGCGACCACGACCGCCCCTGGCTGCTCAACCTCAACTTCACCACCCCCCACTGGCCGTGGGAGACCAGGGACGACAAGGAGGTCAGCGACCGGCTCACCGCGAAGATCGCGTCCGGCGCCAACCCCACCCGGGTGCTGCTCCACAACGACGGCGGCTCCCTGGAGACCTACACGCGCATGGTCGAGTCCCTCGACACCGCCGTCGGCAAGGTCCTGGACGCCCTGCGCCGCAGCGGCCAGGAGAACGACACCGTCGTCCTGTTCTCCAGCGACAACGGCGGCGAGCGCTTCTCCTACAACTGGCCGCTCACCGGCGCCAAGTCCAGCCTCCACGAAGGCGGCATCCGCGTGCCCAACATCCTGCGCTGGCCCGGCGCCATCGCCCCCCGCCAGTACAGCGACCTGCCGGTCTTCAGCCCCGACTGGACCGCCACCCTCCTGGAGTTCGGCGGCGCCGCCCCCGCCCCCACCCACCCCCTGGACGGCGAGAACCTCGCCGGCCACCTCCTCCGCGGCGAGGAACTCCCCGAACGCGACCTCTTCTGGCGCACCCGCGGCTACCGGGCCCTACGCCGCGGAGACTGGAAGTACTTCCGCGGCGCCACCGGCACCGACCAGCTGTTCAACCTCGCCGTGGACGAACGCGAACAACACGACTACGCCACCACCGAGCCCACCCGCCTGTCCGACCTGAAGTCCGCCTGGGAAAAGGTCAACACCACCCTCCTGCCCTACTCCTGACTCCCAACCCCCGCCCCGCCCGCCCCCGCCCAAGCCCTCACCCGGCCATTCGCCCCCGACCGCCTGTCCGGCAGTCCGTGTGGGCATTTGCCCGCCTGGGACTACCCGGCCAATTGGTCACCCGCCCCCGACCGCCTGTCCGGCAGTCCGGCAGTCCGGCAGTCCGGCAGTCCGGCAGTCCGCGTGGACATTTGCTCGCCTGGTACCACCTGGCCAATTGGTCACCCACCCCTGACTGCCTGTCCGGCAAGCCCGCGTGCCCACTCGGCCACCCGGCCACCCGGCCACCCGGCCACCCGGCCAATTGGCCATCCGCCCCGACTACCTGCTTGGCAAGTCCGCGTGGGCACTTGCCCGCCCGGAACCGGACCACCTGGCCGCCCGGCCAGCAGAGTCACCTGGACGCTCGGCCGACGGGGCTGCGCGATGTTCGGCCAGTAAGACCGTGCGGACACATGGCCGAGAGGGGGCGTTGCACTGCTTGGCCGACGGGACTACTTAGGCGTTCGGCCGAGGAGCTGTGCGGCGTCCGGTCGGTAGGGCCGCGCGGACGTTTGGTCGGTGGGACTTGCGGCTTCTGTGCGGAATGCGGGAAGCGGTCGGATGCCATAGGCGCTTCAGACGGGATCTGGTCTGCTCGGGTGCGGGTGCGGGTGCGGGTGCGGGTGCGGGTGCGGGTGCGGGTGGACGGGCGGGTGGGTGTGGCGCGGATTCTGTGGCTTTGTGTAGTCGGGTGAGCGTGCTCGGTCGTGGCGGGACGGTTCTTCGGCGGTGGAGGGCACGAGGCGGGATCGGGCATTGAGTCAGGTGTAGTACGGTTCGAGCGCTGCCCCTGTTCCTTGTATCGCCCCGGAGGACCGCACGTGCCGACCCCTCGGTCAGCGAAGCTGGCCGCGGTGCTCCTGATGACGGTGTCACTCGTGGTGACGGGTGTACCCCCGGAGGTCGCGGCGCTGGCTCCTGGGATCGAAGAGGTCGAGTCGCTGCGGCGCAAGGCCAACGACGCGCGGGACGAGCTGCAGAAGCTCGACAAGTCGTGGAAGAGCCAGCAGACCGAGCTCAAGAAGTCGAAGAAGCGGCTCCGGGAGACGCTGGAGCAGCTGGCGGTGGCCGACGCCGAGTTCGAGAAGATGCGCGAGCCGCTCTCGGAGCTGGCGAATTCCGCCTACCAGGCGCCGACGGCCTCCGGCACTCTGTCGCTGTTCGGCATGGCCTCCGCGACGGACGCGCTGCGCGGCTCGGCCGACGTGTCGTTCCTGGCGAACAACAACAACGGCATGCTCAAGACCGCCAAGGAACTGCGCGAGCGGCGGGAGAACCTGGCGAACCAGGCGCAGGAGCTGCAGTCCAGCACGGCGATCGACCAAGCGAAGATCGCCAAGCAGAAGAAGACGCTCTTCAACCGCATCAACCAGCTGACCAACCAGCTCAACAAGATGCTGAAGAACCTCGACTTGGACCGCGACACCCGCCTCACTTTGACCTGCGACACCGCGCTGGCCGAGGAGGCGTCGCAGTTCCCCAACGGCCTGATCCCCAGCAAGTACCTGTGCAAGCTCCCGCAGAAGGGCTTCATGCTCCGCGCGGACGCCGCCCTGGGCTTCTACAAGCTCAACGCCGCCTACAAGAAGCATTTCGGCCAGGACATGTGCGTCCGCGACGCCTACCGCGACCTGGCCGAGCAGCGCAGCATCTACTACCAGCGCCCCGGCTTCGCCGCCATCCCCGGCCGCAGCAACCACGGCCTGGGCCAGGCCCTCGACCTGTGCGGCGGCATCCAGAGCCAGGGCACCACCCAGTTCAACTGGCTGGAGGCCAACTCCCGCAAGTACGGCTGGTTCCACCCCTCCTGGGCCTACTCCAGCCCCTTCGAACCCTGGCACTGGGAGTTCGGCACCGAAGCCGAACGCGAATGACCCGCCCCACCCCCGACAGGCCTGCCTGAAGGACCGGTGAGGCAAGCCACGCGAGCGGTCGTAAGGGAAGCCCACGAGGACAGACCCGGGAACGTCTCGCGCGCGGTCGCGGGAGACGTTCATATGGGTGGACCTGGAACGTCTCGCGGACGGACGTAAGAGAAGTTCACGAAGGCGGACCTGGGAACGTCTGGCGGGCAGTCGCGGAAGAAGCCCACGTGGACAGACCAGGAACGTCTGGCGGGCGGCCGTGGGAGAAGCCCACGAGGACAGACCAGGAACGACTCGCGGGAGGACGTACGGGAAGCCCACGAGGACGGACCCGGGAACGTCTGGCGGGCGGCCGCGGGAGAAGTTCGCATGGGTGGACCTGGGACGACTCACGGGGGTGGATGCAGGGTGAGGGTCAGGTGAGGCGTGGCGGCCAGGGTCGTGGCTTCCGGGCGGGTGACGGCCAGGAGTAAGAGGGCTCCGGTGGTCTCGTCGGTCGGAGGGGCGGCGAGGACGGGGGCCGCGGTGACCAGAGGGCCGCTCGGGGGAGCGGAGGAGCCCGGTGTGGTGAGGTGGCCTTCGGGGGCGGGGAGGACGTCGACCCGGTCGCCGGGGCGGACCAGCGAGGCGAGGGACCGGTCGGAGATGCGGACGGGGGCGGCCACGAGGCCGGGACCGTGGGCGGCGAGAAGGTCCGGGCCCAGGAAGCGGAGGTCGGTCAGCGGCTCGCCGCGGCGTACGGGCGCGGCGAGCGCCGCGTTCTCGGGAAGGCGGACGAGCGCTCCGGACGGCGGAGGCTGCAGGCGGACCGTCCGAACGTCCTCGGCGGTGAGGCGGGTACCGCTCGGCAGGTCGCGAGCGGCGGCCAGGACGGGGCTTCCCGTCAGGGACGGCGGAGCCGAGGGCAGACGGACCAGTAAAACCGCCAGGACGGCGCAGAGCACGGCAAGAGGACGGCGGTAGCGGAAGAGCTGCGGTTTCATGAGCCCGACGCTAACCGCCGGACCGAACCCCCGCGTTCCGGCCTGTGGATAACCCGGAGATCCACGGAGACGACCGCACCCGGATCACCCGGCACCCGGGTATACACGACCGTCGAGCCGTCGAGCCGTCGAGCCGTCGAGCCGTCGAGCCGTCGAGCCGTCGAGCCGTCGAGCCGTCGAGCCGTCGAGCCGGCTGAAGCGCGCCCCGTTCCGGGGGTCCGGGGCGGGGCGCGCGGGGCGTCAGGAGGCGGCGGCGGTGCTCGTCGAGGAGGACGAGGAAGTCGTCGAGGACGTCGTGGACGAGGAGTCCGACTTGGCGGAGCCGGAGCTCGAGGAGTCCGACCCGGAGCTCTCGGACTTCTTCTCCGTGGAGGAGGTGGTGGTGACCGGGGCCGTCGACTTGCCGGAGCCTCGGCTGTCGTTGCGGTAGAACCCGGAGCCCTTGAAGACGATGCCCACCGCGGAGAAGACCTTGCGGAGCGAGCCGCCGCAGGCGGGACACTCGGTCAACGCGTCGTCGCTGAACTTCTGGACGACTTCCAGGCCCTCACCACAGGCGGTGCACGCATACTGGTACGTGGGCACTGGCCCCTCCTTCAAAAGAAAACAACTCGGCAAGAGTCGGCGACTGGTTGGCACTCGGCATTGCCGACTGCCAATAGTACGTCTAGTCCCCGCGCTCTCCGAACCAGCCCGCCAGCTTGCCCTGCCTGCTCACGGCGCGCAGCCGACGCTCGGCCACCTCCCGGTCGGTCGCCGTGGTGACGACGAGCAGCTCGTCCCCGCCCTGCAGGACGGTGGTGGGCGCGGGTACGAAACTCCGCTTCTCCAGCACTTTGTCGGCTCCGACGATCTCGCGGAGCACCAGGGTGATCTGGGCGCCGGGCGGCAGCCGCAGCTCGAAGATCTCCACGCCCGCGAGCCGCGAGTTCTCCGGGATCTTGATCTGCAGCAGATCGGCCTTGAGCTCCTCCAGCGGCGCGGCCTCCACGCCCAGCTCGGTCGCCTTGCCCTCCTCGGTGATCTGCAGCTTCTGCGCGAACCACGGCAGCGTCGGCCCCTGGATCACGGTGAAGACGACGACGAGCACGAAGACGGCGGCGAACAGCTGGTCGGCGCCGGGCAGGTCCACGGTCATCGGCACGGTGGCCAGGATGATCGGCACGGCGCCGCGCAGCCCCGCCCACGACAGGAAGGCGCGCTCCCGCCAGCTCACCCCGAACCCGGTGGTGGCGATGATCACCGAGAGGGGCCGTGCCACGAACGACAGGACGAGCCCGGCGACCAGCCCGTAGACGAGCTGTCCCGGCAGGTCGGCGGGGCTGGCCAGCAGTCCGAGCATGATGAACAGCCCGATCTGCGCCAGCCAGGCGATGCCCTCGGCGAACCCGAGGGTGGCCGGCCGGTGCGGCAGCCGGGCGTTGCCCAGCACCAGCCCGGCCAGGTAGCAGGCCATGAACCCGGACGCGTGCAGCAGGATCGCCCCGCCGTAGGCGCCGACGGCCAGCGACATCACGGCCAGCGGGTAGAGGCCGGACGCCGGGAGCGCGACCTGCCGCAGCACCCAGGCGCCGCCCCAGCTGATGGCCAGGCCGACGACGGCGCCGACGGCCAGCTCGTAGACGATGGTGCCGATCAGCTCCACGTTGCCGGCGGCGTGGTGGCTCCCGCTGAGCGCCAGCACGAGGATGACGACGGGCGCGTCGTTGAATCCGGACTCGGCCTCCAGCATTCCGGCGAGCCGGTGGGGGAGCGGCAGCCGCCGCAGGACGGAGAAGATCGCCGCGGAGTCGGTGGGCGCGAGGATCGCCCCGAGCAGCAGGGCCAGCTGCCAGTCGGTGCCCAGCAGGTAGTGGGCGGCGCCGCCGACGATGAGGATGCTCAGGGAGGTGCCGACGACCGCCAGGGAGAGTGCGGCCGGGACGCTGCCTTTGACGTGCCGCCAGTTGGTGCTCAGCCCGCCCTCGACCAGGATGATCATCAGGGCGAGCAGGCCGAGGGTCTTGGCGAGTTCCGCGTCGTCGAACCGGATGCCGAGGCCCGATTCCCCCAGCAGCAGACCGAGGCCGAGATAGGCGAGAAGACTGGGAAGGCCGAGCCGGTGGGACATCCGGACCGCCACGATCGCCACCAGGACCATCGCCGCACCGAGCGCAAGCCACGCTTCCAGTTGCAATCGATCACCTCCGGGGATGATTATCCCGAACGGTGCGGTACGGCCGTGACCGTCGCGCGCTCACCTCCTGCGCACAACGCGCGTTCAGCCCACGATTAGTGCGCCGTCAAGCGTGCGTCTTTCTGTGAATCAGCGGCGGCAACCCGTTGACGACGTGCTCGACCGGCTTCCCGTCGAGGACCGCCGTGATGTTCGCCATGACCTGTCCGATGACGTTCAGTTGCGCCTGCGCGCTGGCTCCGGCGGCGTGCGGGGACAACAGCACCTGTTCGTGGGAGCGCAGCGGGTGTTCCGACGGCAGAGGCTCCTGCTCGAAGACGTCCAGAGCCGCCCCCGCGAGCCGTCCGGAGTCCAGCGCGGCCAGCACGGCGTCGTCCGGGACGATCCCGCCGCGCGCCACGTTCACCAGTAGCGCGTCCTTCGGGAGCAGGGCGAGCTGTTCGGGCCCGATGAGCCCGGTCGTCTCCGGAACGAGCGCGATGGCCACGACCAGCACGTCACTACCGGCGAGCAGTTCATCGAGCTCAAGGTAAGTGCCGACGGCACCGTCCTTGGGCGTCCGGCTCCAGTAGGAGACACGGCACCCGAGCGCCTGGAACAGCCGCGCCGACTCGGCCCCGATCGCCCCGTACCCGACGATCCCCACGCGCTGGGCGTGCAGTTCACGTCCCCGGACGTCGAGCTGCGGCCAGCCGCCTTCGCGCATGCGCCGGTCGGTCCAGGCGAACTTGCGGCACAGCGCGAAGGCCGCCCCGACCGCCCACTCGGCGACAGAACGGGTGTTGGCGCCGGCGGTGTTGGCCACCGCGGCGCCCGCAGCCGTCAGCGCGTCCAGGTCGCAGGTGTCGACACCCACCTGCGGCTGCTGGAGGAAGACGAGCCGGGGCGCTGCGGCAACGGCCTCGGCGTCCATCGGCAGCTCACCGGTGAAGTCCCCGACGACGATGTCGGCCTCGGCCAGTACGGCATGCTGTCCGGCCCGGTCGCGGGAGGACGGTAGAACGACCTCCGCACGGTCCTTCAACGGCGCGAAGAGCAGTTCGATGACTTCCGGGGGCAGCGGCAGCAGCACCGCGATCTTCCACACGGGGCCGAGTCTACGAATCTCCTACGAGCCCCATGAAGGGGTACGGGACGGGTGGCGTCATGAGTCTCCCAGCGGCAGCCGGTGGAAGCCCGAGGGCGTGACGACCGCGCGGACGGGCTGGTCGTGGGGCTCGGCGGGCAGTTCCGGCACGAACTCCGCGTCGTAGACCACGCCGATGGTGAGGACCGCGGGGCTCACCCGGGCCAGCACCCGGTCGTAGGAGCCGCCTCCCTGTCCGAGCCTGCGCCCCTGCCGGTCGATGGCGAGGGCGGGCACCAGGACGACGTCCGCCGCCTTGATCGCCTGGACCCCGCGGGGAGGTTCGGTGGGTTCGAGGAGACCGCCCGGGGCCGCGACGAGCGAATCGGGTCCTTCATACGAGGCCCAATCGAGGTCGCAATCCGGCAACAATCTGGGTAGAAGCACATAAGAGCCGCGCTTCCATAGGGCGAACAGCAGACTCCGCGTGCCCGGTTCGTTACCTTTTGAGGCGTATGCTGCGATTGAAGATGCCATCTCAAGCTCCGGGAGGCTCAGTAGAACATCCCGTATCGCGGAACTTGCTCCGGCTAGATCCGTGTCCGTCATCTCTCGCCGCGCTTGCCGTATATGGGTTCGCAACGAGGGCTTCGCGTCTTCCTGCACCCGAGACTCCCGGAGTTGACTAGGGTTTTTCTTATGGCCGACATCTCACCCGTAACCAAGGCAGTGGTTCCCGCGGCCGGGCTCGGAACCCGATTCTTGCCCGCCACCAAGGCGACGCCCAAGGAAATGCTGCCGATCGTCGACAAGCCCGCGATCCAGTACGTCGTGGAGGAGGCCGTCTCGGCCGGACTCTCCGACGTCCTGATGATCACCGGGCGGTCGAAACGTTCCATTGAAGACCACTTCGACCGCGCCTACGAGCTGGAGGAGGCGCTGCGCAACAAGGGTGACTCCGCCCGGCTCGCCTCGATCCAGGAGTCGGCCGAACTTGCTCAGATCCACTATGTCCGTCAGGGCGAGCCCAAGGGCCTCGGCCACGCCGTGAGCTGCGCCTCCCAGCACGTGGGCGACGAGCCGTTCGCGGTGCTGCTGGGCGATGACCTCATCGGCTCCAGCGACCTGCTGCTCAAGCGCATGATCGAGGTCCGCCAGCAGTACGGCGGCAGCGTCATCGCGCTGATGGAGGTCGAGCACGACCAGATCTCCAAGTTCGGCTGCGCGGCGATCAGCCCGACCGACGAGGCGGACGTCGTCGAGGTCACCGACCTGGTCGAGAAGCCGGCCGTCGAGGACGCGCCGAGCAACTGGATCGTCATCGGCCGCTACGTGCTCGACCCCGCCGTCTTCGAGGTGCTGGAGAAGACGCCGCCCGGCCGCGGCAACGAGATCCAGCTGACCGACGCGCTGCGCACCCTGGCCACGACGCCCGCCGAGCACGGCGGCGGCGTGCGGGGCGTGCTGTTCCGCGGCAACCGCTTCGACACCGGCGACAAGCTCGACTACCTGCGCACCGTCGTGCAGTTCGCCAGCGAGCGCGACGACCTGGGCGCGGAGTTCCGCGGCTGGCTGAAGGAGTTCGTGGAGAAGAACGGTTCATGAGATACATGGGTGCATGAGACGCGTCTCCGAACATCTGTCCGAGATCCTCTCCCGGCTCACGCCGCTGCCCCCGGTACGGCTGCCTCTGCTGGAGGCGGCCGGGACGGTGCTCGCGGAGCCGGTCACCGCACCCGTGGACCTCCCCCCGTTCGACAATTCGGCGATGGACGGCTACGCCGTCCGCGCCGCTGATCTGGAGGCCCTGCCGGCCGTACTGCCCGTCACGGGCGATGTCCCGGCAGGGGACCTCGGGCGGGCCGTGATCCCCCCCGGCCGGGCCGCCCGCATCATGACCGGCGCGCCGCTGCCCCCCGGGGCCGACACCGTGATCCCCGTGGAATGGACGGACGGGGGAGCGGAGGTCGTCCGGATCACCAGGGGCGCGCCGGAAGGCAACTACATCCGCCGGGCGGGAGAGGACGTGCGCGCGGGCGCCGTGGTCCTCCCCGCCGGCACCCGGCTGGGCGCCGCCCAGCTCGGCATGGCCGCCGCGGTCGGCAGGCCGGATCTGCTGGTACGGCCCCGGCCGCGGGTCGCCGTGTTGTCCACCGGCGACGAGCTGCGCGACCCCGGCGACCCGCTGGAGCACGGCCAGATCTGGGACTCCAACAGCTTCATGTTGGCCACCGCCGTCCGTGAGGCGGGCGGAGAGCCGCTCCGACAGTCCTTCCTAGGGGATAACCCGAAGAAAGTTCGGGAAGCCCTCCAGGCGGAACTGGCCCGTGCGGACGCCATCATCACCACCGGTGGCGTCTCCATGGGCGTGTACGACGTGGTGAAGGCGGCCTTCTCCGGCGGCGGGGAAGTCGACTTCCACAAGGTCGCGATGCGGCCGGGCAAGCCCCAGGGCTTCGGCCTCCTGGACGGCCGGTGCCCCATCTTCACCCTCCCGGGCAACCCGGTGAGCGCGTACGTGTCGTTCCAGGTGTTCGTCCTACCGGCCCTGCAATACCTGCAAGGACTCGAACCGACGGGCCTCCCGCGCGTGAAGGCGCGCTCCGCGAGCACCCTGTCCTCGCCTTCCGGCCTCCAGCACTACCTGCGAGCCGACCTGACGTTCGCCGACGACGCCTACACCGTCCGCCCCGCGTCCGCCCAGGGCTCACACCAGATGGCCGCCCTCGCCGAAGCGAACGGCCTCATCACCCTCCCGCCGGACGTGACAGAGGTACCGGAAGGCGCGTTCGTCGAAGTCCTTAAGCTGCAGTCGTGAAGTTCTCGCATCTGGATGAGTCCGGCGCGGCACGGATGGTCGACGTGTCCGCCAAGGAAGTCACCGCCCGTACGGCAACCGCGCGCGGCTTCGTCCGCCTCAGCCCCGAGTGCGTCGCGGCCCTGCGCGACGGAACGGTGCCCAAGGGGGACGCGCTCGCCGTCGCGCGGATCGCCGGGATCATGGGCGCCAAGAAGACGCCCGACCTCGTGCCGATGTGCCACCCGATCGCCCTGCACGGGGTGAAGGTGGAGCTCACCGTCGTCGACGAAGGCGTCGAGATCGCCGCCACCACCAAGACCGCCGACCGCACCGGTATCGAGATGGAGGCGCTCACCTCGGTCACCGTGGCCGCCCTGGCACTGATCGATATGGTCAAGGCCGTCGACCCCGCGGCTGTCATCACCGAAGTACGGGTAGTAGAGAAGACCGGTGGCAAAACCGGAACCTGGACCCGTCCCGGGGAGGACACATGAGCATGCGCGCCCTGGCGGTGACCGTCTCTACCAGGGCTGCGAACGGCGTCTACGAGGACCGTTCGGGGCCGGTACTGGCCGAGTTGCTGCGTGAATGGGGCTGTCAGACCGACGGCCCCCGCGTCGTTCCCGACGGTGAAGCCGTCCTGGACGTCCTCCGCGAAGCCGTGGCGGAGGGCTACGACGTCGTCGTGACGTCCGGAGGCACGGGCCTGACGCCCACCGACCGCACACCCGAGATGACGCGCCAGGTGATAGACCGCGAGGTCCCGGGCATCGCCGAAGCCATCCGAGGCATCGGGACGGTGAAGACCGCGATCCTCTCCCGAGGGCTGTCGGGGCTCGCCGGAGCCACCCTGATCGTCAACCTTCCCGGCTCCACAGGGGGCGTACGCGACGGCATGTCCGTCCTCGGGCCCGTGCTGGAGCACGCCGTCTCCCAGGTACGGGGGGGCGACCATCCTCGCGTTCCGGATGGCGTGTAAGGGCCCTGTCAGGCAATCATGGAGACGTGGAACGCATGAGAGGGTGGCCGGTCACCCTGAACGAGGGGCCGGTCGGTCTTCGCCCCATCCGGATGCGGGACTCCGCCGTCTGGCGTGATGTTCGCGTCCGCAACGCCGAATGGCTGCGCCCATGGGAGCCCACGAACCCCGAAACCCCTCTGTTCCGCACCGGCCTCGGCCCGTACGTCACCATGGTGCACACCATGCGGAAAGAGGCGCGCAACGGCATGGCGCTCCCGTGGGTCATCACCTACGACGGCCAGTTCGTCGGCCAGCTGACCATCGGAGCCATCGTCTGGGGCTCGGCACGCAGCGCGCAGCTCGGTTACTGGATCGACCGCGACTACGCCGGCCGCGGTGTGACGCCCACCGCAGTCGCCCTCGCCGTCGACCACTGCTTCTTCAACGTCGGCCTCCACCGCGTGGAAGCCTCCATCCGCCCCGAGAACGCCGCGTCCCGGCGCGTCGTGGAGAAACTGGGCTTCCGCGACGAGGGCACACGACGCCGTCACCTGCACATAGACGGCGCCTGGCGCGACCACATCTGCTACGCCCTCACCGCCGAGGACGTCCCCGACGGCCTCCGCGCCCGCTGGCGAGCCCGTAGCGCCCGCCACTGACAGCTAACCCTCCGTCCCGTTTAATGATCAAGAAAGCTTCGCCCAACAACGGGTCATAACCACAGAGATCTCACGACACACCGCCCCGTATGCTCGTCAAGCGCAGACAGTGGGTCCTACCGTGCGGGACGTGAGCATGTATTCGTCCCGGAGCCACCCGGCTCCCGAACGTGCTCGCCGACCGGCCGACGCGGGAGGGACGTAAGTGAGCAGCACCCTCCTTTATCTGGCGATAGTCGCCGTCTGGGCCGTCGTCCTCGTGCCCATGTGGCTCCGCCGCGAGCCCGAGACCCCCACGACGACCGGCCTCAACCGCCTCATCCCGCGCCGCCCCGCCGCCGAGGACGACTTCGACGACCCCGCGACCGAAGACCCAGCCCCCGCCCCCATCCCCGCCACCCGCCCCGAGGACCACGACACCGACGCGGACTTCCCCCCTCCTCTCGCCTCCCCCCGCCCCGCCCCCTCCATCCGCCGCGCCGCCATCATCGCCCGCCGCCGCCGCCGCACGGCCGCCCTCATCCTCCTCACCCTCACCGGCCTCCTCACCGGCGCCTTCACCGCCGCCTCCTGGTGGATCTGCCTCCCCCCCTTCCTCCTCCTCCTGGGCCACCTCGCCCTCCTCCGCACCGCCACCAAGATCGACCAGTCCCGCCGCCACGAAGCCCTCACGGCCCGCCGCACCGCCCCCGCCCCCACGATCGAGGCCGAGCAGGAAGAGCCCCTTCCGAGCGCCGAGATCATCACCTTCACCCCGTCCCCCGACGTCTTCGACCAGTACGCCGACCCCGACACACCCCCCGCCCCCAGGGCCGTCGGCGACTGACGACCGCCGCTTGCACGAACACCCTCCAAAGTTTGCTAAGGTTGACCCGTTCCTCGGGGATGTAGCGCAGTCCGGTAGCGCACTTCGTTCGCATCGAAGGGGTCAGGGGTTCGAATCCCCTCATCTCCACCTAGGAGAAGGGCCGGTTCCGTTCGTGGGGCCGGCCTTTTTGGTGTCCATGCTCCGGCGGCGGCTCGGTTGGGCTGTGGCTCTCCACAGGCTCGGCCCCTCGCTACGCTCGGGACTGTGCCCACCGGGGCTTCGCCCCGGACCCCGTGCGAGGGGCTCCGCCCCTCCCGCTCCCCGCCTTCGAGAGCGGTCCTTCTTCTCCTTGCGGGAACCGGGGTTCGTTCTCCGTTCAGGGGGCTGCTTTCGTACCGCGCGGCTCTCCCCGGGCCTGGCGGCCCGGTCGCCGCGCTCCACCCGTCGGGATCCTTCGAGGTCAGTGCCTTCTGGTGGTTCTTGAGATGGTGGGTTTCTTGTTGAACCAGGCAGGGGGCGTTGCGGAAACCGAATTTGGTTCTGATCGCAATGACTTAGGGAAGGGCGAGGAAGCACACGCGAAGGTGATGAGTCGAAATCGATTGGGACGATGCCCTGCTCTTCGGCAAAGGCTGACGGGCTCTACGTCGGATTTGATGCATGAGAGCGCAGGGCGGCCAAGGGGCAAGCACAATCGGAGGATCAGCTCTGAAGCACCCAGTGAACTGCGGTCGCGTCATCGCGTGTCTTGCCCCGAGGCCAGCGTTTCCCGTCCGGATCGGTCGCTTCCGCTTTGCGGGTCTGCCGGATCAGTTCCGCCGGTCCCTCGGCGTTGAGGGTGTGCAGCGTCTTGGCCCAGGTGTGCAGGCCGAACAGATCGACAAGGCGGGTGGCCCCATCCGTCATCACTGACACCGAGGCCACTGCGTCGAGGGAAAGCACCCCGGTGAGCGCCTCTCGGGCCGCGGCTGGTTTGGTGCTGGCCACCCAGAACCCGCCTGGCTGATTGCGGTAGGCAGCGAACTTCTCCGCCCGTGACAGCAGCGCGAAGGCGTGCACGTCACTGCCGCTCGGCGGGATCTCCTCACGTCTGTCGATCTGCCGGCGCAACAGCTCCAACCGGTCATCAGTGACCGCCAACGGCTCCCCAGAAGCCCGACCGAAGAGAACCGTCGAGTCCGCCAACACCAGGTATTCGAGCCTGTCACCAGCCGCTCTGGCGACGGCGACCGTCGCCGAAGGAGAGTGCGGACTGCCGACGTCGCAGGTGCCGCCATGGGCCAGGACGACGCGCTCAATACTGTCTTCGAGCGCTTCGGCCAGCGTCAATGATTGATCTGTGACGGCCCCGGCCAGCAGCCCACCGAGGGTGCGCGCATACCAGGCGACCGAATGCGAGCACCCCGACTCCAGCCCCGCCGGTGCGCTGGCCCCATCGATGACGACCACCGCGCCGGGCAGCACGGCCGCGAAATCCTCGTTCTCCCGTCCCGGCTCGCCAGGCTCAGTGCCGACCACGACTTGCACGCTGAACTCCTATGACTGGTCGTGCTTGTAGAACGGCGTCAGCAGCCCCGTCCGTACCTGATCATGAGCGACCGGGTCGTCGGTGTCGACCACCGCAGAGAATGGCTCATTGCCGACTTGCCCCCACAGGGCCCTGATGTCGATGGCCAGCAGATGCACCACCCACCGCAGTCGAGCCGTCGCCTTCTCATACATTTACCGGACGAACTCGATCAGCTGCCGAGACCCTGCTACCTCGAGCCTCAGCGCTTCGATGCGCCGAACGATGATCCCGACATCGGCCACCCGGTTACCTGCCTCCGCCCAGGACACCATCGGCTGAAGCGCCCCAGTCGCTGAGCCAGCTCAGTCCCCGGCACGCCGACCTCCGGCCGAAGCGTCAGTAACCCATACCGAGCGTTCTAGCACTCGGCCACCACCAACGCTCTGAACGCCAGAAGACCGAAGCCAACCACCAACCACATGCCGGGGATCCAAGCGTCAGGTATCACCAAGTCTCGACACGCGTGACCAGCGGGAACAGCCGATGTCTCTGTTGCCGATGAGGACTTTCTCTACGGGTTCAAGGCGCACGCACACGTGCGTTGTGGGCTGGGAGAGTCGGGCGTGCGGCCTCTCCGGGCCGGTCCCGCCTCCCCAGCCCACAAGAAACACAGTCGCACTTGGGGAACTTTGCAACCACCGATCAAGCTGTACATATATGCACCAGGCACCCAGAGTGCCATAAGAACGACTTTGGGTCACGAGGTTCCGCTCCTGAACTCTTGATCTTTGGCTTTGTCGCAGCTTGGCCAAAGTCGGTGGCGAGCTTGAATCTCCGTACATAAGTATGTACATTAAACAGAGGCCAGCCCAGCAGGAGGCACAGTGAACCACGCCGCCCCGTTCACCGAGGTTAGGGACAGGCTTAGAGAGATTCTCGATGTTGTTGTTGAGACAGGTGATCAGTTCACCGTCACGCGTCACGGTCGACCCGTGGCAGTGATCGTCTCGGCGGAAGAGTACGAATCTTTGATCGAGACCCTCAACATCCTCTCCGATGACAACGCCATGGAAGCAATCGCCGAGGCTGAGTCCGAGATCGGCTAAGGGACCGTAGATGGCACAGTTTACGAAGCGAGCCGAGCGAGATCTATCCAATCTTCCTGAAAGTCTTCAGGGAAAGGCTCGTGCTTTGATCGCAAGGCTCGAGACTGAGCCAGCTCTCGGGAAAAAGCTTCTCGGTCCTCTCGCGGGAAAGCGTTCGATTTGGCTGGGAAGATCGCATCGGATTATCTATACTCTAGATCCGATCGTTATCCTTACCATCGTACCCAGGAGGGATGCCTACCGATGAGCCACTACCCTCGCCTACCCTCGGAAGGCAAGGGTAGGCAGATATTTATTGCGGCTCTTCGCACCTATCGCGATGATTGTCAACCTCCAGAGCTTACTCCAGGGTGTCCATACTATGCTTGGACTCCAGATGGTCCAGCATGCGGCGAGGAATGCGCTGATATAATCGCTGCATGCGCTCCTGAGTCAGGGAGTGAAGATATTGATCTGGGCGGCGGAATAGTCATTAGCAAGCGATATCCGCGTCGACGTCCACGGAGAGGCCCAAGTACCAATATTCGCCCCTTCGATCCGCGTCAGATTCTTCTTGCAGATCAGGATCGGCCACATGATCAGCGCAGAACTCCTGCGCTGATTACAGAGCTTTCCGATCTGATAATGAAACCGCCATCAGCCTGGATTGACCAGGCAGAGCGTGATTACGACATCCACGCAGCCATGGAGCAACTCGCGCTCCGTGGTTTCGACGTCGAATCGATTATTAGATATGGCCTCGGGCCCAGGCTAGTGATGGCAATAGTTTTCACTAACGCCATGGCTGTCGAAGGCCTCGTTAAATCCCTTTCGGGTCAGGACGCTCAGGCTCCCCATGCCCCTGATGGGTGGGCTGAGTTTTTGAGTCCGCCGGAGCAGAGAGGTGAACAGGCCAGCCTTCAAGGTGACCCTTCTAAGGTGGTCAGAGATCTTGTCGGCCCTCGCAATATGGGTCGGGTCCACGATTGGGTAATGCTCGCGCCCATCGAAGATGTTGTAAGCTGGATTCCCCCCACGCGGGGAGTCGTCTTTGATGGAACTGACGCTGACGATCAAGAAGTTCGAAACACTGCGATTTGGCTTGTAGATCGCTTCGGTGAAGCCGACGTCAAAGACTGGCAACTCTCGTCGCTCCATCTTGAATGGCTTTACTTGCATGGCCGGAAACCGGTGCCAATAGTTAATGCCGCAATGGCTGAGCGCCGTGTCGATAGCCTGGAAGTAGCTAAAGAGATCGCGAACGAGACCACGCTTAAGTGGAACAATAGAAAAGAAGAAGGGTTGCAGATCAGCCCTTCTACCTTCGTCGAGCCGGCGATCAGGTATCTCCAGGAAGGTCAGCATGAGGCTGCCATTGCCCTATTTGCTACCCTAACAGCCCTCTTTCCGCATAATTCTGAAGCGCAGAATAACTTGGGCTTCTGCATGATGCCTGCAAATGCTCCTCTGGCTCTTGAGGCATTTGAGCGAGCTGAAGCGCTTAGTGGTGAAATTTCTCTTATGACTCTAGCGAACCGTGCGCTAGCACTTCACTTGCTGGGGCGCGATGGCGAAGCTCACAGCATTCTCATTTCGGATATTGCGATGAACACAGCCTCTAGTCAGTCTTGGGTCTGGGAACCCAATGAAGATCACTCCCTGGCGCTAGCGGGGCCTATATCGGTTCCTGCTTACATGGAGTCGCTTCGATCGCATATTTTGAATTGCTCTATTCGGATTAGCTAACACATGTCCCGCTCGCATGGCTTTTTCTCGTAGAGGTAGAGCGCTTCCTGCAGTCCGGGCATAATTTCGATTATGAAATGTCTGTAGCTGGATTGCTTGATTGGAGATAAAGAAGCCATAGGCTAAAGTGAGGCTCAAAGTGGGGGTCTCGCGACCCCCAGCCCCCGCGAGCCGGAGCACTCGCCCGCGCGAATCCCTCTGTCACACCGTCCCACCGTTCGCGCGGACGAGCGCCCCGAAACGAGCGCGCCAGGTAACCGGTCGGCGATGGTTTGCTAACGCCAGTACTAACAACAGCCCTGGACAGCGGTGGATCAGGCTGGACATCACGAAGGCTCAGCAGTTCAGAGGGCAGATGTGGACGGTCCTGGACGCCGTTCGTTTGACTCGTAATGCGTAGGCCTGCTGGTGGTTTTGAGTTTTTGAGGGTTAGGCTTTCTTAAGATGGATACCCTCGCACTCGATCACGAGATTGTTCTCGTCATTGTAGAAGATAATCGTCGATGACGAAGCCGTATGGACTGCGCTCGACGTGCGCTTGGGTGAACTCTGTGAGGTCCCAGTCGGCAACTGGTCGGGACAACCGTAGATCTCTCACGCCCTCAAAGACGAGGTGGCGTTCCGTGGTCGTATCTCCCCTGTGGAGTGAGACCGGCATCGTCACACAACGTTGTGTGAGATCGATCTGCAGGTCTTGGTAGATATAGCCAGCCCACAAGGCATCAGTGATCTCGGACATCGCCTTAGCATGCCGGACAGCGGACGGGGTTCTGACCTTGAACATGCTGTTGGTTCAGGATGACAGTCTTAGATAGCTCTGGACAGCTTCGAGTGAGTGTCTAACTGGGTGACAACCGAGGAGGATCAAGGCGGACGTTGCCGGATGCTAAAGAATCGGTGGCATGGGCTGAGGGGAGTCGAGGCCTGCTGGGGCTGTGGGGCAGATGCTTCGCACCGAAGGGGTCAGGGGTTCGATTTCCCGCATTTTCGCTGAACTAGATCTTCTTTCTAGATCTGCCTACCGAAGCCGTGTCCGGTGCGGTTCAGTCGCGGGGGCGGTCGCGGTGGGTGCTGTTTGTGACGAGGCTGATGAACTCGCTGGCGATTCGGCGGGTCTCGGGGAAGCTGCCGTTGTGGTGGATGACGCTGATGGCGAGGGAGTTGATGATGGCCCAGAGCATGGAGGCGGCGTCCTCCGGATTCTCGGTGCCGAGGGTTGAGAAGTCCTCGAGGAAGACGGCCTTGCCTGTGTGGGTCATCTCGGTCAGGACGGTCTGTACTTCCTTGTCCTTGGCCGAGTACAGGAGGTTGGTCGTTTTGAAGAACTGGAGGTCGGTCTCGAAGGCGTCGATGGCGGCGTTGGTGCGGGCGCGGATGCGGGTTTCGGCGTCTAGGTGGGGGAGGGGGAGGAGGAAGCGGCCGCTGAGGGACCACTTTTGGAGGGCGAAGGCGTAGAGGAGTTCCTTGGATGGGAAGTAGCGGTAGAAGGTGCCTAGGGCTACCTGGGCGCGTTGGGCTATGTCGGTTACGTGGATCTGCTCGTATGGCTGTTCGCGTAGGGCGTCTAGGGCGGCGGCCACGATTCGGTCGCGGCGTTGGAGTTGGGCGGGGGGCATCGCCTTGTCCGTGCGGGGGGCGGGGGCGGGTACCGGTTCGGGGTGCTCTTGATGGGGGGATCGGTCGACCGTTCCGGCATTTCGGGGGTCATAGAGGTCGATGAATCCGGTGGTGAGGCGGTACACCTCGGAGAACGGGATGCGCTGGTGGACCGCGCCGGTGAGCAGGGAGTTGATGAGGGCCTGCAGCATCGCGGCCGCGTCCTGCGGGGAGGGGACGCCGAAGGCGGCGAAGTCGGCGGCGAAGAGGCGGCGCATGCGTGCGCCGGTGGCGGAGAGCTCGGCTTGGACTTCGGCCTCTGTGCTGGCGGACAGGGTGATGCTGAGTTTGTGGAACTGGGGGTGGCGCTCGACGGCGGAGACGATCGCGTCGACCCGGGTTCGTGCGCGTTCGGCTCCGGACTCCGACGGGGTGCTGAGCCGCTGCGGCTCGGTCTCGGTCCACTGGCGGAAGATGACGGCGTACAGGTGTTCTTTGGAGATGAAGTAGTTGTAGAGCGTGGCTCTGGCGAGGCCGGCGGTGTCGGCCACTTCGCTGACCTTGATCTCCTCGTATTCGCGCTGCCGCAGCGCGGTCAGGCCCGCGTCGAGGAGCTGCTGGTAGCGGGCCCGTTTGAATTCGGGCATCGGTCCGCTGCCGGCTTCGCCGGCGGGACGCGGTCTTCGCGCTTCGGAGGTGTCGGTCATCTTCCGTCTCTGGGTTCGCCCCGGCTGACGAAGTGCGGGTCGTCGGCTCGCCGGGCCGGGCCTGTGGGCTTCGGCAGCGAGGGCCTGGGATGCGTCGCCATTTTAGTGGTCGGTGCCTGATCCCGCCGGACGGGCCGGAGCCGCTGCGCAGGTCCGGAGCCGTTCAGGCCGAGGCCACGCCCCCTCGGGAAGGCGCCGTGGGGACGTGGCCGAACGGTCCCTGCGATCAGAGGAGGCGGAGCCACGGATCGCCGCGCCATGAGCAGTGCGCCAGGACGGGGTAGATCGTGTCCCGGTCTTCGGCCGGTGTGCCGTATGAACGGCCCGGATGGTGGTGAGCGGATCCGCGGTTCAGGCAGCCCGGCCGTGCCAGGGCGGCGTCACCACAGGTAGTCGTCGGGGGTGCCGTCGTTGAGCATGGCGTGGGTTCTGGCGTTGAGGAGGGCGGCGGTGCGGCGTTCGGTGCCGGCGGTGCGGCCGTCGCACAGGCGGTGGGCCTGGTCTTCGGTGGTGTGGATCCAGAAGGAGCGGTTGATGATCCCCTCGATGATCACTTGGGCGAACTGTTCGGGTTCGACGACGGCGGGGGGAAGCCCGGCTTTGGCGAGGTTGTGTTCGATGCGCTCCCAGTAGGAGAGGTCGTCGCCAGCGAGGTTGGTGCGGGTGAGGGGCGGGAGGACGACGCCCAGGTGCAGGTCGATGCCGGCGTCTTTGAGCTGGCCGTACAGGCTTTCCATGACGGTGGCCTGCGCGTTCTTGGCGGCGGCGTAGGCGGCGGTGCGGTAGGAGACGCCGTGGACGCCCGCGCCGGAGCTGGTGGCCAGCAGGCTGGCGCCGGGGGTGTCGCGCAGCGCGGGCAGGAAGGCCTTGATGCCGTTGAGGAGGCCGTAGAGGTTGGTGTCGATGGTCTGCTTCCACGCCTCGATGTCGAGGTCGAGGAGGGAGCCGCCGTCGGCGATTCCGGCGTTGAGGAAGGCCAGGTCCAGGCGGCCGAACCGGTCCGCGGTCGTCCGGGCTGCGCGTTGCATGTCGGACGCGTCGGCGACGTCGGCCGGTATGGCCAGCACCGTGTGGCCTTGTGCGGCGAGCTCCTGGGCGGTCGCGTCGAGGCGGTCGGCGCGGCGGGAGACCAGCACGATCTTCATGCCGCGTTCGGCCAGGGCGTGCGCCGTGGCGCGGCCGATGCCGGTGGAGCCGCCGGTGATGACGGCGACCTTCCCGTGGAATTCCATCAGAGGGCGACCTTCGCGAGGAGGAGGGGTGAGGCGGCCGGGACGCTGTCCGTGGTGGGGGGCACGGCGTCGCGTGCGGGAAGCCTCGGCCAACGCGGTCTGCTCATCGCTCAGGGCGATGCCCCTCAGCACTCCGATCGTTCACGGCGGCTTCCGTCGGCCAGAAGTTATAATCCGGTTCTACTGAAGTCAACTGCCGTTCCGGCCGGAACGCGTGCATGAAGGTATCGGCTTCAGCTGGGTCTTTCGTGAGCGATCCCGGCGACTTACCGCTCGGTCCTCCTTCTGTTGGGTGGGAGGCCGCTTGACGGAAACTGGACTGACGTTACAGTCTGGGCGCCGACGTGCCGCGGGATCGGCCCGCGAGCGAGGAGGCAGGATGAGGATCGATGCGTTCGGCGGCGGGCAGACGCTCGGCGCGGTCGGGCACGCCGCCCGGCGGGCCGATCGGACCGGGTTCGACGGCTTCTGGATCCCCGAAGGCGGGGCGCCGGCCTTCTCGCTGGTCACCGCGGCCGCCTCGGTGACCGACGGCTTGGCGCTCGGGACGGGGATCGCCGTCGCGTTCGCGCGCAGTCCCATGGTCACCGCGCAGGCGGCATGGATGCTGGCCGAGGCCACCGGCGGGAACTTCCACCTGGGATTGGGCACCCAGGTGAAGGCGCACGTCCAGCGCCGCTACTCCGCCGACTTCGACCCGCCCGGCCCGCGGATGCGCGAGTACGTCCATGCGGTGCGCGCGATCTTCGCGGCGTTCGCGCGGCGCGAGAAGCTGTCCTTCAAGGGCGATCACTACTCCTTCACCCTCCTGCCAGAGGCCTGGGCCCCGGCGCCGATCCCGTACGCGGACCCGCCCGTCCACCTGGCGGGCGTCCGGCCGTGGATGTGCCGCATGATCGGCGAGGTGGCCGACGGGGTCAAGGTGCATCCGCTGCACACCCTGGACTACCTCGATACGGTCGTCCGCCCGAACCTGGAGGCGGGCCGCGCCGCCGTCGGCCGCACGGTCGATGATCTGGAGGTCGTCATCCCCGTCATGACGGCCGTGGCCGACGACGAGGAGTCACTGCGGCGGCAGCGTGAGAAGCTGCGCCAACGGCTCGCCTTCTACGGATCCACGCCGGGCTACGGGGTGGTCTTCGACGCCTCGGGCTGGCCGGGAACCGCGGAGCGGCTCAACGAGCTGATGCGCGCGGGCGACCTGCCGGAGATGGCGCGAACGATCACCGACGAGATGCTCGACGCCATGACGGTGAGCGCCACCTGGTCCGACCTGCCGAGGGCGCTCGCGGACAAGTACCGGGGCAGGGCCACGCGCCTCGTCTGCTACTCCGCGCTGGAGCAGTGGGCCGACGACGAGTCCAGCGTGGAAAGGTGGCAGGACGTGGTCCGCGAATTCAAGCAGGTGGCGCATGACTGACTCCCGAACCGCGCTCTCGGAGACGACCGGAGACGTGACGCTCGCGGTCTCGGACGGCGTCGCGGTCATCACGCTGAACCGGCCGGAGAAGCTCAACGTGTTCTCCGGGTCGATGGGCGCGCTGCTCTCCGCCGCCTACGCGCACTGCGACGCCGACGACGACGTCCGCGCCGTCGTGGTGACCGGGGCCGGACGCGCGTTCTGCGCGGGCGCCGACATGCAGCCGGAGGCGGACTCCTTCGCCGAGACCGGCCCGGGGTTCTCCGCCCAGCCGCTCACGCCGCCCGCCTGGGACGTCCGCAAACCGGTCATCGCCGCCATCAACGGCCACGCGATCGGCATCGGCTTCACCCTCGCGATGCAGTGCGACATCCGGTACGTGTCCGCGACCGCCAAGCTCGCGATCCCCCAGGTGAGGCGCGGGGTCTTGGGCGACGCCGGATCCCACTGGACGGTGGCCCGCGCCTCCTCCCGCGCCATCGCCGCCGACCTCCTCCTCACCGGACGCACGTTCCTCGGCACCGAAGCGGCACGGCTCGGACTCGCCTCCGCGGCCCTGGACCCCGAAGAAGTACTTCCGACCGCTCTCCAGGCGGCCCGGGACATCGCGGAGAACTGCGCCCCGATGTCGGCCGCCCTCTCCAAGCGCCTGCTGTGGACGGACGCCCCCCTCGACCGGGTGTGCGACCTGGAGACCCGCTACCACGAGATCGTGATGGGCAGCGAGGACGCCCGCGAGGGCCCCATGGCCTGGATGGAGCGCCGTCCTCCGCAGTGGTCCTACCGCGTCGGCGAGCAGTGGCACCACGTCGCCGAAGCCGAACGCACCACCCCGCCGTCCGACTCGGCTCCCACGCCCCCGACGCCCTGACCTGCTGTTGTGCCGGCTCCCGCCGGGAGAGCAGGTGTCAGGGGGAGGGGCAGTTCTGAAGCGGCGGGCGGTCCCTGGTCCGTACGGCGGGGAGCCAGGCGGCGGACGCCGGGTCGTCGGGGAGCCGCACCCGGAACCATCGGGTGGACCGCAGGCCCTCCTCGTCGACGACGGGCAGGCCGTGCGGCAGCTGGCATTCGGTGGTGAGGACGTCGCCGTGCCACACCCGGGTGGGGGTGACGTTGTCGGGGGTGTACGGGAGCGTCGGGTCGATCGCCAGCCCCAGACTGCACCCCAGGTCCCGGTCGGTCCGGTCCTGGCAGCCTCGTTCGGCGTTGAACACGGTGAGTTCGGCGGCGGGCCGGAAGGCGTCCTTCCCGGGGGCGTCGCCCGAGAGGGTCCCGCCCGCGACGGCGCACAGGATGACGGCGCACAGGGCCGCGGCGAGCAGGACCGCGCGGGCCCGGCCGCGCGGCCGGGCGCTCCCGCGGCGGCGTGTCGGCCGTTCGGCGGCGATGCGGGCGAGCAGGCTGTCGGCCGTGTGCCCGGCGCGTGCCTCGTGCGTCGGGGCCAGGCAGTCCGCGGCCAGGTCGCGCCAGAACGGCGGGACGGCGGGATCCATGTGCAGCGGGGCGCGGCCCTCGCCGTACTCCTGGACGGCGGCGCCGCGCGCCACGGGCGTGGCGCCGGCGAAGGGCGAGGCGCCGGAGGCGAACACCTCGTGGATGATGACGCCCAGGGCCCAGATGTCGGCGCTCGGCCGGACCTGCACGCCCAGCGCGCCGAGGGGCGCCTTCCAGCGCTCGGGCGGCAGGTAGTCGAGGGTGCCCAGGGGCGGCACGTGGCCGTGCGTGCCGGTCAGCTCGGTGGCGAGGCCGAAGTCCGAGAGCTTCACCGAGCCGTCCCGGCCGAGCAGGATGTTCTCGGGTTTGAGGTCGGCGTGCACCCAGCCCGAGCGGTGGAGGTGGGCGAGCCCCTCGCAGATGCCCTCGATCAGCCGGCCGCGCTCGGCCTCGGGCACCCCGGCGTCGAGGAGTTCGCGCAGACTGCGGGTGGCCCGTTCCATCACGAGGACGATCGCGCCGTCCGACGACGGCCGGTCCGGCGCCCTGAGGACGAACGACTCGAGGAGGCCGATCAGGCGCGGGTGCCCGGCCCGGCGGCCGAGCTCGACCTCGCGGTGCGCGGACTCCACGATCCGCTGGGCCTGACGGGGCGCGAGTCCGGCGGTCGGCATGACCTTGAGCGCGACCTCGGCGGGCCGGTCCTCGGCGTGCTCGGCCGGCCGGGCGGCGTAGACCGTGGACCAGCCGCCGGCGCCGATCCGTTCGACGACCACCCACTCGCCCGCGCGGTAGCCGCACGGCAGGAGGTCCGCGGGCTCTTCCGCGGTGTCGTCCGGGCCGTGCAGCGGTGTCATCGCGCCGACTGCCGCTCCCGCCTGGCGGTGCCCGCCGGCGATGGCAGCAGTGCGAGGTGCTCCTCCCGGACGAGACCGAAGCGGAGCGCGAGCGTGACGATCTCCTCCCGTTTGCCGTTGCGGCGGTCGCCTTTGCCGGGGTCGTGGACGTCCGGCGGGCCGATGCGCAGCTTCTGCTCGGCGAGGTAGTCGATGTGGGAGCTGATCGCCCGCGCCGTCAGGGCGCCGGAGGCGGTGTGCCCGTTGAGGCGCTCCGCGATCTGGGGCGTGGTGGGGACCGCGACCCGCGACTGGTCGCGCAGGCGCGGCTCGCACAGGGCGACCAGGACGAGGAAGTACGTGGCCGTCTCGTCGAGGGAGTACGCCAGGACGGTGCGGCTTCCCCACGGCACGCCCATGGCGTCCGGGTCGAGGTAGACGTGGTCGGGCGCGAAGACCTGGAAGGAGACGGGCACCTGGCCGCGGGTGGGCAGCACCACGCGCGAGAACTCGAAGGGGATGGGGGCGCCGACCCTGCGCGGCTGGACCCTCAGGTACTCGCCCGCGCCCTCCGGATTCTCCACCAGGTAGCTGTGGCTGGTGCTGTGGTTCGTCAGCTGCCAGTGGTCGTCGGTCACCCGGATCTCGCCCGCGAGCCGGGACACCGCGTCGTCGTCCAGGCGGAGTTCGACCGGGGTCGTGGGGGAACCGCGTCCGAAGCGCGCGACCTCGCCGGGGCCCAGTCGCAACGTCACCGGTTCACCGCCGTCGGTGCCGCTCCTTCGCGGCAGATGGACGACTACGCCGCTCACCGCTCACCCCGGTTCCGCGTGTCCTGAACTATTGGACGATCGGCACGATATCAGCCGCCGGAAGAGGTGATCAGGTGGGCCCGCGGCCCTTGCTCAGAGGGCGGGGCGGCCCGACACGACCGGTGCGACGGGACGGTCGCCGAAAGCCGACCACGACCCCCACCCGCCGCTCGGCCGGACCTGGACCCGTCGGCGTATCCGGCCCTCGGCGGTGACGGCGAAGACGTGGTTCCGTCCGGTGGAGTCGGTCGCGACCGCGGGCGTGGCCGCGAGCCGGAGGCCGGGTTCCCCGAACTCCGCGCCGGGATCCCAGCCGCCGCCCGGGGAGACCTGCCAGCGGTGGCTGAGCCGTGCCCCGCCGGGCGACAGGGCGAAGACCTCCAGGCGGCCGTCGGCGTTGACGGCGGGAGCCGGAGCGGCGGCGCTCCAGCCGAACAGCGGCAGCCAGCCGTCCCAGCCTCCGCTGGGCACGGTCTGCCGACGGTGGAACGTCCCCAGGCCGGACGGCCCGATCGCGGTGACGGTGAGCCGGCCGCTGCCGTCCCGCGCGACCCTCGGCGCGGCGCCCGCCGCGGTCCCGAACGGGTGCCACGCGGCGGTCCAGGGGCCGCCCGGCGACTCCTGCCAGCGGTGGTGGATCGCGGCGCCGCCGGGCGTGAGGATGAACGCCTCCAAACGGCCGTCGGCGTTGGCGGCGAGGACGGGAGGCGCCCCCGCGGCGCCGCTGAATCCCACTTCCCAGGGGTTCCAGGCGAGCGATCCCGGCGTCCCCTGGCGCCGGCGGGCGACGGAGGCGCCGCCGGGGCTCAGCGCGAGGACCTCCAGCCGGCCGTTCGCGTCCCGGGCGACGGCGGGGGCGGCACCGGCCGGGCCGCCGAACTCCTCCCAGCCGTGCCAGCTTCCGTCCGGCCGCTGCACCCGGTGGTGCAGGTCGGCGCCGCCCGGAGCGAGCGAGAACACCTCCAGCCTGCCGTCCGCGTCGCGGCCGAGCGTGGGGACGGCCCCGGCCGGGCCGCCGAAGACCTCCCACGCCGACCAGGTGTCGGTGCCCGGGTCGAGCTGGACGCGGCGCAGCATCGACCGGTCCCCGGCGTCCAGCGCGAACACCGTGAGCCGGCCGGCGGCGTCGAGGCCCGCCACCGGGTTGTCGGGGCTCTGCCACGGCAAGGGGGCGTCGTGCCAGTGCAGGGGCGCCACGTACAGGCCGTTCCGGAACCAGCCCGCGGCGCTCACGTACCAGTCCTCGCCGTCGGCGACCACCTCGACGGCGTGACCGGGCACATGTCCGGCGTACCTGTCGAGGCCGAAGCGGAACGGGTCCCGGGACGCCAGCACGTCCGTGCCCTCGTAGCCGCCCCGCGGACCGACGAACAGGTAGTACCAGCCGTCCCGCTCGGCGACGAACGGCGACTCGGTCACGGAGACCGTCGTGTCGGTGCTCGCGTCGGTGAACGCGGTCCCCGGCCCGCTCCAGTGCAGCAGGTCGTCGGAGCGGCGGTAGGCGACGATGTGGTGGCCGCCCGGTTCCGAGAGCTCGGTGTAGTACATGACCCACTCGCCGCCGATCCGCACCACCATCGGGTCGCGCGCGACGAGGCCACGGAACAGCGGGCCGGACGGCTCACGGGTCCAGGTGGACAGGTCGGTGGAGGTGGCGAGGTTGATCGCGGCGCCGTTCGCGCCGCCGGCGGCGTAGAACATCCAGTATCTGCCGTCCGCCTCGATGACGTGCGGCGCCCACAGGTGCTCCTCGCCGTAGGAGGGGTCGACGGTGAGGGCGTCGGCGTGCGCAGTCCACGGCCCGTACGGCGTCGGGGAGGAGGCGTGGGCGAAGGAGACCTCCGCCGCGCTGTCCGGTGACTCGCCGCGCGGCGCGCTCGCGCCAACGATGCCGAACATGTGCCATCGGCCCCGGGCCCGGACGAGCGTGTGGTCGTTGAGGTAGCGGGGCCCGGCGGAGGTGGACGGGTCATGGACGTAGGTGAAGGGGCCCGAGCCGACCCACCGGTGGGGCGGGGCGGCGGAGGCCTCGGCGCGGCCGGCGCCCAGAAGCGGGAGCGCGCCCGCCGCGGCGGCGCCGCGCAACAGGTTCCGTCTGCTGATCGGGAACATGGGTCTCTCTCATGCGGGCCACGCGGCCGGCCGTGCCGTACGGGCCGGCCGCGTGGCGATGACGGGTCAGTCGAGTGCGGGGCCGGAGGTGGTGTTGACCCAGGCCCAGTCGGACCAGGTCGTGAAGCCGGTCTGCCATTTGTGGTAGATGCCGGCGTGGCTGGCGCCGAAGACCTCGATGCGGCCGTCGGCGTTCGTCGCGGCGGTGATCTCGGTGCCGCCGGTGCCGAAGGTCGTCCATTGCCCGTAGGGGGCGTTCACTCCGGTCTGCCAGAGGTGCTGGGCGACGGTGTCGTTGATGGCGAAGATCTCCACTCGGCCGTCGGGGGAGCGTTCGCTGGTGAGTTGGGCGTTGGCGGGGCCGCCGGTGGCTTCCCATTCCGACCAGCCGGAGGCGTTCTGGTATTTGTGGAAGACGCCGTTGGGGTTGGAGGCGAATACTTCGAGGCGGCCGTCGCGGTTGTGGTCGACGGTGAGGTCGTGGCCGCCGGTGCCGAAGGCGTTCCACGCCGACCAGCTGCCATTGGCGGCGGTCTGGTAGAGGTGTTGGAAGACGTTGCCGTTGAGGGCGAAGACCTCAAGGCGGCCGTCGAGGGATTTCTCCATTTCGATTCGGCTGTTGGCGGGTCCGCCTGTGGGCTCCCAGTTGGACCAGCCGCTGCTGGGCGCGTTCTGGTATTTGTGGAAGACGCCGACAGGGCCGGAAGCGAAGACTTCGAGACGCCCGTCCTTGTTGGAGCCGACGGCGATGTCCTTGCCGCCTTCGCCGAAGGTCTCCCATCCGGACCAGGTGCCTGAGGGGGAGTTCTGGTAGCGGTGCTGGAAGGTGTCGCCGTTGATGGCGAACAGTTCCAGGCGGCCGTCGGCATTGGGTCCGATGGCGAGTTCTGCGTTTCCTGGGCCGCCGAGGGACTGCCAGGCCGACCAGGTGCCGTTGGCCTTGTTCTGCCAGGCGTGGTGGACGCCGTTGGCACCGGCGGCGAAGACTTCGAGGCGGCCGTCCGCCGATCGGGCCGAGACGACTCGGCCCGACTCCGCCGGATACACCAGGGGTGCGGGGCCGGGCCCGTTATGGCCGAGCCGGTCCACCGCGGCCCGCGCCGTGTCCATGTGACGCTGGTGCGCGCCTATGTTGTAGGTGGTCCAGGGCTGCCAGTTCGTACCGCCGGAGGAGATCCGGAAGGCGGCGTTGGCGTTGCACTGGGCGTCGTAGGCGCAGGCGTCGCTGACGTCGGGGTGCCAGTAGTCGTTGATCTGCCACAGGCCGCGGTCCCGCGAGGGCGGCGTGTTGTTGTAGGTGTTGGTCGCCGAAGGGTCGCAGCTGGACTCCGCGAGCGCGACGGCGACGGCCGTCACCAGGCCGCCTCCGCGGAAGCCCGCGTTGTAGCCGACCTGGGCGCACAGGTCGCTCGCCGCGGCATGGGCCGGGGCGGCGCCGACGACGCCCCCCGCGGCGAGCAGCAACGAGACCATCGCTGCCAGCGCGGCACGGCGGGGTGTCCTCCGGGACCGCCGCACGGGGTTCACCTGTTGTCCTGTCACCAGATGCCTCCTCAGTTGAGTGCGGGGCCGGATGTGGTGTTGAGCCAGGCCCAGTCGGACCAGGTGGCGAAGCCCGTCTGCCATTTGTGGTAGACGCCGGCGTGGCTGGCGCCGAAGACCTCGATGCGGCCGTCGGCGTTCGTCGCGGCGGTGATCTCGGTGCCGCCGGTGCCGAAGGTCTCCCACTGGCCGTAAGGGGCGTTCACCCTGGTCTGCCAGAGGTGCTGGGCGGTGTTGTCGTTGATGGCGAAGACCTCGACTCGCCCGTCGGGGGAGCGTTCGCTGGTGAGTTGGGCGTTGCCGGGGCCGCCGGTGGCTTCCCATTCCGACCAGCCGGAGGCGTTCTGGTATTTGTGGAAGACCCCGTTGGGGTTGGAGGCGAATACTTCGAGGCGTCCATCGTGGTTGTGGTCGACGGTGAGGTCGCGGCCGCCGGTGCCGAAGGCGTTCCATGCCGACCAGTCGCCGTTGACGGCGGTCTGGTACTTGTGCTGGAAGACATCGCCGTTGAGGGCGAAGACCTCAAGACGGCCGTCGGGGGCCTTTTCCATTTCGATTCGGCTGTTGGCGGGACCGCCGCCTGTGGGCTCCCAGTTGGACCAGCCGCTGCTGGGGGCGTTCTGGTATTTGTGGAAGACGCCGACGGGCCCGGAGGCGAAGACTTCGAGACGGCCGTCCTTGTTGGCGCCGACGGCGATGTCTTTGCCGCCTCCGCCGAAGTTCTCCCAGCCGGACCAGGTGCCTGAGGGGGAGTTCTGGTAGCGGTGCTGGAAGGTGTCGCCGTTGATGGCGAACAGTTCCAGGCGTCCATCGGCGTTCGGGCCGATGGCCAGTTCCGCGTTGGCGGGGCCGCCGAGGGACTGCCATGCCGACCAGGTGCCGTTGGCCTTGTTCTGCCAGGCGTGGTGGACGCCGTTGGCGCCCGCGGCGAAGACCTCCAGGCGGCCGTCCGCCGACCGTGCCGAGACGACCCGGCCGGACTCCGCCGGATGCACCGGGGGAGTGGGACGCGGGCCGACGCCCGGGGTGCAGGGCAGCGTCACGCCGCGGGCGGCGAGATAGGGCTCGGGGTCGATGCCCTGGTTGGCGGACGGGCTGCTCCAGATCCGCAGGTGGAGGTGGGGGCCGGTCGACTGGCCTTCGGAACCCATCAGGGCGATCTGCTGGCCGGCCACCACATGGTCGCCGGCGAAGACGTCCCGCTGGTACATGTGCCCGTACTCGGAGATCGTCCCGTTCGGGTGCTGGATGCGGATCCACTGGCCGTAGCCGCTCTCGTACCCGGAGATCGTCACCTGGCCGTCGCCGATGGCGTAGATCGGGGTTCCTCTGGAGTTGGCGATGTCGACGCCGTTGTGGCCGCTGTGGAAGTGCTGGGACACGATGCCGGTGGCGGGGCAGGCGGCCGGGGGGTCGGCGGCGGCCGGGGACGCGGTCGCCAGCATCGGCAGAAGGGCGGCCGTCGCCGCGAGGACGCAGGTCAGCGCGCGTCGGGAGAGCCCGGTCAGCATGAGAGGCCCCTCTTCCTGGTCGTCTCTGGGTGGCTGGGGGAGGGCGCGGAGCCCGGTGCGCCGGTCATGCCTTGCGAAGGTGGGCGATGATGCCGTTGATGTCGTCCTGCATCAGGTTGTGGCGGATGAGGTGGCCACCGTCCGGCTCATGCGACTGGTACGGGATGCCCGCGTTCCTGAGCAGGGAGCCGAACTCGCGCTGCCCGTCGAGCACCTGCCTCTCGGTGATCGCCTGGTACCAGTCGACCGGGTTGGGGCCGGTGCCCGCGACGAGGAAGATCCGCTTGTTGCGGAAGCTCTCGATGCGCTGCACCGGGTTGTCGGCGGACACCCGGGCCTCGTCCCAGAAGGGCGCGCCATAGACCGTGCCGCCGCCCAGGTCCACGGCGCCGGAGGTGACGTTGGCCCAGTGGACGACCAGGCCGCCGTCGCGGCGCAGGCTGGCGGGGCCCGAGTGGGAGCTGACCGAGGCGAAGTGGCCGTAGTACTTGGCGGCGTACTTCAGCGCGCCGAAACCACCCATCGAGAATCCGGACACGGCACGGCCGTTGTACTCGGCGTAGGTGCGGAAGTTCGCGTCGACCCAGGGGATCAACTGGTTGATGTGGAAGTTCTCCCAGTTGCGCGGGCCGACGTTCGAGTGGACGGGGTTGGAGTACCAGCCCGTGCGGCCGCCGTCGGGCATGACCACGATGATGCGCTTGCCCGCGGTCCAGGCGCGGATGCCCTCGAGGTCGAAGGTGATGAAGTCCTGGAGGCCGCCGTGGAGGAGGTACAGGACCGGGTAGGTGCGGCCGCTCCAGTGGTAGTCGTCCGGCAGGAGCACGTTGACGCCGGGGTTCCAGCCGATCTGGGCGGTCTGGAAGCGGTAGTACCACATCCGGGGGTCGCGCTCGTCGCGGCCGGCGATGTGCAGGCCGAAGCCGTCGTTGGCGGCCGAGGCGGCCGAGGCGCTGAGCAGGGCGCCTCCGGTGCCCGCGGCCAGTGCGGCGGAGAGTCCTCCGGCGGCCTTGAGAAGGTTCCTGCGGGTGGGGTGCTGCTCGCTCAACATGACCTCCTGGTCGGGAACACGACGAAGTGTCCGGGCGCAGCGGAGGGCCCCGCGTGTCGCGTCGGACGGGTCCGGCGGATGCCATCGACACCGTAGGGAGGAAGGCCGCAAACGGGACATCCGGAACGCTCCGGAGTGACACCCCGGCACTTCGGGTGCTTCTGTGCCGGCATGGCCCGGAGGTGCTCGCGAGGAGGGGTTTCGACCGCCCGATAGGGCGGCCCTTGAATGCCGCCTTCTGTGCGGGTCAATCGAGTTAATTGTGTGGGTTTGGTGCGGATATTCGGTCATTCTGGTCGGTGGTTCGCCGAAATCCCCCCACTCGGAGGTCTTATGAAGAACCTCAAGCACGTCAGCGCCGCCGTCGTCTCCGCCGTTCTGGTGACCCTGGCCGCCACCGGCTGCTCGGTCAGCGTCCGCCCCGACACCAAGGGCCTGGAGTACGACGCCGGCCCGCTCTCCTCGACGGAGTTCGACAACTGCAACACCGGGCGGATCTGGCACGGGCCCGGGGACAAGGTGTACCTCTATCCGGTGGGCCAGCGGACCTACCAGTTCGGCGACGACGGCGACACGGACGCGTTGAAGGTCGTGTCGAAGGACGACCTGGAACTGACCGTCGAAGGCGTCGCGACCTTCAGCCTCAACGACGACTGCAAGGTCCTGCGCAAGTTCCACGAGGAGATCGGCCTGAAGTACGAGGCCTACGAGGACGACGGCTGGGCGAAGATGCTCCGCATCTACATCGGCTCCCCGCTGGACCGCGCGCTCGACGAGGTGTCGAAGGGCTACTCGTGGCAGGACCTGTACTCCGACCCCAAGATCAAGCGGGAGTGGGAGACCAAGGTCGGCGAGGCCGTCGCCCAGCAGGTCAACGCGATCGCCGGTGACAACTACTTCTGCGCGCCGACGTTCAACGGCTCCGGGGAGTGCGGCTCGTTCCTGCTGACGCTGCAGCAGCCCGTCCCGCCGGAGAACGTCCGCGTCTCGCTGGCCGCCGCGCAGCAGGCGATCGAGGACAACAAGACGCAGACCAACCGCAACAAGCAGATCCAGACGGAGCTCAAGGCGCTCGCCGACCTGAAGAAGGTGCTGGGCGACGCCTACGCGGTGATCCTCTACCAGGCGATCAAGGACGGAAAGATCAAGGTCGTGCCGGTCCCCGCCGGAGGCGACATCAACATCACCACCGACTGACCGGCCGGAGGGGCCGTCGTGCGACGGTCCCTCCACGGCCGGTTCAGGCGCGGAGAACCTTGCGCAGGAGCTCGCCGAACTCGGCGGAACGGGTGGTCAGGCCGGTGTGCCCGCCGGGGAAGTGCACGAGTTCCGTGCCGAGGCGTTCGGCCAGGTGGGCGGCCGGACGGTAGGGGAGTTCGCCGCGGGAGTCCTGGCCGCAGGCGAGCACGAGCCGGTCCGACAACGCTTCCAGCCGGTCGACGTCGGGGACGTAGGACATGAAGGCGGGGACGATGCGGCCGATGAAGTAGGGCAGACCGGCCATCGTCTGCTCGGCTCTCGCCGCGGCCTCCGGCGGAAGCTCGACCTTGGGCTGCGGTTCGGCGGCTCCCTCGGCCCGCAGGCCCGCGGCGAACACCGTCATCGCCGGCATGAGGCCTTCGGCACGGAACGTCTCCCGTACGCGTGCGATGAGCGCGCGATGCTCGGAAGCGTCCGGCAGGACCTCCACCACCGGCGGCTCGTGCGCCACGACACGTGCGACGCGTTCGGGGTGGGCGGTGAGGAGATGGAGGGCGACGATCGCGCCTGAACTGGAGCCGAAGACGCGGGCGGGCGCGTCAGGCGACAGGAGTTCCAGGAGATGGAAGGCGTCTTCGGCGTGCTCGGCCACATGTTGTTCGGCTTCAGGATTGTCCAGGGCGCTGCGGACCATGCCGCGCGGGTCGTAGGTGGCGACCGTGTAATCGACGGCCAGCGCGTCGGCGATGCCGTCGAAGGAGGCCGCGCCGCCCGTGCCGCCGGGTATCAGCAGCAGGAGCGGTCCTTCGCCGCGTACTTCGTAGTGCAAGGTCGCGCCGTTCACGCGCAGGGTGCCGGTGGTGGTCATGGGGAGTCTCCTTCTCGGGATGACGGCCAGTTCTCCAGGAGGATGTGCAGGGCGTCGAGGGCGCGATCCCAGGTCTGCTGCGGGGAACGGGCATGGGCGAATCCACCGGCGGCCTCCAGGGTGACGAACCCGTGGAACGTGCTGCGCAGCACCCGCACCGCGTCGGTCAGATCGGGTTCCTCCAGGCCGTAGGCGCGCAGCATCCCGTAGGTCAGCTCGACCGCGCGCCGCGGCCCCGCGGCCTTCGCAACCAGCTCGGGATCGATCTGGATCGGAGTCTGCGTCGCCGCGTAGCGGCCCGGGTGCCGGTGGGCGTACTCCCGCCAGGCGTTCGCGAACGCGACCAGCGCGTCCTTGCCCGCCCGGCCGACGGTCGCCTCCGCGATGCCGATGGTCTTCTCGTCCGCGGCCAGCAGCGCGATCCGCCCCCGCAGATCTTCCAGACCGCGCACGTGCGTGTAGAGGCTCGCGTCCTTCACCCCGAGCCGCCGCGCCACCTCCGACATGCTCACCCGGTCGAACCCGACCTCATCCGCCACCTCGGCGCCCACGACCGTCACCCGCTCCGCCGTCAGCCCGACCCGCCCCATGCACACCCTCCGTTTTCCTAGGACCTCTAGGAATATCCTAGGACTCCTAGGATCGCAAAGGACTTATGCGACAGGACCATGCCGTACTGGAGGACTTTCAATACTTCGTTGAGCGATATATCGTCCACCGTATGGTGAAGCGAGTATCGGTGATGAGCGAGCCCACGTACTTCGTGCTGGCGGCGCTGCTCGACGGGCCGTCGCACGGCTACGGGATCATCAAACGGGCCGAGGAGCTGTCCGCCGGGCGGGTCCGGCTGGCCGTCGGCACGCTCTACGGCGCACTCGACCGGCTGGCGGGCGATGGCCTGGTCGTCGTGGACGGCGAGGAGACCGTCCAGGGACGGCTCCGCCGCTACTACCGGCTGACGGAGGACGGGAAGCTGGCCGTCACCCGCGAGGCCGTGCGGATGGAGCAGGCCGCACGAGTCGTCACAGGACGAACCGCTCCGGCGGCATGGGCGGTGTGGGCATGAGCGAGGTGTTCACCGAAGGCTGGTACCGGCTGTTCCTGCGGGCCTTTCCGGCCGGGCACCGCGCCGAGTACGGCGACGACGTCCTCGGCACGCTGGCGGGAGACTCACCGCGCCGCGCTCCGTCGTTGAAGGAGACCGCCGGGCTCGTCACGGCGGGCTTCGCCGTCCGGGCGCGCAGAGCCGCCGAAGGACCGGCCCCCTGGTGGGCCGACGGGGTGCAGCTCGGACTGCTGGTGCTGGCCCTGGCGAACCTGTCGTACGGCATCGCGGACCGTGCGTCGCCCTGGTGGACGGCGGTTTCGGCGGCGCTCGTCGTCGTGCTGCTGCGCGGCTGGACTCTGGTGGCCCTGCCCTTGGCGCTGGCCGTCGCCTTCTCGACCGGCCGGGCCATGCTGTTCGGCGCCGAGGCGACGGGATGGGCGCCGTTCTTCGGCCCGGCGTACCACAACTGGGCTTCCCTGGTGCCTTACGGAGTGCTGGCCGCAGGGTCCATGATCCTGGCGGTCCGCGGGCCGCGGGGATTGCGCGTCCGGCCGTGGTGGTGGCTGGCGGTCCCGGCGGCGGCCCTCGCCCTCACCTACGGGCCCGGAGCGTACGGCGAGATCTGGGAGTCGGCCAGGGCGGGCACGGAAGGCGTTCTCCTCCTCGCGGGAGTGTGGGCGACAGCCGTCACCCGCAGCCCGCGCTGGACGCTGGCGGCGGCGGTCTACGTTCTGCCGGGTGTGGCCGCCTCTCTGGTTCATCCGCCGTCGAGTATCCAGATCATCGGCTACTGGTCGGTGTTGGCGGGCCTCTTGGTGGTGATGGCCGTGACGTCGCGGACTGCTGCGGTCGGAGCCTGACGGAGGCCGGAGGAGTCGCCTCGCGAACGAGACGGAGGGCGGTCTCAGGCGGGGAGGTGGTGCTCCTCGCCGATCGCGGCGAGGAGCTCGATGGGGAACTCCCGGTCGGCCTGGCCGACGGCCAGTGCCACCCAGCGGCCTGGCACCGGGCGCCGCCAGACGAGCATTCGGCCGCTGAGCATGGACAGCCGGCCCAGGGGTTCGGGTGCGGGCTCCTCGCTCCAGAGGTAAGGGTCGAGGTCGACCGTCTCGGGCTCGCCCCACCGTGCCGTCAGAGCGGTCGCCAGTGCTCGGAAGGCGGCGTCGATCTCCTCCTCGGCGGCCTCGACGATCTCCTCGTCGCGGTCGTCCCAGAAGTCGCGGCTGGCCTGGAGGACCTGTACGTGGTAGCCGGGCCCGCTGTCACGGACCTCGCCTCGCGTGTCCTCGCGGGGGAAGGGCAGGGCGAGCAGCTCCTCGACGGCGGCATGCAGGTCTTCACTGGTCATGGCGCGAGGCCGGTGAAGGTCGGATCTCCCACGTGTCGCCTTCCATGATGACGGCCTGGTCGTCGTTGATCGAGACGAACCGGAACGGTCCGCCATGCCGGGCGGCGTACCGGTCGTGTCGTTCGGCGCGGCCTCGATCGCGGTGGGGGAGGACGGTGAAGGGGGCCAGGCCGAGACCGGTGGTGGAGGCGCAGACTCCGGGGTCTTCGGCGTCCTGGAAGAAGCGGAGGTCGGGGCCTGTGAGGGCCGCGCCCGCCGAGACGCCCGCGTAAGCCAGGCGGCCCTCCCGGACGGCTCGGGAAACGACGCGGTCGAAACCCGTCCTGCGTGCGTGTTGCAGGAGGAACATCGCATAGCCGCCGGTCACGAAGACCAGCTGGGCTTCGCTCACGGTGTCGGCGGCGGAGTCCACGTGTTCCAGGTCGAGGCGTTCGACGAGCAGGCCTTCTCCGCGCAGCAGTCGCGCGGCCGCGTCGACGAAGGGGGCCGAGGGCAGGGGATTGGCGGCGGTGGGGACGAGGACGGCTCGTCGCGGTTTCGCGGGGAGGGCGGCGAGCCAGGCCGGTAGGGCTCCCAGGCGGGCCGAGCCGAGGAAGAGGCGTCGCACGAGGTCAGGCCCGGGATTCGGCGCGCAGGGACTCCAGCAGCCGGGACAGGGCGGACATGGTGTCGGCGAGGTCCGCGGGGTCGGTCGATTCCGCCAGCCAGAGGGCGGCTTCGTTCAGGGCTCCCGAGAGCAGGCGGGTCAGGGGGGCGACGGGTTGCGGGGCGATCAGGCCTTCGTCGATGAGGGAGGTGAGCGCCTCGGCCAGGTGCCGGGCCGAGGCGGCTTCGTCGAGGGCGCGCCATGCGTGCCAGCCCAGGACGGCGGGGCCGTCGACGAGCATGATCTGCCGGACGCCGGGGTCGGTGCCGGCGGTGAGGAACGCCCGGCATCCGGCGGTGAAGCACGCCCACGGGTCGTCCTGGGCGTCGGCGGCCGCGGCGACGGCCTCGCCGACCTGCTGCTGCACCTCTTCCAGGACGGCGCGGAAGAGCGCGGTCTTGCCGTCGAAGTGGTGGTAGAGCGCGCCCTTGGTGACTCCGGCGGCGCGGACGACCTCCGCCAGGCTCACCGCGCCGTAGCCGAGCGTGGCGAACAGGCGCCTGCTCTCGCGCAGGAGCGCCCGCCGGGTCTGCTCCTTCTGCCGTGCCCTGCCGTCCGCCATCCCGCCCCGCTCTTTGACATACCGATGGTACGCCAATAGGTTACCTTCACATACCGACGGTATGTGAAGGAGCCCGTATGCAACTGTCCAGCCTCTACCCCGTCATCTGCAGCTCGCGGATCCAGGAGGCCCGCGACTTCTACACCGGCCTGATGGGGTTCGAGACCACCTTCGAGGCCGACTGGTACGTCAGCCTGCGCCGCCGGGAGGAGCCGAGGTACGAGCTCGCCCTGCTCGACCACACGCACCCGACGCTGCCCGAGGCCTACCGCGCGCCCGTCCGGGGACTGCTGCTCAACTTCGAGGTCGAGGACGTGGACGCGGAGTGGGAGCGCCTCGTCGTCCGCGGCGGCCTGCGGCCCGAGCTGGAGCTGCGCGACGAGGACTTCGGGCAGCGGCACTTCATCGTCGCCGACCCCGACGGCGTCCTGATCGACGTGATCACCGAGATCGCGCCCACCGAGGAGTACGCCGACCGGTACGCCTGACGGGCCGAAGGGGGCGCCCGGCCGTCAGGGCCGGTCGTCGCCGTACTCGTCGTGCAGGCGCCACCACTGGTAGGGCGGGGTCTGCGGCCGGCCTTCGGGGGAGTCCTCCCAGGTCTCCTGCCTGCCGAACGGGGTGAGGTCCAGGAAGGTCCAGTTGCTGCCGAGGCGTTCGACGCCTCGCCCCGTGGTGAAGTAGGTGCGGTACACCTCGTCGCCGTCGCGCAGGAAGACGTTGAGCGCGAACCCGTCGCCGGCCCCGACGTCGTCGTTGAAGTCGCCGCCCAGCGAGGAGAACCACGGGAGCGTCCAGCCCATGCGCTTCCCGACCTGCGTGATCTCCTCGATCGGGCCGCGCGACACCAGGGCCAGGGAGACGTCCCGGGCGTGCAGGTGGGCCGGGTGCCCGATGTTGTCGACGAACATCGCGCATCCGGAGCAGACGTCGTCGAGGCCGTGCCACATGAAGCAGTAGGTGATGAGCTGGCTGCGCCCGTCGAACAGGTCGAGCAGGCTCGCGGGCCCGTCGGGGCCCTGGAAGCGGTGGTCCGCGTCGACGCGGACCATCGGCATCCGGCGCCGTTCGGCGGCCAGGGCGTCCAGGGCGCGGGTGAGCTCCTTCTCCTTGGCCAGGAGGGCCTCCCGGGCGGCGTGCCAGTGGGGTTCGGAGACGATCCGGGGTCGGTTCACGGCTGGACCTCCAGTTACTTCCTTGAGGAAAGGGACTGGGGCGGACTCTACCCCAGCAACTTTCTTCAGGGAAGTGACTGGCCGTAGACTGCTCCCATGCAGCGGACCCGGTTCGGAGACATGGCCTGTTCGATCGCCCGTACGCTCGATGTCATCGGGGAGCCCTGGTCCCCGCTGATCCTGCGCGACGTCTACGTCGGCATGGGCCGCTTCGAGCAGCTCCAGCGCGACCTGGGCATCTCCAGCAAGGTGCTCGCCGAGAGGCTGAAGTGGCTGGTCGGCCAGGGGGTGCTGGAGCGCAGGGAGTACTCGAGCCGGCCGCCGCGCCATGAGTACGCGCTGACGGCCAAGGGCGAGGAGCTCTGCGACCTGCTCCTGGTGATGGCGCGGTGGGGGGATCGCTGGACGGCGGGCGAGGCGGGCCCGCCCGTGCTCCACCGCCACCGCGCCTGCGGCCGGATCGGCCACGCCGAACTGCACTGCTCGGAGTGCGGCGGGCCGATGGCCGCCGCCGACGTCGACGTGCTGCCCGGACCGGGAGCGCGGACCGGCGGAGGCTGAGCGGCCCGGTCAGTCCCGGGCCGCGGCGGGCCGGGAGAGCACGTGGTGGCGGCCGATGGGCAGCATCAGGGGGCGGCCGGAGACGGGGTCCTCGATGATGCGGCTCTCCAGGTCGAAGACCGTGCGGACGGTGTCCTCGGTGAGGACCTCGGCGGGCGGACCCGCGGCGTGGAGGCCGCCGCCGGCCAGGGCGATGAGGTGGTCGGCGTAGCGGGCGGCGAGGTTGAGGTCGTGCAGGACCATCACGATGGTGGTGCCGCGGTCGCGGTTGAGGTCGGTCAGCAGGTCGAGGACCTCGACCTGGTGGCTGGCGTCGAGGAAGGTGGTGGGCTCGTCCAGCAGGAGCAGGTCGGTCTGCTGGGCCAGGGCCATGGCGATCCAGACGCGCTGGCGCTGGCCGCCGGAGAGCTCGTCGACGGAGCGGTCGGCGAGCTCCGTCGTCCGGGTGGCCTCCAGGGCCGCCGCCACCGCGACGTCGTCCTCGTGCTTCCACCGGGAGAAGAGGCCCTGGTGGGGGTGGCGGCCGCGGCCCACGAGGTCGAGCACGGTGATGCCCTCGGGCGCGACCGGCGACTGGGGGAGGAGGCCGAGCGTGCGGGCCAGCTCCTTGGCCGGCATGCGGTGCACCTCCCTGCCGTCCAGGACGACGCGGCCCCCGCGGGGGGAGAGCAGCCGGGACAGGGAGCGCAGGAGCGTCGACTTGCCGCAGGCGTTCGCGCCCACGATGACCGTGATCTTCCCGGGCGGGACGGCCAGGTCCAGGGACTCGACGACGGTGCGGTCGCCGTAACCGAGCGTGAGGTGCTCGGCCGTCAGGGAGTGGGACGTGGTCACAGCGCGCCTCCGGCACGGTGGGTGCGGACGATCAGGTAGACGAGGTACGGCGCGCCGAGGACGCCGGTGACGACGCCGACCGGGTAGCGGACGTCGAACGCGAACTGGCCGGTGAAGTCGGCGACCAGGACGAGGAGGGCGCCGACGAGACCGGCGGGCACGAGGAGGGAGCCGCCCGTGCCGATCAGCCGGGCCGCGATGGGACCGGACAGGAACGCCACGAACGCGATCGGGCCGGCCGCCGCCGTGGCGAACGCGATCAGGCAGACGGCGGCGACGATCACCAGGACGCGGGTGCGTTCGACGCGGACGCCGAGGGCCGAGGCGGTGTCCTCGCCGAGCTGCATCATCGACAGGTCGCGGGACAGGGCCAGCAGGGCGGGGGTGAGGACGGCCATCGCCGCGAGGGCGGGCAGCGTCTGCTCCCAGGTCACCCCGTTGAGGCTGCCGGTCAGCCAGCGCGTGGCCTCCTGGAGGTCCCATTCGGCGGCCCTGGACAACACGTAGGAGGTGACGCTCTCCAGCATCGCGGAGATGCCGATGCCGATGAGGATGAGCCGCGTGCCGACGACGCCGTCCCGGAACGCCAGGACGTAGATGAGCAGGGCGACGGCGAGGGCGGAGACGATGGCGAGGGTCGACACCTGGGTCCCGCCGAGGGACAGCGACACGATCGCGACGGCCGCCGCGGCGCTCGCGCCCCAGCTGATGCCGATGATGTCGGGGCTGGCCAGCGGGTTGCGGAGCATCGTCTGGAAGGTGACGCCGGCCAGGCCGAAGCTGAATCCCGCGACCACGGCGAGGACGGCCCGCGGCAGCCGGAGCCGCCCGACCGTGAAGGACGCGCCCGGCACCTGCTCGCCCAGGATGACGCCGATGACGTCGCGGGGCGGGTAGAACGTCTGCCCGAACATCAGGGTCACGGCGAACCCCGCGACGACGAGCACCGCCAGCGTCAGCATGACGAGGCGGCGCCGGGAGGCACGCCGGCGGCGGCCGCGGGCGACGTCCCGGACCACGGAGTCCAGGTCGCGGGCGGCGGACTTGGGCGGGCGGGTGGCGGCGGGGGCGCTCACAGCTCACGCACCTTCTGACGGCGGACGATGTGGATGAAGAACGGGGCTCCGATCAACGCCGTCACGATGCCCACCTCGATGTCCGAGGGGCGCGCCACGACCCGGCCGACGACGTCGGCGGCGGTGAGCAGGGCCGCGCCGACCAGGGCGGAGAACGGCAGCATCCAGCGGTGGTCGATGCCGACGAGCAGGCGGCACGCGTGCGGGACGACGAGCCCGACGAAGGCGATCGGCCCGGCGACGGCGGTCGCCGCGCCGCACAGCACGACGGCGCCGAGGGCGGCCACGGCCCGGATGACGGCGACGCGTTCGCCGAGCCCGGCCGCGAGTTCGTCGCCCAGCGCGAGCGAGTTCAGGCCCCGCGCGGACAGGAGGCACACGACGATGCCGACGACGAGGAACGGCAGGACCTGCCCGATGCGCTCGTAGGACGCGCCGCCGACCCCGCCGATCTGCCAGAGCTTGAAGCTCCCGGCGATGTCGTTGCGGGGCAGGACGACGGCGCTGACCAGGGACGCGAAGGCCACCGACGTGGCGGTGCCGGCGAGCGCGAGTTTGAGGGGCGTGGCCCCGCCGCGCCCGAGGGATCCGATGGTGTACACGAACACCGCCGAGACGGCCGCCCCCGCCATCGCGACCCAGATGTACGCGGTCGGCGACGTGAGCCCGAGGAACGCGACGGCGGTGACGACGGCGAGCGACGCGCCCATGTTGACGCCGAGGATGCCCGGGTCGGCCAGCGGGTTGCGGGTCACGCCCTGCATGACGGCGCCGGAGAGGCCGAGCGCGGCGCCCATCAGCACCGCGAGCAGGGTGCGCGGTATCCGCTTGGCGACGGCCGCCTGTTCGAGTGTGTCGTCCGCGCCGCCGAGCGCCGCCCACACGTCGGCCCAGGCGACGTCCCGCGAGCCGAGCGCCACGGAGGCCACCATCAGCGCGGCCAGGACGAGGACCGAGACGAGCAGCCACAACACCCGGACACGCGCCGGACGCCGCACAAGGGCGGCGTCCGGCGCACGTCTGACGTCGGACGCCGTCGTCACTTGGCCTCCCACCATGCATCAGAAGTAGTCATATGAATACGTAGAGTTGATATAGGCTTGGCGCTATGGCGACGCAAGGCAGCTCCGAACATGGTGCTGGTAGCGCTCGGTATACCTACCGGCTGCGTGTCTCGACTATGGCTGAGCGGGCACTGCTGGCTGAGTGGGGCCGGTGCCGGTGGGTGTGGAACGAATGCGTCGCCCAGTCCAAAGCCGTGTATGCGACAGGCGACACGTGCGGTCCTGCGAAGCTGGACAAGATGCTGACCGGCTGGCGCGCCGAACAACGGTGGCTGCGTAAGGGCGCGTCGGTGCCGCAGCAGCAGACCATCCGCGACTTCGCCAGATCTCGTGCCAGGGCGATCAAGGACATCGCCAACCGGGTTCCCCTGCACCGACGGTCGGGGATGCCTCACTTCAAGAAGAAGAACGAGGCCGAACCGACGCTGAACTACACCCGGCGCGGGTTCCGCCTCACCGGTGGACGTCTGCTCGTGGCCGGGGGAATCTCCCTGACCGTGGTGTGGTCCCGGGCCCTGCCCGCTGCTCCCACTTCGGTGCGAGTCCACCGCGACTCGCTGGGGCATTGGTACTGCTCGTTCGTCGTGCCCGCGCAGGTCGAGCCGTTGCCCGCCACCGGGCAGGTGATCGGAATCGACTGGGGTGTGTCCATGATCGCGACCACCACCAGCGACGAGTACGACCTTCCCCATCCCCAGTACGGCAAGAAGGCCCAGGCCGAGCTCAGCCGCTATCAGCGGATGATGGCCCGTCGGAAGCCCTCTCGAGGGCAAAGGGCATCCAGAGGCTACCTGCGCGCTAAGAAGCAGGCCGCGAAGATGCATAAGAGAGTGGCCGCACAGCGACGGGACACCGCCCGCAAATGGGCCAAGAAAATCGTGCGCGACCATGATGCGGTCGCGGTGGAGGACTTCCGCCCGAAGTTCCTGGCCAAATCCACCATGGCGCGCAAGGCCACCGACGCGGCCATCGGCGCGACCAAGACGGCGCTGATCGAGATGGGCTGCAAGCACAGTCGAGCCGTCCGCCTGGTGGATCCGGCGTATACCACGATGGACTGTGGTGATTGCGGTACGAGAGCCAAGCACCGCCTGCCTCTGTCCGAACGCACTTACACCTGCACCGCGTGCGGGGTCTCCCGTCCCAGAGACAAGAACTCCGCGCATGTGATGCTGGTCCGGGCTGGTTTGAACCCGGCTGGTGACGACGGCGTAAGTCCTCCTGCCCCGGTGGGGCAGGAGGCCGCCCGAGCCAGGAATCCTCGCGGTTCTCATGGCGGGAGGGGGCTCATCCGAGAGCCCTCTCCCGCCAGGGAGGGGAGCGATCAATTGACCTTGTCCGCGGCCTCGGCGAGGGCCTTGACGTAGTCCTCCAGCACCCACGTGATCGACAGGGGGGTGGGGTTGGCGGCGGTGCCCAGCGGCTTGGTGTCGGGCAGCAGGTAGACCGAGCCGCGCTCGATGGCGGGGATCTTCGACAGCAGCGGGTCCTTGCTGATCTTGTCGAGCAGTTCGCCCTTCTCGTCGCCGTATCCGGTGATGATGTCGACGTCGTCGAACATGTCGATCTGCTCGGAGCTCACCGTCAGGCCGAACTTGTCGGTGTCCTTGGACGCCTCGGTGATGCTGTCCGCGATCTTCAGTCCGAGGTCCTCGAAGAACAGCGTGCGGGTGTCGTGCGTGGTGTAGAAGCCGACCTGGCTCACGTCGTTGGGGTCGAGGTGGGTCATGAACATGACCGACTTGTCCTTGAGCTGCGGGTACTTCGCAACGACCTCGGTGATGTCGCCCTCGATGTCGGTGATGAGCTCCTCGCCCTTGTCGGCGAGGCCGATGGCCTTGCTGTTCAGCCGGATGATCTCGCGCCACGGGGTCGCCCACGCGGCCTCGGGGTAGGCCACGACGGGGGCGATCTGGCTGAGGGTGTCGTAGTCCTGCTTGGTCAGGCCCGAGTAGGCGGCGAGGATGACGTCGGGCTTGGTGTCGGCGACGCCCTCGAAGTCGATGCCGTCGGTCTCGTCGAAGAGGACGGGCGTCTCGGCGTTGAGCTCGGTCAGGCGCTCCTTCACCCAGGGCAGGAGGCCGTCCTTGTCATCGTCGCCGAAGTTCGCGGCGGCCATGCCGACCGGGACGACGCCCAGGGCCAGCGGCGCCTCGTGGTTGGCCCAGTTGACCGTGGCGACCCGCTCGGGCTTCTCCGGGATCGTGGTCGTGCCGAGCGCGTGCTCGATCGTGAGGGGGAAGGAGGCGCTCGCGGCGCTGCTCTTGGTCTCCTTCTCGGCCTCCGACGAGTCGCCGCAGCCGGCGAGGCCCACGAGGAGGGCAGCCGCGGCGAGGATGCGAAGGCTGTGTGGCCGCTTCAATCCGTACTCCACTCTCAGAATTCCGCCGGCGCCGGTCCTCGTACGACTGGATCGCGGTCCTGCGTTCGTGGAGCGGTACACCGTCCTACGGCAGGTCCCACCTAGTTAGGTAAGCCTTGCCTTGGTCGAACCTTAGGAGAAGTGGGCGAGTTGTCGCAATCGGTCTTTTGGGACATCCCTTGTAGCAATCGGGACATGAAGATCGACGAGTCGGCTTCGCACGGAGGCCTCAACGGGCACGGAACGCCCCCGGCGTCAGGCCCGTCGTCCGCCGGAAGGCCACGCCGAACGCGCTCGCCGAGTGGTAGCCGACCTTCTCGGCGACGGCCTCGACCTCCCAGCCGCGGGTGAGCAGCCCGACCGCGTGCTGGGCGCGCACCGCCGCGACCCAGCGCGCGAAGCTGGTGCCCGTCTCGGCGTTGAAGGCGCGGGTGACCGTGCGGCGGCTCACGCCGAGGCGGGCCGCCCAGTCCGACAGGGTCCGCTGGTCGCCCGGGTTCTCCTGCACGGCGTCGGCGATCGGGCGCAGCAGGTCGGAGGTGGGCATCTGCAGCAGGAGCTCGTGCGGGGAGGGCGTGAGCACGTCGAGCACCATCGCCTCGGTCACCGTGCGCGAGGCGTCGGGCAGCGCCGTGTCGGCGAGCCGCTCCAGCAGCAGCCGGAGCAGCGGGGTGATCTCGACGGCGACGGGCGTGTCGGAGAGCGAGGTCATGGTGCCGAAGCCGAAGAAGCTGGCGCGGCACAGGGTGCCGGCGATCGCCGAGCCGGAGTGCAGGACGCCCGCCGGCATCCACAGGCCCAGGGAGGGCGTGACCGTCCAGACCCGCGGCCCCACCACGGCCGTGGACGTGCCGCGCTCGTTCCAGAGCAGCTCGTGGAAGGGGTGGGAGTGCGCGTTCCAGGTGGTGTCGTGGGCGATGGTCTCGCTCCAGCCCAGGATGACGAACGGCATCTCGACGGGTCCCGCCGCGAGGGCGGGCAACGTACGGGTCTCCCTGGTCATAAGTGCACACAGTAGGGCGTAAGGGACTCCCTTTCGTCCGAGTACCTGCGGAGACCTCCGGTAAGGCCTGTCTTATATTTGGCGCGTGAATCTTTCCGAGATCCGTACGGTGGGCACCGAGGCCGAGCTCCGGGCGATCGTGCAGGAGCCGTCGCAGGTCATGTGGGACAAGGACATCGGCCGGATCGACGAGCACGCGCGCACCCTCATCGCGCACTCGCCGTTCGTGCTGGTGGCCACCGCGAACACGGACGGGACGTGCGACGTCTCGCCGAAGGGCGACCCCGCCGGATCGGTGCTCGTCCTCGACGACCACCGCCTCGCCATCGCCGACCGCCCCGGCAACCACCGCGTCGACAGCTTCCGCAACATCCTGCGCAACCCCCGCGTCGGCCTGCTGTTCCTCGTCCCCGGCATGAACGAGACGCTGCGGGTGAACGGCCGCGCCATCCTCGTGTCGGACGCGCCGTTCTTCGACGACCTGGCCGTCCAGGGCAAGCGCCCCCGCCTCGCGCTCGTCGTCGAGGTCGAGGAGCTGTACATGCACTGCGCCAAGGCCCTCCTGCGCTCGTCGTTGTGGAAGCCCGAGACCTGGCCCGACCGCAGCGCCCTGCCCACCCTGGGCCAGATCTCCAAGGACCAGCTCCGCCTCAAGGACATCCCCGCCGAGGAGATCGACAAGGGCCTCGACCTCGACGCCGCCACGAACCGCTACTGACTTCCGGGCCAGCGCCGTACGGTCAGCCGCCGGGCTTGAGGTGGCGGGCGAAGAACGCCTCGATGCGGGCCCAGGCGTCGGCGGCGGCCGCGGGCTCGGGGCCGATGTTCGCGACGCGGGTCAGCGGGCGCAGGAGGCGCGGGGCGTTCTCGGCGTCGTTGAGGAAGGAGTGCCCGGCCTCCGGGTACTCCTTGACGTCGTGGGGGACGCCCGCACGGGTGAGGGCGTCGTCCAGCTTGGCGGCGGCGCCCTTGAGGCTGCGGTCGCGCGCTCCGTAGCTGGCCACGACCGGGCACGCGCCGGCCAGGGCGCGGTCGAGGTCCCTGGGCAGGATGCCGTAGTTGGCCGACACCGCCTCATAGCCGCCGTTGTTCGCGGAGAGGAGCGCGAAGGCTCCGCCCATGCAGAAACCGATGAGGCCGATGGCGCCGGTGCAGTCGGGACGGGCGGCCAGCGTCCGGCGCGCGGCCTCGATGTCGGCGTGGGCACGGCCGCGGCCGGACACCATGGCGAGGAAGGTCGGAACGAGGCAGCGGCGTTTGCCCCCGTCGCTGTACAGGTCGGGCAGAAGCGCGAGATAACCGGCCTCGGCGAGCCGCTCGGCCTGGCGGACCATGACCTCGTCACTGCCGAAGACCTCGTGGACGACGACCACTCCGGGCCACGGCCCCGGACCTTCCGGACGCGCAAGATGCCCCGTCAGCCGCGCGGAGCCGTTGAGCCCGGCGCTCATCTCGCTCAGATCCACGATGGTGTGGGCCACGGTCTCCTCCAAGGGGTCGGACGGGAGCGATGCGGGTCTGGACGGTCAGCGGCCGACGACGCCGACCCGGTGGCCGCGCCGGACGGGCTCCCGCGCGATCTCCTTCCCGATACCGGAGGTGGCACCGGTGACGAGGCTGGTCTTCTCGTGCATGGTTCTCCTTCGGTCGGTCCGGAAGACGTGCCGTGTCCATGTCTACAGCGTTTCGTCCATGATCGCCGATCTCCGTCCGGCGCGACCCGGCCGGGTTCGCGTCCGGCCGCCGGAGGGCCTCCCGCGGTGTTGACTTCAAGGAAGGTTGAAGTTCTACCGTCGGGGGTGTTCGGTTTCGGCGACGCGAAGGAGAGGCCGTCATGGCGTTCAAGGAGTACACGGTCGAGGAACTCGCCGCCCAGCCCATCGGGTACTGGAGTTCGGAGACGGGGCGCAGGGTGGTCGGCGCGCTGCGGGAGCAGCTGGCGGTGGAGGGGCTGACCCAGCCGCACTGGTGGACGCTCAACCATGTGGCGGGGGCGCCCGGGACGTGGACGCGCGCCGCGCTCTCGCGGAAGCTGATGCCCTTCGACGACCTGGGGACCGACTTCGACGGCGTCTACGACGATCTGCTCTCCCGCGGCTGGATGCGGGAGGACGCCGGGCTGCTGGCGCTGACCGAGGAGGGCGAGGCCGGCCGGCGGCGGGCGAGGGAGCGCAACCTGCGGGTCCACGAGCGGACGCACGAGGGCGTCACGGCCGCCGAATACGCCGCGGCGGTGAACGTCCTGCGCCGCATGGTGGGCAACCTGGGCGGTGACAGCGACCTCCCTCGATGAGGCGCGGCGCTCTGGCCGTCGACTTCGGGCGGCCTGCTCCAGGAACCTCAAGAATTTTGGAGGTTTTGGACATCTTCGGGAGGGCGGGGTGCGAAACGTTCCAGGCCGCCTAAGCTCCGATGCATGGCGAAGTATTTCGATGTGCATCCGGACGACCCGCAGCCCCGGGCGATCCGCCAGGCGGCGGACCTCATCGTCAAGGACGGGCTGGTCGTGTATCCGACGGACTCGTGCTTCGCGCTCGGGTGCCGGCTGGGCAACAAGGAGGGGATCGACCGCATCAGGGAGATCCGCCACCTCGACGACGGCCACCACTTCACCCTGGTGTGCAAGGACTTCGCGCAGCTCGGCCAGTTCGTCCAGATCAGCAACGCCCTGTTCCGCTCCATCAAGGCGGCGACGCCCGGCGGCTACACGTTCATCCTGCCCGCCACCAAGGAGGTGCCCCGCCGCCTCCTGCACCCCAAGAAGAAGACCGTCGGCGTCCGCATCCCCGACCACGCCGTCGTCCAGGCCCTCCTCGCCGAGCTCGGCGAGCCCATCCTCTCCAGCACCCTCCTCCTCCCCGGCGAGGAGGAGCCGATGACCCAGGGCTGGGAGATCAAGGAACGCCTCGACCACGTCGTCGACGCCGTCATCGACTCCGGCGAGTGCGGCTCCGTCCCCACCACCGTCGTCGACCTCTCCAGCGGCGAGCCCGAGATCCTCCGCAAGGGCACCGGCGACCCGTCCCTCTTCGAATGACCGCTCCTCCGCGCCCGCCGCCCCGCCGGACGCGGGACGGCGGACGCGGACGGCAGGCGCGGGACGGCGGGCGCGGCCGCCTGCGATGGGGCGGCGGGCCCGGCGGCTCCCGGGGCTTTCAGCGGGGGACGAGCTCCACGAACGGGATCAGCTCGCGGCCGACCTGCTCGTAGTCGGCGGCCGTGCCGTCGACCCGGATCCCGCAGGCGTTCATGAGGCGCCGGGCCAGCCGGGGGTGGAGGGCCGCGTACTCCGTCATGGCCCGGCCCGACCGCGCGGGGTCGAGGGGTCGGGCGGTCGCCGGGTAGACGCGGCGGCCGATCTGCACGGTCACCTCGGGGTTGCTGGTGATGTTGCGAAACCACTGGGAGCCGCGGCCGTAGCCGGAGGCGATCCGGACGACGTCGCCTTCCCTCCCGGTGACCTCCAGGACCACGTGCCGGACGGCTCCGCTCTTGCGCCCCACGTGGCTGAGCCGCAGGAACCGCCCGCCCAGCAGCCATCCCAGCCTCGCCCGGTAGAGCACGAGCGGCATCCGCGCCATCGCCTTCTTCCACCCCACGGGCGGGGGCGTCTCCTTGATCTTCTCTGCCACACTCCCCACCTTCCCACCGGAGGCGGCGGCCGGCACCCGTTCCCGTGGCCCGTTCCGGCGCCGTGGCCTACCTTTGATCACGACGCAGAACCATCCGTGAGACTTGGTATGAGCGAACGCAGACTCCGTCCCGTCGACCTGGCCAGAGAGCACGGGATCTCCACGCAGGCCGTCCGGAACTACGAAGAGGACGGGATCCTGCCGGCCGCCGAACGCAGCCCGTACGGCTACCGCCTCTACCGCCCCGTGCACGCCGAGGCGCTACGGGCGTTCCTCGCGCTGGTGCCGGGCCACGGCCACCAGGTGGCGGCCGACATCATGCGCGCCGCGAACCAGCACGACCACGAGACGCTCTTCCGGCTGGTCGAGCAGAGCCACGCCCGCCTCCTGGCCGACAGGCGGACCCTCGACGCCGTCGCGAACGCCCTCAGCGACCTCACCTCCCCGGACGTCCCGCCCCTCACCACCAAGGACCTGCACATCGGAGCGGTCGCCCGCCGTCTCGGCGTACAACCGGCGACCCTCCGCAAATGGGAGAACGCCGGAATCCTCCACCCCGAACGCGACCGCGCCACCGGCTACCGCACCTACACCGCCGCCACCGTCCGGGACGCCCACCTCGCCCACCAGCTCAGACGAGGCGGCTACCTCCTGGAGCAGATCGCGGACGTCGTCGAGAAGGTCCGCACGGCCGGCGGCATCGCGCCCTTGGAGTCCACCCTCGAAGACTGGCGTTCCCGGCTCAACTCCCGAAGCCTGGCCATGCTGAAGGCCTCCGCCCGCCTGGCCGCCTACCTGGAACACGGCTGACGACGCCACCGAACCCGACCACCGCAGGGTCCGCCTCCCCCGATCTGGACTGTCGTTACCTGTACATCTCCCGATAAAGCGCCGTACACCGTCCGCACACGGGGCGGGGGATACGGTTCCGGGTCATCCCGCCGGACCGGACGTCCGAGAGCGGGCTCGGTCCTGGTGGGGAGTACATCGTCAATGTCGTGGTTCGAAGCGGTGGTCCTGGGTCTGCTGCAGGGGTTGACCGAGTTTCTGCCGATCTCGTCGAGTGCGCACCTCCGGGTCTTCTCGGCGCTGGCGGGGTGGGACGATCCGGGGGCGGCGTTCACGGCGGTCACGCAGCTGGGGACCGAGGCGGCGGTGCTCATCTACTTCCGCAGGGACATCGCGGCGATCATCAGGGCCTGGACGTCGTCGCTGGTGAGGAAGGAGCGCCGCGGGGATCCGAACGCCCGGATGGGGTGGTTCGTCATCGCGGGCTCGGTGCCGATCTGCGTGCTGGGGGTGACGTTCCAGCACGGCATCGAGACGGCGCTGCGGGACCTGCGGGTCATCGGGACCACGCTGATCGTCTTCGGGATCATCCTGGCTCTCGCCGACCGGTACGCGGCGGCGCGGCGGCCCCGGCCGCTCGGTGAGCTGACGCTGCCGCACGCGCTCGGCTACGGGTTCGCGCAGTCGCTGGCGCTCATTCCCGGGGTCTCCCGGTCGGGCGGGACGATCAGCGCGGGCCTTCTGCTGGGCTACGGCAGGGAGGCGGCGGCGCGTTTCTCGTTCCTTCTGGCGATTCCGGCGGTGCTGGCGTCCGGGACGCTGGAGCTGTTCGAGATCGGCGAGGGTCCGGCGCCCGCGTGGGGGCCGACGCTGCTGGCCACCGTCATCGCCTTCGTCGTCGGCTACGCGGCGATCGCGTGGTTCCTCAGGTACATCTCCACCCACACGTTCACGCCGTTCGTGCTCTACCGGGTGGCGCTGGGCCTGCTGATCCTCGGCCTGGTGGGGTTCGGGGTGCTCGGCCCGGACGCGGGCGCCGTCGAATAGATTCCGCCCCCGGTTAACCCGTTTATGGCTTCTTTAAACATTAAGTCCCGCAATGTGAAGTATATGGCGGTGCTGGTTTATCGGGCTCTGAACGGGAACGGCTGATGTACGGCCGCCTCACGCGGTCGGTGATCGTCAACGGGGAGGCGAGAAGACATGACCGAAGGAGCCCAGAGGCGGGCCGCCGGGGCATGGGCCTGGCCGGAGGAGCGGCAGCGGGAGGAGCCCGGGACCGGCGAGCTGATCCAGCGGGCCACCGACCAGCTCTCGGAGCTGGTCCGCGCCGAGATCCGGCTGGGGATGGCCGAGGTCAAGGACAAGGGCAAGCGCGCCGGCGTCGGCGCGGGGCTGCTCGGCGGCGCGGGACTCGTCGCCGCCTACGGGGTCGCGGCGGTGCTCGTCGCGGTGGTCGCCGCGCTCAGCCTGGTGCTGCCGCTGTGGGCGGCCGCCCTCATCGTCGGGGCGGTCCTGCTGCTCGTGGCGCTGGGCCTGGGCCTGCGCGGCCGCAAGGAGGTCACCGAGGCCGTCCCGCCGACGCCCGAGCGCGCCGTGGCCAGCACCCGCAGGGACATCAACGAGATCAAGGAGCGAGCGCACCGATGACCAACCACCCTGGTGACAACAACGGCTGGAAGCCCGTCGCGTCCGGGAGCACCCGCTCGGGCGCCACGGCGCTCAGCACCCAGACGGGCGGCAAGACCTCGACGAGCGGCAAGGCCTCGACGAGCGGCAAGCCGGAGCACGCCGAGAACGTGGACGAGCTGCGCGAGGACATCGAGCAGACCCGCCGGGAGCTCGGCGACACCGTGGACGCGCTCGTGGCGAAGACCGACGTGAAGGGCCGCGCCCAGGAGCGCGCCCGCCAGGTCAAGGTCACCGCGCAGGAGCGGCTGCAGACCGCGCGCGGCCGGGCCGAGGAGCTGGGCACCCAGGCCAAGGCCAAGGCCATCGCCCCCGAGAACGCGCCCAAGGTCAGGGGCGGCGCCGCCGCTGCCGCCGGGGTGGCGGCCGTGGGCGCGGCCCTGTGGATGCTGCAGCGCCGGCGCCGCCGGCCCAAGTCCTCCTGGGAGCGGGCCGTCTGCGCGGTGCGCGACGCCGCCGAGCGGGCCCGCGGCCCGGTCGGCCAGACCGTCAACGCCATCGCCACCAGCGACGTCACCGTCCGGACCGTGGAGAAGGCGCGGCAGGCCGCCGCGGCCCCCGAGGCCAAGCCCCGCGCCGAGGGCGCGGGCGCGACGCTGGGCACCCTGCTCGTCCTGACCATCCTGCGCCGCGCCGCCCGGCGGATGCCGGACGGGAGGTGACCGGCGGACCGCCATGCTGATGGACGACACGAGGAAGCAGGGGGAGGCTCCCGACGGGCCGACTGAACTGCCGGGATCATCCTGGTGGGGAGCGGTACGGCGTACCTTCGGGGAGTACAAGAAGGACAACATCGGTGACTGGGCGGCGGCCCTCACCTATTACTCCGTCCTGTCCATCTTTCCCGGCCTGCTGGTGATCATCTCCCTGGTGGGGATGGGCGGCGCGTCGGTCACCGAGGGCCTGACCAAGAACCTGGAGGACCTGGCGCCCGGCCCGGTGCGCGAGATCCTCGCCAAGGCCCTCACCGAGCTCCAGAGCGCCCAGGTGGGCGCCGGCCTGACCGCCCTCATCGGTCTGGTGCTGGCGATCTGGTCGGCGTCCGGGTACGTGGCGGCGTTCATGCGCGCCTCCAACGTCGTCTACGACGTGCCCGAAGGCCGCCCGATCTGGAAGACGCTGCCGATCCGCGTCGGCGTCACGCTGGTCACGTTGGTGCTGCTGTCCACCTCCGCGATCGCCGTGGTGGTGTCCGGCCCGCTGGCCCGCCGGGCCGGCGACGTGATCGGCCTCGGCTCCGCCGCGGTCAGGACGTTCGGCATCGTCAAGTGGCCCGTGCTGCTGCTGATCGTCAGCTTCCTGTTCGCCCTGCTGTACTGGGCCTCCCCCAACGCCAAGCAGGGCTTCCGGTGGGTCACCCCCGGCGGAGTCCTGGCGATCCTGCTCTGGCTGGCGGCCTCCGCCGGGTTCGCCTTCTACGTGGCGAACTTCTCCTCGTACAACAAGACGTACGGCAGCCTCGCCGGGATCATCGTGTTCCTCGTCTGGCTGTGGATCTCCAACATCGCGATCCTGCTCGGCGCCGAACTCAACGCCGAGCTCGAACGCGGCCGCGCCATCACGACGGGGCACCCCGCGGACGAGGAGCCGTACGTGGAGCTGCGCGACACCCGGGCGCTCGACGAGGACGAGATGCCGGGCCACGACGAGTGCGCGGACGACGAAGCCGATCATCGCACGCGGTACAGGGACGACTCCCCAGGGTAATGGGGTGTTCGGGGCGGAAACCCGTCCCGAGCACTCGGGGGAGAGGTGGCGCGAGATGGCGCGCGGGTTCAGGTACCGGAGCCTTCCGGCGGCGGTGGCGCTCGGCCTGACGGGACTCGTCGCGGCGTGCGGCGGACAGGCCGGACCGGTGGTCGAGCGGGCGGGGCTCGGGGTGCTCACCCCGAGCCCCGTGGCCGACCCCCTCTCCGCCCCGGTCACCGAGAAACTCGACAGGGCCGTCAACGAGGTCATGCGGGAGACGAAGGCGCCCGGCGCCATCATCGGCCTCTGGATGGGCGACAGCTCCTACGTACGGGCGTTCGGCGTCTCCGACAAGGCGACGAAGGAGCCGATGGCGGCGAACCTCTTCATGCGCATCGGCAGTGAGACCAAGACCTTCACGGTCACCGCGCTCCTGCGCCTGGTCGACCAGGGCAAGGTGAAACTGGACGACCCCATCTCCCAGTACGTTCCGGGCGTGCCGAGCGGGGAGCGCATCACCCTGCGGCAGCTGGCGGGGATGAAGAGCGGCCTCTACCCCTACACCTCCGACGCGGGCTTCCAGAAGGCGATGCTCGCCGACCCGAAGCGCGCCTTCAAGCCCCGGGACCTGCTGGCCTACTCCTTCGGGCACCCGCTGGTCTTCCAGCCGGGCGAACGGTTCGAGTACAGCAACACCAACACGGTCCTGCTCGGCCTGGTGATCGAGAAGGCCGGCGGAAAGCCGCTGGCGGAGTTCATCCGGCAGGAGGTGCTGGTCCCGGCGAAACTGCGGCGCACCCTCTTCCCCAAGGGGACCGAGTTCCCGCGTCCGCACGCCCACGGCTACACCACCCAGTCCGCCGACGGGAAGCCCACCGACGCCACCGGCTGGAGCTCCTCGTGGGCCTGGGCCGCCGGAGCCATGATCTCCACCCTGGACGACCTGCGCACCTGGGCGCCCGCCCTGGCCACCGGCACCCTCCTGTCGACCGGCACCCAGGCCGAACGCATGAAGGGCGCCTACGAGCCGTTCCCCGGACTGCGCTACGGCCTCGGCATGTTCGAGGTCCGCGGCTGGCTCGGCCACAACGGCTCCCTCCCCGGCTACCAGACCGTCACCGTCCACCTGCCTTCCGAACGCGCCACCCTCGTCGTCCTCACCAACACCGACGCCCAGCACGAGGGCCGCGACGTCGGCACCCTCCTGGCCCGCGCCGTCACCCGCGTCGCCACCCCGGACCACGTCTACACCCTCCCCGCCACGCCGTCGGCGTCCCCGACGGCGGCGGCCACGCCCACGACCTCGGCCTCGCCCGCGGCGGGCCGGACCGGCGACTGAACCCAAGGGGGAGCCCCCGCCGTACAGGGAGTGGGCGGGGGCTCCGGGGGCGGACGGCCGTCAGCCGGTGACGGTCGCGTCCGTGCTCAGGGACTTGATCCTGGTCTGCAGAGTGGTGCGGAGGGCCTCGGCGTCGGAGGTCGCGCGGTCGGTGTCGGCGCCCTCGTTGAGCCGGTAGGACGCGACGATGGCGTCGAGGGCGGACGCGGCGGTGCCGTCGGCCAGGAGGTCCTGGTAGAGCAGGCGGTACTGCTCGGCGTACACCTCCTTGAAGGCGGCGTTCTCCAGGAAGCGCTCCTTCAGGGTGTGGCCCATCTGCATGCCGCCGCCGGGACGGCCCTGGCGCTCCTGCTGCCCTTGTCCGTCCTCCTGCCCCTGCCGGGGCTGCTGCTCCTGCTGGTTCTGGGAGCCCTGCTGTCCCTGCGGGCGGCCGCCGCCTCGGCCGCCCATGGAGAGGGTGTCGGTGGCGCCGGCCTCGGCGTCGCCGTTGAAGGCGTAGTTGAGGTCCCAGGAGACGACCTTGAACTTCTTCGCGCCCAGGTCGTACCAGAGGTAGTAGTTGCGGCCGGGCCCGCTCATGTCGTCGAAGTTGACCATGAGGTTCTGCAGGGCGAGGTAGCGGGCGAAGGACGCGGTGTCCAGGCGGTCGGCCAGGCCCCGGGCGAACTCGGTGTCGGAGCTCTCCTCCGTCCACTTGACGAGGTCGATGACGGGCTGGAGGTCCTGGGTGCCCTTGCGGTTGATCTGCTTGAAGTCGTCGGCGTAGGCGGTCTGGTCCTCGCCCTTGTAGCTGAAGGAGCTGGAGGCCAGGGACTTGTAGAGCACGCCGTCGCCGAGGTCCTCGGCGTACGCCTCGTCCGGGTGGCCGATCAGCAGGCGCGGGGCGGACGAGCGGCCGTTGACGGTGAAGGAGCCGTAGGCGTACTCCTGGGTCGGCTCGCCGGACTCCCCGGTCAGGGTGAGGGCGAGCGCCTCGTTCAGCAGGGTCGAGCCGTTCAGGGACGGGCGGACGGCGAGCTGGGAGAGGCCCTGGTAGCGGCGCCCCTCCGCGAACTCGTCGAAGCTGATCAGCCAGGGGAGGTCCTCGGGCTCCTCGGCCTTGAGCTGCTGCCCGCCGGGACCGCCTCCGGGCGGACCGCCGCCCTGGAAGCCCTCCGGCAATTGGAAGCCTTCCGGCATCTGGCCGTCCCCGGGCGGTTGGAAGCCCTCCGGAGGCTCCATGCCCTCCGGCATCCGGCCGCCCCGGCTGCCCCGGCCGCCGCGGGCGTTGCTCGACTCGCCCTTCCAGGTCAGGCCCATGAGGGTGGAGTTGCCCTTCAGCCGGATGCCGACGCCGGGGATCACGGTGCCGTCGATGGTCAGGTCGGCCTCGACGTACTTCTTGCTCCCGTCCTTGAAGTACTCCTCCAGCATGTCCTCGTAGGCGGCGTCCTTGAACGTGAGCTCGACGTCGTGCGCGGCGGCGGGGTCGAAGAGGTCCTTGAGGCCCGCGATGTCCTCGGTGACGGTCTCGGTCGCGGCGACCTCGGCGGTGGTGGCGTAGGGCCGGATGGTCTCGGTGCCCAGGCCCGCGCCGAGGACGAGGACGAAGGCCCCGGACGCGGCGACCAGCTTCCAGTGGTGGCGCAGCCGGACGGGCACCCGGTGCCTGAGCTTCGGCCGGTGCGGGGGAAGGGGCTGGGAGGGAAGGGGCATGGCGGCCTACAGGTCCGTCTGGTCGTAGCCGGTCAGGACGGTGACGGGCTGGCCGGCGTTGCGGGCGCGCAGCACGGCGATGAGCGAGCCGGGCTCGCTCCCCTTCTTGATCCGCACCGTGTACATCAGCTCGGTGAGCGCGCCGCCGCGGATCGACTCCATGCTCACCAGCTCGAACTCGTCGGTGTGCTGGATGAGCACGTCCTGGACGGTGTGCGTGTAGTCCTCGTCGGCGGGCACCTGCACCTTGACCACCTGGCGCTGGACGTTCAGCGCGAACCAGTTGAAGCGGTGCATCAGCACGGTCACCAGGCAGATGGCCAGGCAGGCGACGACGGCCAGCACGTAGAAGCGGGTGCCGGCGGCCATGCCGATGCCCATCACCAGGAAGATGAACCCGACGTCGCGGGTCTCCTTGATGGCGTTGCGGAAGCGGACCACCGACAGGGCGCCGACCAGGGCGAACGCGCGGGCGATGTTCGAGCCGACTACCAGCATGATCAGCGAGATGAGCATGCCGAGGATGACGAGCGTCTGCACGTAGGACTGGCTGTAGGAGACGTTGCGGTGCGTCGCCCGGTACACGAAGCCGATGAGCACGCTCAGGACGAACGAGAGGGACATCGCCAGGGCGACGTCGAGCACGCTGAAGGTGCCGGAGAGGTCTTGGAAGTCGAGGTTCACGGGGTCATGCCTTCTCGAGGGGGAGGTGGATGTCGTGACCGGGAACATGGAAGACGGAGCGGGGTGCCCGGCCGGCCGCCTCCACGCTCTGGCAGTACTTGGAGACCCGTACGACCTGCAGTTCGCGGCTCGCGGTCAGGTCGGTGAGCCAGTAGGGGACGCGCTCGTTGGCCTTCACCTCCATGATCACCTTGTGCGGCGGGATGATGAAGCGGTTCTCGGCGGGGGTGGCCAGGTCGAAGTCGCGGTCGCGGCCACGGACGCGCTGGTCGAAGGTGACGCGCAGGCCGACGTCGGCGCCGCGGCCCATGTAGGCGTGCCGCTGGTAGCCGGTGATCGCCGTGGCCCGCAGGTCGAGGCGGCTCGTCAGGTCCAGGACCTCGTCGATGAACGCCGTCTCGCCCAGGGAGTGCTCGACCGCCTCGCGCTTGTCGCACAGCCGCAGGGCGTCGTGGTAGCTCAGCCGCACGCGGCGCTTCTGGGTGACGCGGTTGACGCGCTGCTTGATCTCGACGAACACCGGGGTGTCGCCGGTGATGGCGAAGCGGTCGCCGTAGTGCCTGATCCGCAGCTTGCGGCGGAACTTCAGGCCCTCGATCTTCTCCCAGTAGAAGCGCAGCCGCCGGGTGTCGTAGTAGACGCTCCAGATGCTGTAGCCCTCGGGTCCGCTGTGGACGTCGCGGTCGAGCCGCTTCTCGATGTCGGCCCGCAGCCCGTCCAGCCGGTCCACGTCGATGAGGTACTTGATCTCGTAGCGGTTGAACGCGTGCAGCCGGCTCGGTGCGCGGAGGGCGTGCCCGAGGTCCATGAACTCTCCTTTCTGGCGAACGGGTACATGCCACCCCACGAATCTGAGAAAAATCTGTGAACGATCTGGAAACGGAGCGGGAATGTCAGTGCCTCCTGTGACGATGCGGAGGTGGCGGAACCTCTGAAGGAACGGATCAACGAGGCGTCGGTCGGCGTGCTGGCCGACGGGCTGGCGGCGGTGCGGCCGTCCTTCGAGCACGCGGCGTTCGTCCGCGACGCGCTGGACGGGCTGGCGGGGCTGGAGCTCAAGGCGCGGGTGCGGTGGGTGGCCGGGGCGCTGGAGCGGCGGCTCGCGCTGCCCTTCCCCGAGGCGGGGGCCGTGCTGCGGGAGTGCGCCGAGAAGGCGCGGTTCGACATGTGGAGCGGCTGGCCGGTCACCGAGTACGTGGGGACGCACGGCACCGCCCATCTGGCGGAGGCGATGGAGACCATCGCGGTGATCACGCCCTACGCCACGGGGGAGTTCGCGGTCCGGCCCCTCCTGGAGCGCCACCGGGAGGAGGCGCTGGAGGTCATGCTCGGCTGGGCGTCCTCTCCCGACGAGCACCTGCGGCGGCTGGCGTCGGAGGGCACCCGGGCGCGCCTGCCGTGGGGCGCGCGGGTGGGGTGGCTGATGGAGCCGGGGCCGACGCTGCCGATCCTGGACGCGCTGCGGGACGACCCCAGCGAGTACGTGCGGCGCTCGGTGGCCAACCACGTGAACGACCTGGCCAAGGAGCATCCGGAGTTCGCGGTGGGGCTGCTCGCCCGGTGGCGGGGCGAGGGCGGCTCCCACGTGGAGGCGGTGCTCCGGCACGCGCTGCGCGGGCTGCTGCGCGCCGGCGACACCGGGGCGCTCGCCCTGGTGGGCGCGGTGCCCGGCAACGGGACGGTCGAGCGGCTGGAGATCGCCGAGCCGGAGGTGCCGGTCGGCGGGCGGCTGCGGTTCACGGTGGCGCTCAGCGCGGGCGAGCCGGGGCCGCTCGTGCTCAAGTACGTGCTCCGCCGGGACGGCTCGCGGCGCACGTTCCATCTGGGCAACCGCAGGGCCGTCGCCGCCGGGGAGCGGTTCACCGTCGCCAAGTCGCACTCCTACCGGCCGGTGACCACCCGGCGCGAGCCGCCGGGGCCGCGCGTCCTGGAGGTCGTCGTCAACGGGGAGGTGAGGGCGAGCGCGTCGTTCAAGGTCGTGAACCAGATCGGAGTGGGCGAATCATGGTGACGGCGTGCCCGGGTGATGCAGGATGGGGCCTTCTGGTTTTTCTGGTGAGGTGACATCCGGGGAGAACGCATGGCAGTGGGTTCGGCGCCGTCCGCTCTGGCACGCAGGTTCGTGGTCGTCACGGTCTCCGCGTCCGTCGCGGTCGCGACGGTTCTGGCGGGGGACGCCGGCGCCACTTCCCGGTGGCGGGTGACCGAGAGCGTCAAACAGCAGATAGGCGGCGGCCTCGCCAACTTCGACGGGCTCACCGCGGTCTCCCCGAAACTGGCGTGGTCGGTGCTGGGGCACGGGATGGGCGCGTCCGGGGCGATCCTGCTGCGCTGGGACGGCACCGCATGGAGCAGGCAGGAGCTTCCCGAAGGCCTGGCCGCCTCGTCCGTCAGCGACCTCAGCGCCTCGTCCGGCGTCAACCTGTGGCTGGCCGGACAGAACGCGGAGATGACGCGGTCGTACGTGGCGCGCTGGGACGGCACGGCATGGACGTCGCGGCTGCTCCCCACCGGGGACAGCGTCGAGCGCCTGCTGGTGCGCAGCGTCAAGGACGTCTGGTACTTCACCCTCAAGGGCAAGGCCGGGCACTACGACGGCAAGAAGTGGCGCGTCCACGACCTGGGGTTCACCGCGTTCTCGGCGGTCGCGGCGGGCGAGAAGGTGTGGGCCGTGGGCGGCGACACCGACAGCGGCGTCCCGCGCGCCTCGGTGTGGAACGGCAGGAAGTGGAAGAAGACCCGCGTCGCGGGCGAGGGCACGCTGTACGGGGTGACGTCGTCGGCCGGCCGGATCTGGACGGCGGGCATGGTCTCCGGGCACGCCGCGCTGCTGCGCTGGAACGGCAAGGCCTGGAAGAAGATGAAGGCGCCCCAGGTCGCGGTGAAGGACCTGGTCCCCGACGGCTCGGGCGGGCTGTGGGCCTCGTCGTGGCCGAGCTACCCGGCTTCGCAATCAGGGATCTACCACTTCAAGAAGGGGCATTGGTCTCGCGCCTCCATCAAGGGCATGCCCGGCAGCAAACACCCCCTGGCCGTCAACCGGCTGGTGCGCATCCCGCGGACCAAGGCGTCCCTGTGGGCGGTCGGCGGGCACGACAACGGCAGGACGGACACCAGCGCGCTCATCATGAAGTGCGGCTCCTGATCCCCCGGGAATCTTTGCTCCGGCGGGTTCGGTTGAAGAGGACATGCCGGACTACGGGCACGATCTGATCTTCGGTTCCTTCCTCACGCCCGCCAACGCGGCACCTCAGGAGGTCGTGCGCCTCGCGCAGGCGTCCGAGACCGCCGGGCTGGACCTGGTGACCTTCCAGGACCATCCGTACCAGCCGGGCCACCTCGACGCCTGGACGCTCCTGTCGTACGTCGCGGCACGGACGGAACGCGTCCACCTCTCCGGGAACGTCATCAACCTGCCGCTGCGCCGGCCGGCCGTCCTGGCCCGCGCGGCCGCGAGCCTCGACCTGCTGAGCGGCGGCCGCTTCGAACTCGGCCTGGGCGCCGGCGCCTTCTGGGAGGCCATCGAGGCGATGGGCGGCGACCGCCTCACCCCCGGCCAGGCGGTCCAGGCGCTGAGCGAGGCCATCGACGTCATCCGCGGCGTCTGGGACGTCGAGAACCGCGCCCGCCTCCGCGTGGAAGGCGAGTTCCACTCCGTCGACGGCGCCAAACGCGGCCCCGCCCCCGCCCACGACGTGGGCATCTGGCTGGGCGCCTACCGCCCCCGCATGCTCCGCCTGACCGGCGCCAAGGCCGACGGCTGGCTCCCTTCCCTCTCCTACATGAGCGACGTCGACCAGCTCGCCGAGTCGAACTTCATCATCGACGCCGCCGCCACCCAGGCCGGCCGCGACCCCGCCGCCGTCCGCCGCCTCCTCAACGTCTCCGGCACCTTCGCCCCCGCCGCCGTCTCCGACCGCTTCCTGCACGGCCCGCCCGACCACTGGGTCGCCCAGCTCGCCGCCCTCGCCCTCGACCACGGCTTCAGCGGCTACATCCTCCAGACCGACTCCCTCCTCGACCTCATGCGCTTCGGCCAAGAAGTGGCACCCGCCCTCCGAGCCCTCGTCGCGGCCGAACGCGCCTGACCCGTCGTCCTCGAACGTCTCGGCGGGGAACGTCGCCGACTTCGGCACCTGTCGGGTCGGCGGCAGGCCGATCCTGTGTCCACAGGCTGTGGATGAATTTCGGCGCGCGGTGGCACCGTGCGGTCGCGAAAGAAGGGCCGGGCGTCCAGCGGGTGGGTTTCGTCGGTGGGAGGGCTTCTAGCGGGCGGTCAGGTTCAGGAGGGCTTGGGAAGCGGCGCGCAGGGCGGTGTCGGCGGCGATGTCGGGAGAGGAGTGTTTGCGGGGGACGCGCTGGTCCTGGGTGGCGTAGCGGTGCAGGAGCCTGCGGTGGACTTCGGTCAGGTGCGCCACGCCGACTTCGGTGATGACCTCGAAGGCGGGCAGGGGGTCTCGCGCCTCACCCGCGTTGGTGAGGAGGAGGTCGATCAGCCGGATCGGAGAGCAGCCTTCGGGCAGTTGCCATGCGTCCGAGCAGACACGGATCAGCGCCCGGACGGTCTCCGGCAGCTCGTAGAGATCATAGAGCCGATGGGCGACGTGCTCGGCCAGCGAGGCCGCCGCGGGGCCCAGTTCCCGTACGGCGCGGACCGCCTTGGGACCGGAATCGGGCGCGGCCAGAGCGGCGTCCAGGACGGGGCGTACGTGCTCGGTCTCGCCGGTGAGGCGCCAGACCGCCACGGCCACGTCGACGAGCCAGGGAAGCCTGCGGGGCTTGGGCCGTGCCAGCAGGCGGAGCAGGACGGGCAGCAGCGGCCGGGCTTCCTCTCCCAGCTCCCGGCAGGCTTCGGCGGCGTCCGGCCGCAGCGCCTTGTCTGCACGCGCGCCCTTTTCGCTCAGCAGCACGGCGGCCTCGGCGAGCACGGGAAGCGCATCACCGGTGAGCCGCCACAACGCCCGAGACGCCGCCAACCGCGCCCGCGCCTCTCCACCGGCCACGACCCGTCGCAGCACGGCCTTGACCTGCTCCCGTCCGTCGCTGGAATCGCCGATGGCGGCCAGCGTCGCGCACACCTGTTCCAAGGCGCCGCCGTCGGACACGGATATCGCGGCCGGCCGCTTGGTTACGTCGTCCGTATCGGCCCGTACGCGTTTCTTTTCCGGAGCGGAGGCACCGCCTGCGACTGGGGTCTGCCGCTGTTCGGTGCGGGCGGCGGCGTCCGGCAGGGCTTTCCGCTCCAGGAGGCCGCACAGTTCGGGGACGGCTTCGTGGGCTTCAGGACCCCAGGAGCGGAGAAGAGCGAGGAGGAAGCGCTCGGCTTCCCGCTCCGGCCCGGTGGGCGCAGGACGCTCGCTCCCGTCCGCGGAGGGCTCCGATGCGACACGCAGCCGTTCCCTGACCGCGGGCAGCAGGACGGAAGAGAACGGCAGGCCGTGCTCCACCGCCGACCGCAGCGCCAGGGGACGGCACGGCAGGTCCGCGGCGAGGAGGGACGTCCCCCGATCGTCGCCGAGCCTGATCAGGGCGGCGAGGGCGCGATCGGCGTTCGCAGGCGAGGACGCGTCGCCCGCGAGAACGACGAGCGCGTCCCGCGCGGGCGCGGCATCCGTACCGAGGCTTCCGATCAGCTCGGCGGCGTCCCCCGGAAGAGAAGCCGTCCAAGGCGGGACATGCGGCCCTTCACCCCGCCACGCGAGCACGGCGCTCAACGCCGGAAGCAACCGCCCCGGCGCCGCCCGGAACTCCCCGCACAGCCGCTCCGCGGCCCAGAACGCCTCGTACAACCCCCGCCCGTCCCCCGAGCAGGCGCGCAGCAGCGCCGCCTCCACCAGTTCGCACGCCACCCCCCACGCGTCACGCCGCGCCAACGCGGCGACGACGACGTCCAGCGCACCGGGATCTCCGACCAGGGAGTCCAACGGCGCCACGGGCGTCCATCTGCCCTCGGACGCGAGGAGCGCCGCCACCGCCTCCACCCGCCACAGGGCCCGCCCTCCGGCCCAGGGATCCGCCAGTACCTCAGCCGCGACCGCGGCTCCACCCTCGGCGTCCACCTTGGCGAGGGTATCCGCAAACCCCGCCCCGACCCCGGTAACTCGCCATGTCTCCCCTTGTCAGAGCCCCAAGAAGAAGAACCACACCCCTTCAACCCTCCTCCCGAACGCTTCCGTCGGCGTGGAACGACCGCCTGCGGGCGGGCGCTTCCTACACCAGGACCGAGTCGTGGGGATCGTTCTCGGTGCCGCCTCGTACTCGGTACACGCCTGAACCGATCGGGTCCGACCGCTCCTCGATCAACGGGCCGATGCCTTCGGGCCAGACCGTCGAACGCGTCCACAGCGCTCCCGCGAACACCTCGATGTCGGCCACCCGCAGATCCGACAGATCGGCACCCGACACGTCCGCGGTCCTCGTGTGGAGGATCCGGGTGACGGCGTTCATGAGTGAGTCGTCGATGCTGCGCGCGTCGGCTCGGTCGAGATGGGTGACGCGGTTGAAAAAGCGGCCGAGACCGGGCACGTGGTTGAGGTCGAGGGCGAGGTTGAGAATGCGGTTGAGCTCGCGGTCGAGCCGGTGGCCGGGAGGCCGGGAGAAGCGGTCGGTGCCGAAGGTGAGGCCGAGGTTGAGTTCGTGGGTGTGCTTGCGGGCGCGGGCGAGGGCGAGGGTGAGCCCGAGGTCGAGTCGGTGGGAGAGGCCGAGGGCGTGGTCCAAGGCATGTTTGAGCATGCGGGTTTGGCTGAGCGCGGGTTCGTGACCGGCGTGGAGGCGGTAGTCGAGGTTGAGAGCACGGGTGAGGTCGAGGGCTGCTCCGAAGGCGTGGCTGAGGGAGAGGAGGAAGGCCAGGTAAGCGAGGTCGTCATCGTCGGGGCGGGCACGGATGATCCCTTTGGAGACTTCGAGGCTGTCGCGTGCGGTGCGTGTGAGGTTGCGCAGTTCGATGACGGTCCTGCCGAGGTGCGTGCACCGGCTGTCGGCACCGTCCATGAAGGCGACGAGGCCGGGGAGGAGGTCGGTGTGCCGGTCGAGATGGTGGAGCAGCGCGCTGTGCGCGGCAGTGAGGAAGGCATCCAGTTCGTCATCGGTGGACTCACCCTGGAGGGTCATCGGCTGCCGCCTTCCCGAAGGTAGCCGGGCAAGGAGGGGATCAAGAGCCGGCGGGCCTTGGCGCGCAGGTTGCGGACCCGTTGGGGGTCCATACCGAGTTGGGCGGCGATCACGCTGTCGGGGAAGCCGTCCAGGGTGAAGGCCATCACTGCCCGCAGGTCGTCGCCGGGGAGGGAGCACAGGGCGTTCAACAGGTCCACCGCCACGGTCGCGAGCTCGTCGGGTCCGGGACGCCGGGTGGAGAGGTCCAGCAGGTCTTCCAAGGGGACACCGGTCACCGTCGGCGGACGATCGCGGCGGATCCCTCCCGGGCGCCGGTACCGGCGCTGCGCGACGGACCGCAGCCAGGCCAGAGGCTGGTCGACCTTCTCCCAATCGCCGGGTTTGGAAGCTTTCTGCCACGCTTCGACGAAGGCTTCCTGGGCGGCCTCCTCGGCGGCCTCTTTCGTGGCGGAGCAGGCGAGTATCACGAAACGCACCACCTTCGTGTAGTGCGCTTCATACAGGTCCAGGAACTCCTCGCACGCCGAGGCCCGTGGCCGGGCGAGCCCGGGGTCGGGACCGTCCGCTCGCGGAGGCCGGCTGATGGCGGCGGGCGGCGACGGGTCATCGCGGGTGCCGCCGTCACTCGCCATGGTGAGCCCGGACGGACCGTCCACACCCGCAGCAGCCGCCCTCCGCGAGGCCGCGGAGGTCCTCGGCGAGCCCACGGCACCGGCGTGATCCCGCTCCCCGCCGGTCGCCGCGCGCGGTCTCCCTCAGCGGCAGTGCCGCTGCCGTCACCCCCAGCACCGCAATGATCATTTGTGCCACCGTTCCGGTGTCCATGTCCTGCTCTCCTTCGCACTCCCGTGACGGGTTCCTTCAAGAGAGAGTGGGCACGAAAGCACAAGATCGGTAAATTCAGAGCATCACGTTTTTGGAGAACTCGAAAGATCTCGGCGGGGCTTCAGCCGAGTCCCCAGCCCAGGAGCCGAGGCCCGGTGACAGGACCCCCTCCTGTCGTCCATGGGCAGAAAGCGGGATCGAAGTCGTTGTTCGCGTGCTCGCACAGGAACGCGCCATCACGACGAAAACGCCGTTTGGGAGGCCGTCTTCACCAAGGGCATGGACTACCTTCTCGACGGCATCCAGATCGCCTTGGAACACAACGCCCGCTGAGGCACATACACCGACCCGGTGTCGACCCCGCCGAAAGAAGAACCACACCGTTCTTCGGCACTGTCCAGGAGCGTCTCTGCGAGCTGATAGGTCGTTCTGGTGCCCCTGGGCTTGTAGTCCGTGTCCGACGGAGAGCGGTGGTGTGACGGTTCGGTCTTCGGGTCGTGTCAGGAACGCGGGGGTGGGCCGAGGAGGTCCCAGCGGTTGCCCCAGGGGTCGGTGAAGACGGCGACGCGGCCGTAGGGCTCGTCGCGGGGAGGGACGACGAAGGGCACTCCCGCGGCGGTCAGGCGGGCGTGGGAGGCGGTGAAGTCGTCGACGCGCAGGAAGAACGCGACGCGGCCCGCGGCCTGGTCGCCGACGGCGGCGGTCTGGCGGGCTCCGTCGGCGCGGGCCAGGACGAAACCCGTGCGCGCGGCCGGTGGACGGACCACGACCCAGCGCTTGGGCCGGCCGTCGTTGGTGAGGGAGGGGACGTCCTCGGCGAGATCGAACCCCAGAACGCCGGTGAAGAAGGCGATCGCCGGATCGTAGTCGTCGACGATGAGCGTCACGAGGTCGAGATGCACGAGGAAAGGCTAACGAGACTCCGGTTGCCGACGCTCGTCCGCCCGGCGGGCGGGCGAAAGGGAGACGAGGATCCAGGTCGGCGAGGTGTTCCGGGGACAGGCCGACGTCGGTTCTGCCGTGGGCGGCGAGGTGTTCGCGTTGGGCGGCGAGGAAGGACCAGCGGAGATGGGCGTCGTCGATGGGGGCGAGCAGATGGGGCATGGTCTCTCCAGGGCCGTTCTGCGCGGCCGTCTCCGGGTTCGGCGACCGGAGCGCGTGACCGGTGGGGCTCCTGCGACAAGGTGACTCGTACGGCGAGCAGCTCCGGGTCGGACGGCCGGAGGCTGCTCGCTGAATGAGGGTGTCAGAGGCCGTGACGTCCGGTGCGGAGCTGGCGGGTGAACCGGGTGAAGGCGGTGCGGGTGAGGACGAGGTTGGGGCCGTCGGGATTCTTGGAGTCGCGTACGGCGATCACCTCGGGGAGTCCGGCGATCTCGACGCAGTTGTCCCCGGAAGCGTCACTGCGGGTACTTTTACGCCAGCGGGCGGATGACAGGGCGGATGCACTCACTCGTCCTCCATGATCGTGCAAATCATGTTCTCGGATTCCTCGGCGGACAGCGCGTCGGATCTCGTCACGTTGAACAGTACGGCAAGCCTCCGGACCGCTTCCGGATCGGTGAGCATGCGACCGTTTCCGTAGGAGCCTTCGAGATAGGCGAGGTCGGCCTCTACCGCGAAGTTGAGCACCTGAAAACCGGCCGAGTGAAAGACCAGGGCGTTCTTGGGGATGATCTGGACGGAGAACTTGGGATGCCCCATCAGGTCCAGCAGCTGCTTGCACTGACCGAGTCGGATCTCCGGATGAAGATCTCGGACGACCGATTCGCGGATCAAGAGGAAGATCCAGGGCGGATTCTCCTTCTGGAGGATCGCCTGGCGTCCCATTCGGATGGCGACCAGTTCTTCGATCCTGTCATGGTGGTGGCTGGTGCTGAACACCAGCCGTGCGTACTCCTCCGTCTGGAACAGGCCGGGAATGAGGACGGGCTCATAGAAGCTGATCCCGGTGGTGATCTTCTCCGCGTCTATCAGCCGTCGGAAGCCGCTGGGAATAAGGCCGCGCCTCCGTGCGTCCATGATCTCTTTCCACAGTCTGTGAAAGGTTCCGCCGGACTTGAAATAAGTGTCGAGATCCTCAGAGAGCGCCTCGGATGGTGACTTCTCGCATGCCTCGACCTTCGCGAGCCACTGGGGTGTGCAGCCGAGGGCCTCGGCGAGCTTGTTGCGGGACAGTCCCGCGGCCTCGCGTCGGGCGCGCATCTCGATGACGAACATCTTCTGGGGCCAGGCCGGCTCGTCCTTGTGCTGAGGTGCCATCGGGGTTCTCCCGTGGGTGTGTCCGCCGAGGTTCCGGGTGTCGTCGGCGAAAAGCGGGTGCGGGCGGGGGAGTGCCCGGTTCGTAGCCGAGAGTAACAACCTCCTGTGAGGGTGGTCACGAGAACGTAGGCCGAGCCCCGAGGAGTCTCATCCATGAACAAGCAGGAATGCGCCCTACTCCAGCAGCAGCACCCGAACTGGCACATTCGCCCCTTCGGGGACCAGGGGTGTTACATCGCCACCCGCCTCGGCTGCCCCTTCCTCACCGACGAGGAACTCGTGGCCGGCCTTTACATGACCCTCGTGGAAGACACCCTCGAAGGACTCGGCGAAGCCCTCGTCGCCCAAACCGAGATCGAGGACTCCCTGTGACCCTGGGAAGCGTGGGCGCCCTCCTTCTGGGCGCCTACGCCCTGTCCCTGGCCGCCGCCCTCGGTGCCATGGCCGTCCGCGACAGGGCGTACGTCGGCCGCCACCGTTGAAAGCGCCGGAAATCGGTGCCGACCGATTCGAGTCGGCTCCATGGTGCTGAAGGTTGAGCCTTTTGCGGGTAGATCTCGGAAATGGCGGGGCTGGTTATGATCTCTCCGTGATGGAGACGGATGGGTCGCTTGTTCTGAAGCCCGCGCGCGGCCGGTTCCTCAAGCGGATCGGTGTGCTCGTGGTCGGCGGGGCGGTGCAGGTCGGACTGGTCTCCGCCGCGTCCCAGGTGCGGGGCGAGGGGCCGTTCGATTTCACGATGCTCTTCTGGGCGGGGATTTTCGGGGCGGTGGCGGCGTCGCCGGCGTTGTACACGGGGAGCACGCGGGTCGATGCGGGCGGGGTGAGCCGGCGGGTCGGGTGGTCGCGGCGGCGGTTCTCGTGGGAGGAGATCGAGCGGGTCTCCCTTGTGCCCGCACCGTTGAGCCGGGCGAGCTACTGGCTCGTGCTGCATCCGAGGAAAGGGCGTGCGCTTGCTCTTCCCGCGCCTCTTGTGACGGCACGCGGCACTGAGGAGGAGGCGGCGGGGAGGCTCGAACCGGTCTATGAACGGGCCGGGGAGCATCGGGAACGTGTGTCCGCTCGGCCTGTCTCCGGCAATCCGCGGAAATCGGTGCGCTTTCTGGTCGTCCTGTCGGTGGTTCTCGTGGTGCTGGAACTGCCCGGCACGCTCATGGTGCGGCCGTGGGAGCAGAGCTGGTGGCCGGGGAAGCAGGAGGCGTTCGGGCTTCCCGGTGCGTGCTCCGTTGTCGAACGCGATGACGCGGTCCGGCTTGTGCCGGGTGCGGAGGGCCGTGAACAAGCGGGGGCGTCGGATGAGGACCGCTCATGTGTCTGGGAGGCGGACGGTCATGTCCTGGCCGTTCGGCTGATGAGGGAGAAGCCGGGGCTCGTCGGCGGGGACGGCTCGGTGGAGAGGGCGCGGAAACGCCATGCCGCTCTTGCCGAGGAACGGAGGACCGTCTGCTTGCAGTGGTCGGTGAAGGTCGGCGACGAGTTCTGCGAAGTTCTCGAGACGAGCGGAGGCGAGGTGCGGATGGCGGGGGTCCTGGTGCGGGAGAACAACGTCATCGTCGACATCGCCTACCGCGCCGACGGGCCCGTCGAGGATCCCGATGGGGAGATGGCGCAGATGGCCGACGAGGTCATCGGTGAGATCCGGTTCTCCTGACGGGGAGGACGGGTGCGTCCCGCCGTGGGCCGGGTACGCGGCGGGACCGGAACGGCGTCAGGGTTTGCGGGCGACGCCGCAGACGACGGGGAGGCCCTTGAGGTCGGGGGAGGCGCCGGGCCAGTTCTCGTAGGGGCCGAAGCCGGGGCCTACGAAGTCGAGGCCGGTGAAGAACTCGCGGATCTGGTCGGCGTGGCGGAGCCTGTAGGGGACGGCTCCGGTGTCGTCGTAGTCCTGCTGGGCCTCGTTGAGGGCGGCGTTGGCGTCGTGGCCGTCGTAGAGGGCCAGGTAGCTGCCGGAGGGGAGGCCGGCGAGGAGGTTCCGCACGGTCGCGCGGGCTTCGGCGTCGTCGGGGATGTGGCCCAGGCAGCCCATCATCATCAGGGCGACGGGGCGGGCGGGGTCCAGGGTCGCGGCGGCCCGGGAGAGGACGGCGGGGGCGTCGCGCATGTCGGCGTGGAGGAAGGCGGTGGTGCCTTCGGGGGCGTCGGCGAGGAGGGCTCGCGCCTGGACGAGGACGAGCGGGTCGTGGTCGACGTAGACGGTCCGGGCGTCGGGGTCGAGACGCTGAGCCAGCTGGTGGGTGTTGTCGGCGGCGGGGAGGCCCGCGCCGACGTCGAGGAACTGGCGGACGCCTTCGGCGGTGATCAGGTGCTCGACGGCGCTCGCGAGGAACGCGCGGCCCACCTTGGCCATGCCGACGATGCCGGGGAACACCTTGATGTAGGCGTCGCCCGCCTCGCGGTCGACCTCGTAGTTGTCCTCGCCGCCCAGCCAGTAGTTCCAGATCCGCGCGGAGTGGGGGACTGTCCTGTCGATCTGGGGTTCGTCGTCGGCCACGGTCGCTCCTTTGCCCACGGTGCCGGTCTCGGGGGTGATGACTCACCGCAAGGCTGTCCGCTTAGTCGGAAAAATACAAGATCCACTAGAGAGTCTCTTTCATCACTATTTGTGGGGATGGGTACTACGGACGAGCTCCGCGCCGGGTTCGTTTCGCCCGAGGGCACCGGGGCAGGAGGGACGGTAAGGGGCGAACCGCCGCGTCGAGGGGATGGCGGGATGAAGGTCAAGGGGAAGGTCGTGGTGGTGACCGGGGCCTCCAGCGGGATCGGGCGGGCCACCGCGGTGGCGTTCGCCCGGGCCGGAGCCTCGGTGGTGCTCACCGCGCGGAACACCGACGCGCTCGAACAGGCCGTACGGGAGTGCGAACGGGCCGGCGGGCGGGCCTGGGCGGTGCCCGCCGACGTGACGGACGCGCGCGCCGTGGGCCACGTGGCGCGGCGGACGGCGGAGCGGTTCGGGCGGATCGACGTGTGGGTGAACTGCGCCGGGATCGCCGTCTTCGGAAAGTTCGGCGACGTGCCGCTCGCCGACTTCCAGCGGGTGCTGGACGTCAACGTGATGGGCTACGTGCACGGCGCGCGGGCGGCGCTGCCGTACCTGCGCGACCAGGGGCAGGGCGTGCTGGTCAACGTCTCCTCGATCGCCGGGGCGGTCTCCCTGCCGTACGCGCACTCCTACGCGATGTCGAAGTTCGCCGTCCGCGCCCTGAGCGCGAGCCTGCGCCAGGAACTCTCCCTCGAAGGCGTCCGGAAGGTCCACGTCTGCACGGTCATGCCCGCGACCATCGACACCCCGTTCTTCCAGCACTCCGCCGACTACACCGGCCGCAGGACCAGGGCGATGCCGCCGGTCTACACGCCCGAACGCGTCGCGCGCACGATCGTCAACCTGGTCCGCGCGCCGCGCCGGGAGGTCGTCGTCGGCCCGCTGGGAAGGCTCGTGACGGCACAGGCCAAACTGCTGCCCGGCCTCACCGAGCGGATGATGGCCGTGCAGACGGACCGGGGCATGCTGTCGCGGACCGAGGAGCAGGAGGACACCACCGGGACCCTGTACGACCCGGCTCCGGGAATCGGGTCGGTCGACGGGGGCTGGCACGGAAGGCGCTGGACGGCCGTGCGCCGGACCGCCGCCGTGGCGGCCCTGGCGGGCGCGGCGGCGGGGGCGTTGAGCAGGCACCGCCGATGGGGCTGAGAATTTCGGATATTACTGACAAATACCTTCCTGATTTGGTAGCCAGGTCTCCATGACGAACGAGGTGCCCGAACTCAACTCCGAGATCCCGCAGACCGCCCGCATCTGGAACTACTGGCTGGGCGGCAAGGACAACTTCGAGGTGGACCGCCAGGTCGGCGAAGAGATCCTGAAGGTCATCCCCGACATGGCGCTGTTCGCCCGCTCCACCCGGCAGTTCCTGCGGCGCGCCGTCCACCACCTCGCGGCCGACCTGGGCGTCCGGCAGTTCCTCGACGTCGGCACCGGACTTCCGACCGCCGACAACACCCACCAGGTCGCGCAGCGGGCCGCCCCGACCTCGCGCATCGTGTACGTGGACAACGACCCGCTCGTCCTCGCCCACGCCCGCGCCCTGCTGGTCGGCACCGACGAAGGGGCCACCGACTACCTGCACGCCGACCTGCGCGACCCCGAGGCGATCCTCGAGGGCGCCGCCAAGACGCTGGACCTCGACGAACCGGTCGCACTGCTCCTCATGGGCATCCTCGGCCACATCACCGACTACGACGAGGCGCGCTCCCTCGTCCGGCGCCTGATCGGAGCGCTGCCCTCCGGCAGCTTCCTGGTCCTCTACGACGCCACCAACGTCGTGGACCCGGCGTCCGCCGAGGCCATCGAGATCTGGAACCGCTCGGCCGAGCCGCCCTACGTCCTGCGCACCCCCCAGCAGCTCGAAGGCTTCTTCGAGGGCATGGAGATCCTGCCTCCCGGCGTCGTCTCCTGCCCGCTGTGGCGTCCGCCGGCCACCGACATCGGCGAGCCCGTCGAGATCGACGAGTTCGGCGGGGTGGGCCGCAAGCCCTGACCGTGCGCGCAGGTCACGGCCGGAGAGAGTGGTCGTCCGCGACGGATCCCGGGGAGGACGGCGGCGAAGGAGGGCCGTGCCACTCCAGGAGGAGGACGGTGGCGTCGTCCTGCAGCGGCCGTTCGTGGTGGTCGAGCAGGGTGCGGACCAGGCGGCGCAGGGTCTCGGGGACGGGGAATCCGTCGGCGATGTGGCGGATCACGAAGTCGACGAAGCGCTGGAGGCCGAACTCGCGGCCGTGGCGGTCGCGCGCCTCGATGATGCCGTCGGTGTACAGCAGCACCCGGTCGCCCGGTTCGAGGTGCTCGGTGCACGGGATCACCGGCAGGCCCATGTCCATGCCCATGGGATGGGAGGGAGGGCAGGCCAGGCTGGTGATCCAGCGGCCGCCGCGGATCACCACCGGGGGGTGGTGGCCGCGGTTGACCCAGGTGAACGTGCCGGTGACGGTGTCCAGATCGGCCATGATCGCGGTGACGAACCGGGTGCGGGGGCCGAGCTCCCGCAGCAGGACGGCCTCGATGCCCTGGCTGGCCTCGGCGAGCGGGGTGCCGTGGCGGCGGTGGTTGCGGCAGGCGGCCATCGCCAGGTTCGCCGTGATCCCGGCGGCCACGTCGTGCCCCATCGCGTCGAAGACCGCCAGGTGGACGGTGTCACCGGCGACGGCGTAGTCGAAGGCGTCCCCGCCCAGCTGGTACGCCGGCTCGGCCACCGCGCCGATCACCATCTGCTCGCTGGCGAACGTCAGCGGCGGCAGCAGGTTCCACTCCATCTCCGCGGCCACGTTCATCCGCTCGGTGCGCACCAGCCGCGCGTGGGAGTCGCTGTAGGGCCGTGTGCTGACCAGCATCAGGGCGACCAGTGAGGCCAGGTGCCGCATGCGGTCGACCACCGACGCCTCGCCGCCCTGCCCGGCGGTGCGCACCCGCAGCACCCCCAGCCGCTCGGTGCCGTCCAGCATCGGCACCCACCAGTACTCGGCCTCGTCGGCCTCCGCCTCCTCGGGCCCCCTGGTGGCCAGGACGCGCACCTCCTGGAACGCGCGGCCGCCCAACGTGCCGTCCACCCGCAGTTCGGCGGTCTCCGCGTCGGCGCCCTGGCCGGCGTCCGCGCCGTGCCCGGTCACCAGCCGCAGCACGCGCTGCTGCAGATCGACCAGGTAGATCAGCACCTCTTCCATGCCCGCCTGGCGCGCGTGCGCCGCGACCAGGGAGGGCACCTGCTCGAACGTCGCCAGATGGCTGGCCTCCAGCAGGCCGGTCAGCATCCGCTCGACACCGCTTTCACCGTCCATCGGTCTCCACCCCGTTACCACCGAATTTCTCGGTATATCCACTTTCTGTGGCAATTTTCCGTAATGCGGATATGGGGGGTATGGCGGAATTTCCCTGCCGGAATTCCGATGGTAACCGGTGTCAGTAGTCCTTGACGGTGTAGGAGGCGACGACCTGGGCGAACTCTTCGACGCCCGTCTCCGCCAGGGCGTCGGCGGCCTCGGCTTCGCCGGCGGTCTCCTGGGCGACCTGGGCGCGGCGCTGGCGCATGTTGGTGATGGCCACCTCCTGGTTGGCGCGGACGTAGTCGCGCAGCTCCTTCTCGTAGGCGGCGAAGGCGGCGGTGTGGTCGCCGCCGGCGGCCTTGAGCTCGCCGGCCAGCACGTAGCCGCCGACCATGGCCATGGTGGTGCCCTGCCCCGACAGGGGGGAGCCGCAGTAGCCGGCGTCGCCCAGCAGCACGACCCTGCCCCTGGACCAGGAGTCCAGGTGGATCTGGGCGGCCGCGTCGAAGTGGAAGTCCGGGGCCGAGCGCATCCACTCCAGCAGGCGCGGCACGTGCCAGCTGTCTCCCGCCAGCTCGCGGGCCACGAGCTCCTGCTGCGCGGAGACGTCGCGGTGGTCGAGGGTGACCGGCTCGGCGGGGTCGAACATGAAGTAGGCGCGGGCCTCGGCATTGTCGCGGACGCTCATCACCATGACGCCGCTCAGCGCGTTTCCGGGCATCTGGTGCATGACCTGCCAGTGGTCCAGGTCCAGGAAGTTGGGGACCGTGCAGACCGCCATGCAGGTTCCCAGGGGCCGGATGAACGCCTCGGTGGGGCCGAAGGCCAGGCGGCGGGTGAGGGAGTGCAGGCCGTCCGCGCCGACCACGAGGTCGAAGGTTCGGCGCAGGCCGCTCTCGAAGGTGACGCGGACCTCGTCGTCCTGCTCCAGGGCGGCGATCGAGTCGCCGAAGAGGTACTCGGTCCCCGCGCCGCCGGCCGCGGCGATGATCTCGGCCAGGTCGTCGCGGAGGATCTCGACGTCGGGGCTGTCCAGGTCGCCGCCGCTCACCGTGCGCTCCTCGCTGCGGTACAGCTCGTTGCCGGCGCCGTCCACCACGGACATGCCGCGCATCTCGGTGTTCTTGGAGCGCACTTCCGCCAGGATCCCCATCCGCCCGGCCACCTCCAGCGCCGGGCCGCGCACGTCGACCGCCTGCCCGCCGGGCCGGATCCCCGGCGCCCGCTCCACGACGGTGGTCTGGAACCCGTACCGGTCCAGCCAGTAGGCGAGGGCGGGGCCGGCGATCCCGGCGCCGGAGATGAGGACGCGGGTGTTCTTCATGGTGTTCTCCATCGGCTCGTTTCCGTGCCGCCGGTCGTTCCGGCGACGAACGAAAGACTCGCCGAGGGCGCTGACCGTCCGCTGATCAACGGCTGACCGTCGGCTGACGGGCCTGGTGCGCGGCGGTCCCCGGCGGAGCCGTTCGGAGCGCCCGGTTCCCCGCCGCCGCGCGCATGCTGGTGGTTTTATTGCCATTTATGTGGGTTCGTGTCCGTTCGTTGAGGGAGGGGCGGGTAGGGGAGGTGGGGTAAGGCGAAGGAGGCTGAGATGACCGGACGTGAAGGCAAGGGCGAGGACGGCGCGAGCCGCGAGGACCTGCGGGAGATGGCGGCCGAGCGCATCCGCGACCTCCCGGCCGAGACGGCGCTCGGCGGCAGCGACCAGGCCGCCATGGCGGACCGCGCCGGACGGGAGGCGCCGGACGCGGACCTGGAGAAGGAGGCCACGGGCCGGGTCGAGGGCATCGCGAACATGGAGGGGACCGGCACCCGGGCCCCGCTGGGCGACCAGAGCACCGGCGGCGAGGCCGCCCGCCAGGCCATCGGCGCCGAGCCCGGCCTGACCAACGCCGACCCCGCCCTCGGCACCCGCACCGGCGACCGCCTGCTGGACGAGGTGATCGAGGAGGAGAGAGGCGCCTGACCCGGCGCACGACGCCCGGCGCTCGGGCCCCCTGGAGTCCGGGTACCGATGCGGCAGGGGCTGCGGATAGCGTGCGCCCCATGATGCGCCGATGGATGTTGCCCCTGGTGTCCGTTGCCGTCGGCCTGATGATCTTCGTCCGGCAGGCCGGTGAGGGGAGGCCCGGGCCGGCCGTCGTCTGGGCGGTGGTGTTCTCCGTGGTCGCCCTGGGTGTTTCGCCGCTGGCCTTTCCCCGGTCGGTCGGCGCGGCGGAGGCGCGGCGCCGCAGTGCGGAGGACGGCCGGCCGATCGTCTACTGGCGGCCCGGCTGCCAGTACTGCCTGCGCCTTCGGCTCCGGCTGGGCCGCACCGCCCGCCGGGCGCACTGGGTGGACATCTGGCGCGACCCGGAGGGCGCGGCCGACGTCCGGGCCGTCACCGGAGGAGACGAGACGGTGCCGACCGCGGTGGTGGCGGGTCGGCCCCACGTCAACCCCGACCCCGCCTGGCTGCGCCGACGGCTCCGCTGAGCGCGCGCATGGCGGGTCCGGCCCGCGGGGAGGGGCGGGGTCAGCCGAGGTGGCGGTGGAGGAAGGCCAGGGTGGTGGTCCAGGCCTGCCGGGCGGATTCGGGGTGGTAGGAGGGGCGGGTGTCGTTGAAGAAGGCGTGGCCTGCCGGGTAGAGGTGGAATTCGGGGGAGATGCCCGCCTGGTCGTGGAGGGCGGCGCGCAGGTGCTCCAGGGCCTCGGGCGTGATGCTCTTGTCCTTGGTGCCGTAGTGGCCGAGGACCTGGGCGCGCAGGCGGGAGAAGTCGGGGATCTCCCGCATGGCCCCGTAGAACGGCACGGCCGCGCCGACGCGCGGGTCGGCGGCGGCCAGGTGGAGGACGAAGGCGCCGCCCATGCAGAAGCCGACGGCGCCCACGGTCGCGGAGGTGGTCTCGGGGCGGGACAGCAGGTAGTCGACCGCGCCGGACAGCAGGTGGACGCCGCGCTCCACGGGGAGGCGGCGGCGCATGCGCGCGGCCTCGTCGGCGTCGTGGGCGACGCTGCCGCCGAAGAGGTCGGGGGCCAGGGCGACGAATCCCTCCCGGGCCAGGCGCTCGGTCACGTCGGCGATGTGGTCGTTCAGGCCCCACCACTCCTGGATGACGATGACGCCGGGGCCGCGGCCGCCGGGCGGCAGGGCGAGGTAGCCGTGGGCGGTGCCCTCCCCGCTGGGGAACGTCACGTTCTGCCGGACCTCGGAACCGCTCGACTCGGGCATGGCGCCGCCACCTTCTCCTCAGGACTCTCCGCTCCCTCCACAGGGGCGTTCCCCGCGGCGGCGGTTCCTGACCGTCGCCGGAGCCGCCGGCGGTGATCCCGCCCGTTCGCCGATCGTTTCCCCAGGCCCGTGCGACCCCGCGGGGCGGCAGATGCCGGGCCCCGGGGGTCGCGGTAGGATCGGACGTCAGGTCGAGAGGCGCTGCAACGGGCGGGCCGCCCGCCACGCTCGGCCTCCCTGCGAAGGAAACAAGGGCGCCTCCCGGATCATGATGGGAGGAGAGCCGGATGCAGGAATCAGCGCAGGCCGTCCAGGGTCGCCAGGAGCGGACGCGGCGGCTGCGGGAGATTCTCGAGCAGCGGATCGCGGTGCTGGACGGGGCCTGGGGCACGATGCTCCAGGGCGCGGACCTCAAGCCCGAGGACTACCGGAGTGAGCGGTTCGCCGACCACCCCATGGACGTCACCGGCGACCCGGACCTGCTCAACATCACCCGGCCCGACGTCATCCTGGACGTGCACCGGCAGTACCTGGCGGCCGGGGCCGACATCACGACCACCAACACGTTCACCGCCACGAGCATCGCGCAGGCCGACTACGGCCTGGAGGGCTTCGTGCGCGAGATGAACATCGCCGGGGCGCGCCTGGCGCGGCAGGCGGCCGACGAGGCGGGCGGCAGGTTCGTCGCCGGGTCGGTGGGGCCGCTGAACGTCACGCTCTCCCTGTCCCCGAAGGTCGACGACCCGGCCTACCGCGCCGTCACGTTCGACGAGGTCGAGGCGGCCTACGCCGAGCAGATCGAGGCGCTGGCCGAGGGCGGCGTCGACCTCCTCCTCATCGAGACGATCTTCGACACGCTCAACGTGAAGGCCGCGATCTCCGCGGCGCAGCGCGTCGCCCCCGACCTGCCGCTGTGGATCTCGGTGACGATCGTCGACAAGTCCGGGCGCACCCTGTCCGGCCAGACGGTCGAGGCGTTCTGGAACTCCGTCAAGCACGCCGAGCCGCTGGTCGTCGGCGTGAACTGCTCGCTGGGCGCCGACGAGATGCGCCCGCACGTGGAGGACCTGGCCCGGCTGGCCGGCACCTACACCGCCTCCCACCCCAACGCGGGCCTGCCCAACGCGTTCGGCGGCTACGACGAGACGCCCGAGGAGACCGGGCACAAGGTCGGCGGGTTCGCCGCCGAGGGCCTGATCAACATCGCGGGCGGCTGCTGCGGCACGTCCCCCGCGCACATCGCGAAGATCGCCGAGGCCGTCCGGGGCAGGGCGCCGCGCCAGGTGGCCCGGCCGCCGAGGCGCAGCCGGTTCTCCGGCCTGGAGACCTTCGAGATCGGCCCCGACACCGGCTTCGTCATGATCGGCGAGCGCACCAACGTGACCGGCTCCGCCCGGTTCCGGCGGCTCATCGAGGCCGACGACTTCCAGGCCGCCGCGGACGTGGCGCTGGAGCAGGTGCGCGGCGGCGCCAACCTCCTCGACGTCAACATGGACGCCGACCTGCTCGACAGCGAGCAGGCGATGACGACCTTCCTCAACCTCATCGCGACCGAGCCGGAGATCGCCAGGATCCCCGTGATGATCGACAGCTCGCGGTGGAGCGTGCTGGAGGCCGGGCTCAGGTGCGTCCAGGGCAACGGCGTCGTCAACTCCATCAGCCTCAAGGAGGGCGAGGAGCAGTTCCTGGAGCAGGCCCGCCGGGTCCGCTCGTTCGGCGCGGGCGTCGTCGTCATGGCCTTCGACGAGCAGGGCCAGGCCGAGACCGCCGACCGCAAGGTCGAGATCTGCGGCCGCGCCTACGACCTGCTCACGCAGCAGGCCGGGTTCGCGCCCGAGGACATCATCTTCGACCCGAACGTGCTGGCCGTCGCGACCGGCATGAGCGAGCACAACGGCTACGCCAAGGAGTTCATCGAGGCGCTGCCGCGGATCAAGGAGCGCTGCCCGGGCGCGCTCACCTCCGGCGGCATCTCCAACCTGTCGTTCTCCTTCCGCGGCAACGAGGTGGTCCGCGAGGCGATGCACTCGGCGTTCCTGCTGCACGCCGTGCGGGCCGGGCTCGACATGGGCATCGTCAACGCCGGCCAGCTCGCCGTCTACGCCGACATCCCCGCCGACCTCCTCGAACACGTCGAGGACGTGCTGTTCGACCGCCGTCCGGACGCCACCGACCGGCTCATCGAGTTCGCGCGGACGGTGTCGGGCAGCGGCACCAAGCGCGAGGTCGACCTGTCGTGGCGGGAGAGGCCCGTCGCCGAACGCCTCGCGCACGCGCTGGTGCACGGCATCACCGACTTCATCGAGGAGGACACCGAGGAGGCGCGCCAGACCTTCCCGACCCCCCTCGAGGTGATCGAGGGCCCGCTCATGGACGGGATGAAGATCGTCGGCGACCTGTTCGGCTCCGGGAAGATGTTCCTGCCGCAGGTCGTCAAGAGCGCCCGCGCCATGAAGCGCTCGGTGGCCTACCTCGAACCCTTCATGGAGGAGGAGAAGGAGCGGGCCAAGGCCGAGGGCCGCGTCCAGACGCGCCGCGGGCAGGGCAAGGTCGTGCTCGCCACGGTCAAGGGCGACGTCCACGACATCGGCAAGAACATCGTCGGCGTCGTGCTCGGCTGCAACAACTACGAGGTCGTGGACCTGGGCGTCATGGTGCCCGCCGCGAAGATCCTCGACACCGCGCTGGAGGAGGGCGCCGACATCGTCGGGCTCTCCGGGCTGATCACCCCGTCGCTGGACGAGATGGTCGCGGTCGCCGCCGAGATGGACCGGCGCGGCATGAAGCTGCCGCTGCTGATCGGCGGCGCGACCACCTCCCGCCAGCACACGGCCGTGCGGATCGCGCCCGCCTACACCAACCCCGTCCTGCACGTCCTGGACGCCTCCCGTGTCGTCGGCGTGGTGTCGGACCTGATGGACGCCGGTCGCGCCGACGCGCTGGACACCGCCAACCGCGCCGAGCAGCAGCGGCTGCGCGAGGCGCACGAGAACCGGCGGCAGCAGCCGATGCTCACGCTGGAGCAGGCGCGCGCGAACCCCGAGCGGATGGGTTTCGAGGCACTGCCCGTGCCGGCGTTCACCGGCCTGAAGACCCTCACGCCCAGCCTCACCGAGCTGCGCGAGATGATCGACTGGCAGTTCTTCTTCCTCGCCTGGGAGCTGAAGGGCAAGTTCCCGGCGATCCTGGAGCAGCCCGCCGCCCGCGAGCTGTACGACGAGGGGCAGGCGCTGCTCGACCAGATCATCGCCGACGGCTCGCTGCGCGCCGAGGGCGTCTACGGTTTCTGGCCCGCGCACTCCGAGGGCGACGACATCGTGCTGGAGGACGGCACGCGCTTCCCGATGCTGCGGCAGCAGACGGCCAAGCCCGAGGGCCGTCCCAACCGCAGCCTCGCCGACTACGTGGCGCCGTCCGGCGACCACCTCGGCGGGTTCGCGGTCACCGTCCTGGGCGCCGAGGAACTGGCCGCCGAGTACGAGGCCCAGCACGACGACTACAAGGCGATCATGGTCAAGGCGCTGGCCGACCGGCTCGCCGAGGCGTTCGCCGAGCTCATCCACCTGCGCGCCCGCCGCGACTGGTTCGAGCCGGAGTCCCAGCCCCTCCTGGAGGACCTGCACGCCGAGCGCTACCGCGGCATCCGCCCGGCGCTGGGCTACCCGGCCTGCCCCGACCACAGCCGCAAGAGCACCCTCTTCGACCTGCTCGACGCGGGCGCCCACGGCATGGCCCTCACCGAGTCGTTCGCCACGACCCCCGCGGCGAGCGTCAGCGGCCTGATCTTCGCCCACCCCGAGGCCCGCTACTTCACCGTGGGCCGCCTGGGCCGCGACCAGATCGAGGACTACGCCGCCCGCGCCGGCATGACGGTCGAGGAGACCGAACGCTGGCTCCGCCCCAACCTGGCCTACGACCTCTGACCGCCGGCGTAGGGTCCGGCCCGTCCCCACTGTGGGACGGGCCGGATTTTTTTCCCCGGATCTGTCACGTTCCCGGGTGCCGCGGGTTCGTCATGGTGACGCACTCAAGACGCCGGAGGCTCCGGCGTCCGCATCCGAGGAGAACCGCTGATGTCCACCGCTTACGTCGTCGTGACCGTTCTGGGCGCTGTGATGGCCGGATTCTCGGCCGGTTCCGTCTTCTTCCGCGCGCCGTGGGTGGTGCAGCCGCTGGCCGAGTACGGGGTTCCGCGCTCGTGGTGGAACCCGCTCGGGGCCGCCAAGGCGGCCGGGTCGGTGGGGCTGCTGGTCGGGCTGGCCGTGCCCGCCGTCGGGATCGCCGCGGGGATCGGGCTGGTGCTGTACTTCACCGGGGCCGTCATCACCGTGCTGCGGGCCCGCTCGACCTCGCACGTCCCGTTCCCGCTGGTGTACATGGCTCCGGTGGCCGCCTCCCTGGTGCTGGGCGCCGTCGCCTGAAAGCGGCGAATCCGGCAGGATCATCGGAGGGGAGGCGGCGGGATGGACGAGCGGGAATGGCTGACCGGGCACTTCGAGCGGCAGCGGCCGCGGCTGCGGTCGGTGGCGTACCGGATGCTCGGGTCGGTGAGCGAGGCCGAGGACGCGGTGCAGGAGGCGTGGCTGCGGCTCGACGGCGCGGACACCGGCGAGGTCGAGAACCTCGACGCGTGGCTGACCACCGTGGTGGCGCGGACCTGCCTGAACATCCTGCGCACCCGCCGCAACCGGCGTGAGGACCCGGCCGACGTGCACATGCCCGACCCGCTCGTCGGCCCCGAGGACGCCGCCCACCCCGAACGGGAGGCGGTGCTGGCCGACTCCGTCGGGCTCGCGCTGCTGGTGGTGCTCGACACGCTCACCCCGGCGGAGCGGCTCGCCTTCGTGCTGCACGACATGTTCGCCGTCCCCTTCGACGAGATCGGCACGATGATCGAGCGCTCCCCGGCCGCGGCCAGGCAGCTGGCCAGCCGGGCCCGCCGCCGCGTGCGCGGCCGGGCTCCGGTGCCCGACCCGGACGTCGCCCGCCAGCGCAGCGTCGTCGACGCCTTCTTCGCCGCGGCCCGCGACGGCGACTTCGAAGGACTCGTCGCCGTGCTCCACCCCGACGTCGTGCTCCGCTCCGACGGCGGCGCCGCCCGCGCCCGGCACACCACCGTGCTCACCGGCGCCCGCACCGTCGCCGCGCAGGCCGTCACCTTCGGCGGCCTCTCCCCGTTCGCCCGCCCGGCCCTCGTCAACGGCGCCGCGGGCGTCGTCGTCACCGCCCGGGGCCGCACCCTGTCCGTCATGGGCTTCACCGTCGTCGACGGCGGGATCGCCGCCATCGACGTCATCGCCGACCCCGACCGCCTCGCCCACCTGGACCTCACCGTCCTCGACGCGTGAAGGGACCGGCGGTCAGTCCGGGGTGTACTCGGTGGCCCCGGGGAAGGCGGCGTCGCGGACGACGCGGAGGGCCTCGTCGAGGGAGGCGAGCTGCCCGGGGGCGAGCAGGCCGGTGAACCAGCGGTCGACGGCGGCGAGGTAGTCGGGGAGGGCCTGGGCGAGGCGTTCGGCGCCCTGCGGGGTGAGGACCGCGTAGGTGGTGCGGCGGTCGCCGGGGGAGGACTCGCGGGCGGCCAGGCCGGTGCGGGCCAGGCGGTCGACCAGGCGGGTGACGCCGCTGGTGGACAGGGAGGTCTGGGCGGCCAGGTCGCTCATGCGCAGCCGCCGGCCGGGTGAGCGGCTCAGGCGCATCAGGGCGTTGAGGTCCAGGTTGGACAGGCCGTGCGCCCTCATGACGGGCTCCAGCTTGCTCAGCAGGCCGCCGGTGGCCTCCAGGAGCAGGCCCGACAGGGTGAGGCGGGGGTCGGCGAAGAGGTCGTCCATGGGGACGAGCCTACCCCGAAGTGTTTGATGCAGGGATAGTTGACGTGAGGAATAGTTCGCTGCATGATTGCGACGTCAGTATTCCTCGCGTCAACTAATCGGGAGTGGCGATGACGCAGCAGTGGGTGGCGGGTTTCCGCAGCGCGGTGATCAGCCCGTACGAGCAGGTCCGGCTCAGCGTGCCGCGCGGTTTCGCGGGCCAGACGGTGCGCCAGCCGTTGCGCCTGGCCGGAGGCGGTGAGCGGCTGCGGGTGCGGCTGAGCAACCGGTACGGGCGGGAGCCGCTGGTGGTCGGGGCCGCGCGGATCGCGGTGCGCAAGGCCGACGACGAGATCGTGCCCGAGACCGACACCAGCCTGCGCTTCTCGGGAGGGGCGGAGGTGAGGATCCCGGCAGGCGGCGAGGCCGTCAGCGACCCCGTCGAGATGGCCGTGACGGCCGGCACCGAGCTGGCGCTGAGCCTGTACCTGCCGGACGAGACGGGCCTGGCGACGTACTCGCACATGCCGATGGAGACGGCCTTCGTGGCGGACGGGGATCTCGCCTCCGCCCCGGGGCTGCCGGACGCCGAACGCGTCGAGGCGCGGTTCTACGTGACCGGGGTGGACGTGCTCGCCCCCGAGGGCACCGCGATCGCCGTCGCGTTCGGCGACTCGTGGTTCGAGGGCGTGGGCACCACCCCCGACGCCCACCGCCGCTCCGTCGACTTCCTCAACGCGCGGCTCGACCGCGGTTGGGCGGTCAACCAGGGGATCTCCGGGAACCGGCTGCTGACCGACGAGGTCGGCGAGCACGCGCTCGCCCGTTTCGAGCGCGACGTCCTGGCGGTGCCGGGCGTGACGCACGTCCTGGTGAACTTCGGCATCAACGACCTGGGCCTGCCCGGCATGGCGGGCCTGCCGCCCGCGACGGCCGAGGACCTGATCGGCGGGTTCACCGAGCTGGCCCGCCGCGCGCACGCCGCGGGCCTGAAGGTCCTCGCCGCGACCGTCGGCCCGTACGCGGGCGCCGTCTACCCGGGGGTCAGCACGCCCGAAGGCCTGGCGACACGGCGGCGCGTGAACGAGTGGATCCGCACCGCCGACGTGTTCGACGCGGTCTTCGACGTGGCGCGGGCGGTCGAGGACCCCGCGGATCCCGACCGCATCCGGCCCGAGTACGACGGCGGCGACGGCATGCACCTCAACGACGACGGCGCCCGCGCGATGGCCGGGACCGTCGACCTCCGGGACCTGGTCCTCTAAGGGCGGCCCAGGGACCAGACGGCGACGTTCAGGCCGTCGGCGCCCTCCCGGGTGCCGACGGCCCACAGGGAGCGGGTGCCCGGGATGCGGGTGATCTGCTGGACGCTCCTCGCGCCGGTCAGGGTCCGGTGGGACCAGGTGCCCCGGGCCGAGCGGTGGAAGAGGCGGTGGCGGTCCTCTCCGGCGCGGTCGGGGCCCCAGCCGTGGACGTAGAGGCCGCCGGCCCCGTCGGAGGCGTAGTCGCTCAGGTAGTGGCCGCGGGCGGAGCGGGGGGTCTCCCGCGTCCAGGAACCGCCGTTCCAGTGGAGCTGCGCGTGGGTGGAGACGGCGTCGGCGGAGCAGACGTCGCCTTCACGCGTGAGTGCCGAGACCCAGACCTGGCCGCGGTCCAGGAGGCCGAAGTCGAGGATCATGGACGTGCGGTCGGCGGCGGTCCGGGAGGCTCCGGCGGACGGTGCGTCCGGCTGGGCGGCGGCCCACCGGGTGCCGTCGAAGCGGACGAGCCTCGTTCCGTTGGAGGTGCGGTCGCGGACGAGCGCCCAGATGTCCCGGCGGGAGGCGGCCTCGGCGCTCAGGACGTGGAAGGGCAGGGACCGCCGCCGCCACTTCTCGCCGTCGAAGTGCCAGGAGGCGGGGCCCTTGCGGTCCAGGCCGTACACCCGGACGTCGCGGGGGCCGAAGGTCAGGACCTCGTTGATGTAGGCGTTCTTGAACGTGCGGGCGACGGTCCAGCGCCTGCCGTCCCAGCGCAGGACCTTCGAGGGCGACGCATCCGCGCGGGACGCCGCGGGGGAGGGACCGCGCTCGGTGGAGCAGTCGTCGGAAGGCAGGCCGTCCAGGTACCTGCTGAGCATTCCCTCGTTGCCCATCACGGTCATCCAGACGTTCTTCGCCGACGACGCGTCCGCCTGGCCGGGGATGCCCCGCACCCCGCCGGGCAGCGGGCTGCGGCTCCACGCCCTGCCGTTCCAGCGGAAGGCCAGGGGTTCGAGGGCGGTGCCGCGCTCGCGCATCGCGAACACGAAGGCGCTGCGGCGCGCGGGCGCGACCAGTCCCGTCACCGTCTCGTCGCCTTGGAGCCGGAACGTCTTCACCAGGGCGAGCGCGCGGGGTCCGGCCGAGGCCGGGTCCGCGAGCAGGGAGGAGGACAACGCTCCGGCGACGACGACGGCGACAAGACGCTTCACAGGCATTCCTGACGAAAGGGGTTCGTGGTGCGACGAACCTACTCCTCGTCCACCGGATGTCAGGGCAGCCGCGCGGCGCGTGTCACAGGTCGGGAGCCGACCAGAGGGGGAACCAGCGGGTCAGGTCGGTCTCGATGGGCAGGGTGTCGGCCAGCTCGGCGCGGACCTGGAACTCCAGGTGGTTGTTGCGGCGCTCGTTGGGGAGCGGGGCGAACGGGTAGAAGGTGCCGCACTTGTAGAGGTAGACCAGGGCCAGCGGGCGGGCGGCGGGATTGCGGAAGGCCACCATCGTGCACAGCAGGCGCGTGGCGAAGCCCCCGTTCTGCAGGACGGCGCTCATGGCGTGCAGGTTGTCGACGAGCTCGGGGAAGTCGTCGGGGGCGTGGTGGGCGAGGAGCCAGGTGTAGCCGCGGACGTCCTCGGTGAGCGTCATCGTCGGAGCGTCCGGGGTGGCGTCGAGCATGTCCTGCAACTCCCGGCAGAGCCGTCCGGGATCGGCGTCCTCCGGCGTGGCGAAGCAGACCGAGCCGACGCCGGTGGGCGCGTAGCCCGTGGCGGAGCGGACGATGGCCGCGGCCTCCGGGAGGGCGTACAGGCGGTCCAGGTCGGCTTTGGCGCGGCCCAGCAGGGTGTCCAGGAAACCCACGGAACTTCTCCTCTCAGGGATGTCACCCGGGGATGAGGCCCTCGGACGACAGGAGCTCCTTCACCTCGTCCAGCGTGGTGTCCTCGTCGGGCAGGACGAGCTCCGACGGGGCGAGGACGTCGGACGGCAGGGGGGAGCCCAGGCGGCGGACGGTCTCCAGCAGCTCGCGCAGGGCCAGCGTGAAGGACTCCTCGTCGCCCTGGTCGACGGTCTTCTGCAGGACGGCGTCCAGCTCGTTGAGCTCCTCCAGGTGGGAGTCGGTGACGCGGTACTGGCCCTCGCCGAAGATCCTGATGATCATCTTCTTCCTTCCGGTAGCTGCTTCTGCTCGGTCTTCAGACGTTCCAGCTCGGCGTCCACGTTCCGGTCGCGGGTGAGGGAGTCGAGCTCGGCCTGGATGTCGTCGCGGCCCGGCGGCAGGGTGGCGTCCTCCAGCGCGCCGGACGCCAGGAGCTCGTCCAGGGCGCCGGCCCGCGCCTGCATCTGGTCGGTGCGGTCCTGGACGCGCTGCATGGCCATGCCGACCTCGCCCATCTCCTCGCCGATGCCGCCGACCGCCTCAAAGACGCGGGTCTGCGCCTCGGCCGCGCTGTAGGTGGCCTTGAGCGTCTCCTTGCGGGTGCGGAAGGACTCGACCCTGGCCTGCAGCCGCTGCGAGGCGAGCACGAGCTTCTCCTCCTCGGCCTGGAGGGACGCCTCCTGGCCCCGCAGGTCGGCGAGCTGGGAGTCGACGCCCGAGCGCCGGGCGAGCGCCTCCCGCGCCAGGTCCTCCCGCCCCGCCTCCAGGGACCGCCGAGCCTGCTCCTCCAGGCGTCCGCTGGACTGCTCCAGCCTCGCCACCTGCAGCTCGACGCGTTTGCGGCTCGTGGCCACGTCCGCCACGCCCCGCCGCACCTTCTGCAGCATCTCCGACTGCTGCTGGTAGGAGTAGTCCAGCACCTCGCGGGGATCCTCGGCCTCGTCGAGCGCCCTGTTCGCCTTGGCGCGGAACAGGGCGGCGAGCCGTTGCGCGATACCGCCCATGGTGCTCCGTCCCCCTTCTCCACCGGATGCCGTAGAAAAGCCGACTGTCACCCACGGTAACGGTCTCAGCGTCATTTGCCAGCTATGTGTCGGTATTGGAGTCGTTAGGCCGGTACCCCACGGCCCCTCCTCCCCCCGAACCCTTGGTCCTGCGGCCTTCCCGTAAACGCTTCGCGCGGTGGGCGCTTCCGTCCGCCCTCGTCCGGACCGTCCTCGTCCGGCTCTGCTTCGGGTGAAACCACCTGTGTGGGCGAACTTTAGTGTGCTTAACGTTATCTGTCTCACAGATGGCCTGTGATGTGAGTCTCAAAATGGGGTGGTTTAGCCGGGCGGCTTTGCCGTGTCGGGTGGAGGAATGTGCCGTCTACCAGGGGGAATGCGGGTCACCGGGAGTTCATGGCAGTTTACCGTATGGTCTGAGTAAGTCCTTTCCCTGTGTTTCGTCATGGTTGGTCAAGGGCATCGGAAATGCATGGCAACTCTACTTTGGATCATCGCAGTCGTCTTCGTCATCGCCGGCCTCTACACCCTCCTCGCGCGGCGTGACCTGCTGTGGGGCCTCATCCTCATCGTGGTGGGCTTCCTCATCGGCCCGGGCGGGGTGAGCATTTTCAACGTCTAGCGATTCGCACCGGACCACGCATCGGAAATTCACCGGAGAAACCGAAGGAAAGGTACGCGAAATGAGCACCATCGAGCAGGTCGTCGATGTCGCGGTCCCCGTACGGATCGCCTACGACCAGTGGACGCAGTTCGAGGACTTTCCGAAGTTCATGGAGGGCGTCGACCACATCGAGCAGATCACGCCGACCCGCACCCACTGGAACACCAGCATCGCCGGCGTCCGCCGGGAGTTCGACGCCGAGATCACCGAGCAGCGGCCCGACGAGTGCATCGTCTGGCACACCATCGGCACCCCGCGCCAGGCCGGCGTCGTGTCCTTCCAGCCGCTCGACCCGGTGAACACCCGGGTGGTGCTGCAGATGCAGTTCATCCCCGAGGGCCTCGTCGAGCAGGTCGGCGACCGGCTGAACATCGTGGAGACCCGGGTCAAGGGCGACCTGCAGCGCTTCAAGGAGTTCATCGAGGAGAACGGCCGCCCCACCGGCGGCTGGCGCGGCAGCGTCGGCACCGACCCGACCCCGGGCTTCGCCGACGCCACCACCCCCGACCTCCGTCCCGAGGCCCGCCGCCCCGCCGCGGGCACCCGCTCCGTCCCGGACGGCCTCCCCGCCCCCGGCGACCACGCCGCTCCGAGCGCCCCGACCGACCAGCCCGTCCCGGGCGCGCAGCCCGCTCCGGGCGGCCACCCGGCTCCGGACACCCGGCCCGCCCCGGACACCTACCCGGCTCCGGGCACCCGGTCCGCTCCGGGCGGCACCTCGACCCCGGGCTCGACCCCGGGCGCGCAGAACCCCGTCCCCGGCACCCAGCAGCCGGCCCCCGGTCCGTACCCGACCCAGGAGCCGCGCAACAACCCGGGCTCCGGCTTCTGACGGCCCTCGCGGCCGCCCCGTCCCCTCCCGAAGGAAGGACCCCCGACATGAACCTCACCACCGAACTGCGCCGCCTCACCCGCGGCGGCACCCGGACGCGTGGAATCTTCGACCGACATCACCGCGGCGGCCCGCGCCTGTCGGCCCTGCGCCGGAACCGTCCCGCCACCGGCCCCCTCGCCCGCCTGAAGGGCCTGGCCGGAAGGGTTCGCCGGACGCTCCGGTGACACCGAGCGCGGAGGCCGCGGTCATCCATCGGGGGAGCCGCGGCCTCCGACCATGCCCCACCCCTTTCGCACGAGCACCGCGTCGCCGGCACCGTCCGGCGGCGCTTTTTGCGCGTGCCCCCGCCCGTCCGGAGTTCTCAGGGTTTTGCCAGCTTCTGTCTCTATAGTCGCTCCGTCAATCGACTCCAACGAGAGGTTTCTCATGCAGAGCCGTATCGTCATCTCCGCGTTCATGGGGGTCGCGGCCGGAGCCACCGTTCTGGTCGCGGGAGCGGGAGCCGCCTCCGCGACCCCGTCCTGCGACACCCGGGTGTGGTCCGACGACGTGCAGGGCCGGCCCGCGGGCCTGACCACCTACTCCAAGGGCGGCGTGTACCTGTGGCACGCGCGTGACGGCTTCCACCTGAGGGTGACGCACCGCCGCGGCGACAAGCGCGTGTACGCCGGTTCGATCGTCTCCCCGACGCGCATCCATGGGGTGAAGCGGGTGCGCAAGGAGTGGCGCGACAGGATCTGGCTCTCCAAGGACCGCAAGACGCTGCACTTCCGCTTCGTCAACCGCGGCAAGATCGACGGCGTGAACTTCCGGACGGCCTGCGCGACCAGCCTGACGGTCACCGCCGCCAAGGGCGGGGGCCGCACCCTCCCGCCCAAGCGCGTCTACCTCGGCGAGGACCGCGTCAACCCGGCCTCCGTCCCGTTCACGGTCAACCGCCAGGACTGACCGACGCGCGACCGCCCCCTCGCCGAAGCCCGGTCTCCCCGAGCTGCGGGCTCCCGGGACGAAGCCGCCCGCCCGCGGCCGGGAGCCCCAGGTTCCTCAAGGAGAAGCCGCCCGCCCGCGGCCGGAGGCCGGGGCGCCTCGAAGGGGAGGCCGCCCGGCGGCGGGTGGACGGCGGGCCGTCCCCAGGGTGCGCGAGCGTGTCGTGCCGGGGCCGTACCGTGTGACGGGTGGCGAGGGGGTTCCGGATGGGACGGCAGCGGATACTCGCGGTGGACGACGACCCCGCGATCCTGCGGGCCCTGCGGCGCGGGCTCGCCCTGGAGGGGTTCGCGGTGGAGACCGCGGACGGGGGGCGGGCCGCGCTGGCGGGGGCCGCGGGGGCGGACGCGATCGTGCTGGACGTCTCCATGCCGGACGTGTCCGGCACGGAGGTGTGCCGGACGCTGCGCGAGCGGGGCTCGGACGTCCCGGTCCTCATGCTGTCGGCGTTGGACGAGGTCTCCGACAGGGTGGCGGGGCTGGAGGCGGGCGCCGACGACTACCTGGTCAAGCCGTTCGACTTCACCGAGCTCGTCCTGCGGCTGCGCGCGCTGCTGCGCAGGGCGGGCGCCGCGCCCGGAGACTCGGTGCGCGAGGGCCCGGTGGCGCTCGACCCGGTCACCAGGCGGGCGTGGCGCGGCGAACGGGAGCTGAAGCTGACCCGGCGCGAGTTCGACCTCCTGGAGGTCTTCGTCCGCAACGCCGGGCGGGTGCTGACGCGAGGCGTGCTGCTGGAGGAGGTCTGGGGATACGACTTCGCGGTCACCGACAACGCGGTCGAGACCTTCGTCGGCTATCTGCGCCGCAAGCTGGAGGCCGGGCGGGAGACCCGCATCCTGCACACCGTCCGCGGCGTCGGTTACGTCCTGCGGGACCGGCCGTGAGGCTCTCCACCCGGTTCACCCTGTGGGTCGCCCTGCTGGTGTCGGCGCTGGTGGCGCTGTCGGGGCTCCTGGTGCTGCGGACGGCCGTCGACGGGCTGGGGAGGGAGCGCGACCACCGCCTCTCCGTCCGGCTCCGTTCGCTGGAACCCATGGCCGCCATCTACGCGCGGCGCGTCGTCAAGCGGAACACCGGGACCGTGGCCGGGCAGCGGATCAGCGCGGCCACGGCGGGCACGGGCGGCGTCGTCACCGCGCTGAACGGCGCCGAACCGCTGGTCATAGGCCCCGTTCCGGGGGAGCTCCCCGCCCTGTCGGAGAAGCCGGCCACCACGCCCGACGGCCGGTGGCGCCACGCGGGCGCCGGACTGGGACGCGACGGCCGGCTCGGCACGCTGTGGGTCTTCGAGCCGGAGGCGGTGCTGGCCGAGCAGGCCTCCCGGCTGCGGGACCGGCTGCTGCTCGCGACGCTGGCGGCGATGCTGCTCTCCGCGGCCGCCGGATACGGGATCGGCCGCGTCGCGGTCCGGCCGCTCTCCCGGCTGAGCGCCGAGACCACCCGGATCGACCTGAGCCCCGGCGGCGGAAGGCTGTCCACCTCCTCCGGCGTCACGGAGATCGACGACCTCGCGCGCCTCGTCAACGACCTGCTGGAACGCCGGGACGGGGCCGTCGCGCGCACCGGCGAGGCGCTGGAGGCCGCCCGCGCCTTCGCGGCCACCGCCGCCCACGAGCTGCGCACCCCGCTGACCAGCATGAGCGCCAACATCGGCCTGCTGCCCCACCCGGACCTCCCCGAGGAGGACCGCGCGGAGATCCTCGAGGACCTCGCCCGGGAGCAGGCGAGGATGCAGCGCCTCATCACCATGCTGCGGCAGCTCTCCCGGGGGGAGCTGCTGGATCCCGCCTCCTTCACCGAGGTCGACCTGTCGGCACTGGCGGAGGTCGCCGTGGAGGACGCCCGCCGGCGGCACCCCCGCGCGGCGGTCGTCGCCGACCTCCCCGGCCGGGTGGCGGTCCGCGGCTGGCCGGAAGGGCTCCGCCTCCTCCTGGACAACCTGCTCGACAACGCCGTCCTCCACGGCGCCGACGCCTCGGGCCGCGCCCGCGTCGACCTCACCCTGCGCCCCGACGGGGAGACGGCGGTCCTGCGCGTCCGCGACCGGGGACCCGGCATCCCCCCGGAACGCGCCGCCGAGGTCTTCGAGAGGTTCCGCCGCCGCCCCGACAGCCCGGGTTCGGGACTCGGCCTCACCCTCGTCCGGCAGCAGGCGGTCCTCCATGGCGGAACGGCGGTCCTGGCCCCCGCGCCGCCGGGCGGCGGCACCCTCCTCCAGGTGGAGCTCCCCCTCCAGGGCCGCGCCCCGTCCCCCCGGGCCGCCTCCTCCTGGCGCACCGCCCACCCGTCCCCGCCCCCGGAGTCCGCGAAGCCCCCGGCCCCCACGGAGGCGGCACCCGAGGACGGGTGAGCCGGAGGCACCCGCCTGGACGGGTGCCTCCGGTCCGTCAGTCCTCGCCGCCTTCGTCCTCGTCGTCCTCGAAGATCTCTTCCATGATCTCGCCGGCGACCATGCCGCCGACGAAGCCGGCCGCGGCGCCCGCGACGACGCCGCCCATGCCGGGGCCGCCGCGGTGGTGGCCGTCGTGGTGGCCATGGGAGTCGTGGTGGCCGCCGTGGTGGCCGTAGGGGTCGTGGTGTCCGGCGAAACCGCCGCCGGCGAAGCCGCCGCCCGTGAAGCCGCCTCGGGTGAGGGACTCCAGCCAGGAGTGGAGGTGGGAGACCCAGTCGGTGGCGAGGGCCTCGTCGTGGGAGACGGTGAAGCGGCCGATGGCGTCGTGGCCGCCGCCGAACATGCCGCCGCGCTTGTCGGCCTCCAGGATGACGGTGAGGTTCCACGGGTCGCTGTGGAAGGTCAGCTCGACCTCGTTGATGCGGCCGCGGTACTGGCCGGGGGGATAGAACTCGATCTCCTGGTAGAAGGGGATCTGCTGCTGGACGCCGGCGAGGCGGCCGTGCTCGACGTCGGCGCTCTTGAACTGGAAGCCGAGCTGGGAGAAGGCGGCCAGGACGCTCTGCTGGGACGGCAGCGGCTCGACGGTGACGAGGTCGAGGTCGCCCTTGTCGACGGCCTTGGCGATGGCGAGCTCGGTGCGGACGCCCAGGGACATGCCGTGCAGGTGGGTGCCGAACACCGAGGTCAGCGGGGTCTCCCAGGGCACCTCGAACGTGAAGGGGATGCTCTGGTCCTGGCCGGCCTGGAGCTGGAAGGAGCCGGCGACGTCCACCCGGTGGAACTCCACGGTGGCGTCGACCTCCTCCTCGCCGTGCTCGGATTCCATCCGGGTGACGAGGCCGAGCGTGATGCGCTGGATCTCGACGGGGTAGTCCGCCGCCTTGATGAGGACCTGCCCGCTCAGCGTCCCGCCGGGCCGGCAGACGGGCTGCGCCAGGACGGTGTCGACCGACGGGCCGCCCATGCCGAGGCTGCCCAGGATGCGTTTGAAGACCACGAGTTCCTCCTGCGCGCACGCCTCCGGCGGCGCGAACGGTGATGATCGACAGAGATACTATTACATTTGTAATTTTCCCATGCCGGGCATGAGATGATCTTCCGGTCCCCGTGGCGGTTACCCTTGGAAAAGGTGACCCCCCGCGCCCCGGAATGTTCCGCCTCCCCTCCCTGGAGCCCTTCGTGCCCGGACGTGCCCGTGTCCGCACGCTCGTCGACTCGCGCAGCTTCCAGCGGTTCATCACCGCGGTCATCCTCGCCAACGCCGTCACCCTCGGCTGTGAGACCTCGCCCCGCCTGCTCGCCGACTACGGCGTCCTGCTCCACGCGATCGACCGCGTCGCCCTGGGCGTCTTCACCGTGGAGCTGGGTCTGCGGCTCTACGCCTACCGAAGGCGGTTCTTCGCCGACTCCTGGAACTGGTTCGACCTGTGCATCGTCGGGATGGCGCTGCTGCCGTCCGGCGGCGGCCTCTCGGTGCTCCGGGCGCTGCGGATCCTGCGGGCGCTCCGGCTGATCTCGGTGGTCCCCAGCATGCGGCGGGTGGTCTCGGCGCTGCTGACGGCGATGCCGGGCATGGCCTCGATCACCGGCCTGCTGGCGCTCATCCTCTACGTCGCCGCCGTCATGGCCACCAAGCTCTTCGCCGCCACCGACCCGGAGAACTTCGGCGACCTGGGAGCGTCGGCGTTCACCCTCTTCCAGGTGATGACCGCGGACGGCTGGTCGGAGATCGCGCGGAGCGTCATGGCCCAGCAGCCCTTCGCCTGGATCTTCTTCGTCCTCTACATCCTGGCCTCGAGCTTCGTCGTGCTCAATCTCTTCATCGCCATCACCGTCAGCGCGATGGAACCGCAGGTCGTCGGGGAGATCCACGAGGACCTGGAGCGGCTGGACGAGCGGGAGCAGCGCACGGACACGCTCGTCCTCAACGAGCTCCGCGCACTGCGCGCCGAGGTGGAGGAACTGCGGAGGCGGCTCCCGGAGGGGCGCCGGACGCCCGCGGAGCCCGAAGGCGAACCCGACGTCCTGCCCGCCTGACCCCTCTTTATCAACCATTTGGTTGTCAACGCCGTCGGCATCGCGTAGGCTCGTTATCAACCAATCGGTTGAATACAAGGAGGCAGGGGTGGCCGAGGAACGGCTCTCCCGGGTGTTCGCGGCGCTCGCCGACCCGACCCGGCGCGACATCGTGGCGCGGCTCGCGGGAGGCGACGCCACGGTGGGACAGCTCGCCGAGCCCTACGGGGTGTCCGTCCAGGCGATCTCCAAGCACATCAAGGTGCTGGAGGAGGCCGGGCTGGTCAGCCGGTCCCGCGACGCCCAGCGCCGCCCCTGCCATCTGGAAGCAGAGGTGTTCGACCTCATGACCGGATGGATCGAGCGCTACCGCCGCCGGGCCGAGGAGCGCTTCCAGCGCTTGGACGCCGTGCTCGCGGCCATGGACGACACGCAGGACAACGACCAGCAGGGAGTCGCATCATGACCACGAAGACCCGCGAGACCACCATCGAGGCCGACCCGAACCTGCCGACGATCCGCATCGTCCGCGAGTTCGACGCGCCGCGCGGCCGCGTCTTCCGCGCCTGGACCGACCGGGGGCTCGTCGCCCGGTGGCTGGGCCCGCGGAACCTCGAGATGCGGATCGACGCCTGGGAGATGGAGACCGGAGGCCGCTACCGCTACGCGTCCGTCCAGGACGGCGAGGTGGTCGCCTCCTTCTACGGCTCCTTCCACGAGGTCCGCCCGGACGAGCGCCTCGTGCAGACCTTCACCTGGGAGGGCGCCCCCGACGGCGTCTCCCTGGAGACCGCGACCTTCGAGGAGCTCGACGGCCGTACTCGCGTCACCATCTTGTCGGTGGTGGAGAGCATGGAGATCCGCGACCAGATCCTCGCCAGCGGCATGGAGGTCGGCGTCAACGAGGGCTACGAGAAGCTCGACGAAATCCTCGCCGAGGGCTGATCCGTCCCCTCGCCGGGCAGGAACCCCTGCATGACGACGCCCGAGCCCCGGCACGTCCGGATCGAGACGGATCCGGACGTGCCGGCGATCCTCATCGCCCGCGACTTCGACGCCCCGCCCGGCCGCGTCCGCCGCGCCTGGACCGATCCCGCCCAGGCCGTCCGCTGGCAGGGCCCCAAGCACGTCACGACCCAGGTCGACCCCGGCCCCGGCCCCGCCCCCACGGGAGACGGCGAGCGCCCCTCGCCCCGCCTGGCGCAGACCTGCACCTACGACCTCGTCCCCGACGCCACCTGCCTGGAGACCGTCACCTTCGAGGACCTCGGCTCCGGCCGCACCCGCGTCACCTCCCTGTCGGTCGTCGACACCCTCGACCACCGCGACCAGCTCCTCTTCCGGGGCCTGGAGCAGTGGGTCACCGAGGGCTACACCCGCCTCGACGCCCTCCTCCGCGAAGCCTGACCCCGATCGGCGAAGCCCGGACGCCGCGTCCAGACCCTGGGCCTCCACGACCCGCAGGAGCGCTTCGGCCACCTGGCGGCGGCGTTGCAGGGGTCGACCCGACCCCGGGATCTCCCGGAGGGCGGTGGCGGGGATCTCCGCTCCAAGGAGGAGGGGATTTCCTACCTTGGGGCGGTATGCCGTGTTTCTTCTGGACTTGGTCCGGTCCGGCTGTCACGTTGGAGCGCAGAGACGGCGTACTGGCGGGAGGCGGAAGGCGTGCCGGAGACAGAGGGTGTCGTCCTCCGCTGCGAGGGGCTGCGCAAGAGCTTCGGGGAGCTGACGGCGGTCGACGGGCTCGGCTTCCACATCGGGGAAGGCGAGACGTACGGGTTGCTCGGGCCCAACGGGGCGGGGAAGACGACGTCGATCTCGATGATCGCGGGCATCCTGGCGCGGGACGCCGGAGAGGTGCTCATCGACGGGGAGCCGTTGACGGGCGGGAGCGTGCGGCTCAAGTCGAAGATCGGGTACGTGCCGCAGGAGCTGGCCGTCTATCCGGATCTGTCCGGACGGGAGAACCTGCGGTTCTTCGCTCGGCTCTACGGGCTGAAGCGGCAGGAGGCGGCGCGGCGGGTCGAGGAGGTGCTGGAGGTCGTCGGGCTCGCGGACCGCGCGAAGGACCTGGCGAAGAACTACTCGGGCGGTATGCAGCGGCGGTTGAACGTTGCACTCGGGCTGCTGCATCGGCCTCGGCTGCTGATTCTGGACGAGCCTACGGCCGGGGTGGATCCGCAGAGCCGTAACGCCATCCTCGACAGTGTCGCGGAGCTCGCCGCGCAGGGGATGGCGATCCTCTACACGACGCACTACATGGAAGAGGCCGAAAGGCTGTGCGACCGGGTCGGGATCATCGACCAGGGCCGGTTGCGGGCCGAGGGGACACAGCGGGAGCTGGTCGCGCTCGTCGGGGAGCAGGACCATGTGACGTTGACGGGTGACGGGGAGCTGGAAGGGCTTTCGGCGCGGCTCGCGGAACTGCCCGAAGTGGCCGGCGCCAGTGTCACGGACGGGCGGATCGAGGTGTTCGCGCACGACGCGCGTGCTCTTCTGCCTCGGCTGCTGCACGTGGCGGACGCGGAGGGGACGACGGTCAGGTCCGTCCAGGTCGTGGAACCGGATCTCGAAGCGGTCTTCCTTCACCTGACGGGGAAGGCGCTGAGGGACTGACATGCGCACGGCTCTCCTCATCGCGGGCAAGGACTTCAAGCAGCGTCTGAGGGACAGGACGCTGCTCATGTACGCGCTGCTCCTGCCCCTGGGCCTGGCGTTCGTGTTCAACCTGGTCTTCGGCGGCGTGGGCGAGGAGAGCGCGGCGCGCCTCGGAGTCCTGGACGCCGACCGCGGCACCGCGGCCTCCCGTTTCACGAACGAGGTGCTGCGGCCCGTGGAGGCGTCTGGGGCGGTCGAGCTGCGAACGGTGCAGAGCCGTGAAGAGGGCGAGAAGCTCGTCGAGAACGGCGACTTGACCGCGCTGTTCGTCATCCCCGAGGGGTTCACGGCGGCCGTCGAGTCGGGTGCGCGAACCGCCATCGTGATCGTCGGCGACGAAGCCTCCCCGACGGGCACCGCGGTGGCGCGGGCGATCGCCACCGCGTACACCTCGCAGGTCACGACCGTCCGGCTGGCCGTCGCGCTGGTGGACGGCGGCGATCCACGGGCGGCGCAGCAGGCCGTGGCGTCGGGGGAGGCCATCGCCGTCGAGCGCGTCGGCACCTCCGACAAGCAGCTGGACTGGGGGACCTACATGGCCGCCGGGATGGCGGTGTTCTTCCTCTTCTTCACGGTGCAGTTCGGCGCTTCGGGACTGCTCGAAGAACGGGAGAACGGCACACTGGCCCGGCTGCTGGCCGCGCCCGTGTCCCGTACGGCGGTCCTGGCGGGAAAGCTCCTGCTCAGCGTGTTCGTCGGCGTCGTGAGCATCGCGCTGCTCATGGCCGCGATGGCGCTGCTGTTCGGCGCGCGGTGGGGGGACCCGGTGGGGCTGGCGCTGGTCGTGCTGGCGGGCGTGCTCGCGGCGACCGCGCTCATGGCCTCGGTGGCGGCGTTCGCCCGCGGGCATGAGGCGGCGGGCAACCGGCAGGCGGTGCTGGCGATCGTCCTGGGCGCGCTCGGAGGCTCGTTCTTCCCGGTGGCGCAGCTCGGCGGGCTGATGAGCCAGATCAGCAAGGTCTCCCCGCACTACTGGTTCCTGCAGAGCCTGGCGGACCTGTCGGGCGGGGCCTCGGCCGTCGACGTGCTGCCCGGCGCGGCGGTGCTCGCGGCGTTCGCCGCCGTCGCCGGAGGGGCGGCGGTGTACGGCTGGAGAAGGGAGGCGGGCGCGTGAAGGCGTTGGCGATCGCCGGTACCGAGCTGCGGATGATGCTCCGCGACCGCGGCAGCGTGTTCTTCGTCTTCCTCATGCCGATGATGCTGATCCTCGTCGTCGGTGTCGCCTTCGGCAGCGGCGGCGACGCCCGGGTGGGCCTGGTGGTGGAGGACCGCGGGCCGCTGGCCGCGCGGATGGCCGCGGAGCTGCGGGAGCTGTCCGGCCTGCGGATCAGGGTCGTGTCCGACGTGGAGAAGCTCACCGCGGACGTCGAGCGGGGACGGCTGGAGGCCGGTGTCGTCATTCCCGACGGGTACGACCGGGCGGTGCGCGCGGGTTCTGCGGGCACCGTGCGGTTCGTGAGCAAGGCGGACAGCCTGGACGGGGTGCGCCTGGGCTTCCGGGTCCAGGCCGCGGCGGGCCAGGAGGCCGAGCGGCTGAAGGCCGCCCGTTACGCCGCCGCGGAGGGGGACGGCTCGCTCGACGAGACGCTGGCCCGCGCCGACCGGACGGCCTCTTCGGTTCCCGAGGTGGCGGTGGAGACCGTCACCGTCGGGGAGGAGCAGATCTACGCGGGGGCGGAGCAGTTCGACGTGGGGGCGAGTCAGCAGCTCGTGCTCTTCATCTTCCTGACCGCGATGAACGGCTCGGTCGCGATGATCGTCTCCCGCAGGCTGGGGATCGCCCACCGGATGCTGGCCACGCCCACGCCGGTGCGCACCATCCTGGCCGGGACGGCGCTGTCCCGGATCGGGCTCGCCCTGTTCCAGGGCCTGGTGCTCATGGTCGGCTCCGCGGCGCTGTTCGGCGTCGGCTGGGGCTCCCCGGTGGGCGCCGCCGCGCTGCTGGCGGCGTTCTGCCTGGTCGGCGGCGGCGCGGCGATGCTCGCCGGCGCGCTCTTCCGGACCGAGCAGCAGGTCGGCGGCGTGGGGCTGCTGCTCTCGCTCGGCCTGGGCGCGCTCGGCGGCTCGATGATGCCGCTGGAGTTCTTCTCCCCGGCCCTGCGCACGGTCGCCTTCCTCACCCCGCACGGCTGGGCCAACGACGGTTTCGCCGTCCTGCTCCTGAAAGGCGGGGGAGTGGGAGACATCCTGCCCAACCTGGGCGTGCTGCTCGCCTACGCCGCGGTGCTGCTGGCCCTGGGCACCTGGCTCCTGCGCCGCACCCTGCTGTCGGCGCGCTGACAACAGGGCGCGGCACAGCGACAGGACCGGGCACAGCGGCAGACGGCGCGCGTCGGCCGTCGGCGGTGCGGGCGCCCCGGCATGGTCAGCGCACCGGTTCGCTGCCGCGCAGCAGGAGCTTCGCGACGAGCGCCGGGTCGTCGACCATGGGGACGTGGCCGCACGCGGGGAGGCGGAAGTGCCGGGCGTGCGGGAGGCGGCGGCGGGCCTCGGACGCCTGGTGGAGCGGCAGGACGAGGTCGAGCCATCCCCAGGCGATGGTGACGGGGACGTCGCGGGGGATCGCGGCGTGCAGGGGCTCGCGGTCCTCGATGAACCGCTCGATCGTCGGCAGCGCGCGCAGCAGTCCCTGGAAGTCGCCGAGGGCGAGGTCGGGCAGGGCGGTGTGGGGGCGGGCGTGGATCCAGCCGAAGGCCAGGGCGCGGCCCGCCCTGGTGGCGAGCAGCCGCTCCGATCGGGTTTCGAGCCGGCCCGCGAGGGAGGTGACCGTCCGGAAGAGGGCGCGGGTGTAGGCGAATTCGGCGCCGGAGTTCCAGAACCCGGCCGGAGAGAGGGCGGTGGCGCTGCGGACCGCCCCTTCGGCGGCGAGTTCCAGGGAGAGCCTGCCGCCGAGGGAGTTGCCCGCCACGTGCGGCCGGTCCAGTCCGAGGTGGTCGATGAGGAGGCGGACCTCCTTGCGCATGGTCTCGGTGGGCGCGCCCGGCGCGAGCTCGGGCGATGCGCCATGTCCGGGCAGGTCCACCAGGACGACCTCGCGCCGCTCCGTCAGCCGGTCCAGCACCGGATACCAGCCCTGCCTGCGGTGGGCCAGTCCGTGCAGCAGCACCAGGGGTTCGCCCGTCCCGACGCGCTCGTAAGCCAGCATCTCCGCTCCATCCGCCGGAAGGGCGACCTTTTCGCCCCAGTCGCAGCTGGGATGGTAGCGCGTCAGTGCTTAATGTGTCAGTAGCGACTGGTAAGAACGTGGGGTGGCGGTCCCGGCTCGGGGGCGGGGACCGCCCGCCCGCTCAGTCGTCGTCCTCGTCATCGGAGTCGTCGTCGGCGTCGACGGCGCTGGAGACGACCTTGCCGTCCGCCGGGTCGACGAGCACCTCGTGCTCGACGCCCTTGCTGTCGCGGACCTCGACCTCCCAGGCGCCCTGGCCCGTCAGGTCCACCGAGGTGACGGTACCGGCGACGGATCCGGTCGCGGCGGCCGCGGCCTGGACGGCGGAGACCTTGACGGCCTTCAGCGCGTCGGCCTCGGCCTTGTCCTCCGCCTTGTCCTCGGCGTCGTCGGACTTCTCGGCCTTCTTCGTGACCTTTCCGGCGGCGTCGATCTCCACCTCGTGCCAGGTCCCGTCCCCGGCCAGCACGTCGAGGTCCCAGCCGGTGCCGCCGTCCTCCAGGTCCACGGAGCCGACGGTGCCCTTGACGGCGTCCTGGGCCCGGGCGACCGCCTGCTCCAGGGTCAGCTCGGTCTTGGCGGGCTCGCTCCCCGTGACGGTCCGGGTGACCTTGCTGACCGCCTCGTCGTCGGCCACGGCCACGGCGGTCCCGCCGCCCACGGCCACGACACCGGCGGCGGCGATCGCGATCAGAGTCCTCTTCTTCACTTGCCTTCTCCTTCTGCTCGACTGCCTTCACCCTGCCTGAAAGGTGCTGAAGGCTTGCTGAAGCCACCTGAAGGCCGCTTCAGGTGCGATTTGGCAAGCTGGCGGTATGCGACTGCTGATCGTGGAGGACGAACGCCGCCTCGCCCTCTCCCTCGCCCGCGGCCTGACCGCCGAGGGCTTCACGGTGGACGTCGTCCACGACGGGACGGACGGGCTGCACCAGGCCACCGAGGAGGAGTACGACCTCCTCATCCTCGACGTGATGCTCCCGGGCATGAGCGGCTACCGGATCTGCTCGGCGCTGCGCGCCGCGGGCGACGAGACCCCGATCCTCATGCTCACCGCCAAGGACGGGGAGTACGACGAGGCCGAGGGCCTGGACGTGGGTGCCGACGACTACGTGACGAAGCCGTTCTCCTACGTCGTCCTGCGGGCCCGTATCCGCGCGCTCCTGCGCCGCCGCACCCGTGGCGGATCGCCCGTGATCACGATCGGGGACCTGACGGTGGAGCCGGACGCCCAGCGCGTCCTGCGCGACGGGGAGGAGGTCGTCCTGACCGCCCGGGAGTTCGCCGTCCTGGAGCACCTCGCCCTGCACGCCGAGCAGGTCGTCTCCAAGCGGGAGATCCTGGAGCACGTGTGGGACTCCGCCTACCGGGGCGACCCCAACGTCGTGGAGGTCCACATCAGCGCGCTGCGCCGGAAACTGGACATCCCCTACGGGCGCAGGTCGATCGTGACGGTGCGCGGCGCGGGCTACCGGCTGACGGCCGGAGGCTGAGATGAACCTGGGCTCGGTACGCGCGCGCACCACGCTGGGCGCCACCGCCGTGGTGGCGCTCGCCCTGGTGGTGACGGGACTGATCGTGGTGCTCTCGCTGCGCAGCGACCTGGTGCGCACGGCGGATCTGGAGGCCGAGGTCAGCGCCCGCAGGGTCGCCTCCCAGATCGCGGGCGGCGTCGCGTTCGGCGACCTCCGGCTCCCCGACGAGGACGAACCCGTCCAGGTCGTCGACTCCCAGGGCCGGGTCGCGGCGGCCACGGAGGACCTGACGTTCCTCGCGGACGGCGGGGAGAGCACGCCGCGCGAGCCGGACGATGACGACGACGATGAGGACGAACCGGGCAGGGGAGAGGTCGCCTCCCACGTCGGCTTCAGCACGCGCGAGGCGGTGGTCGACGGGGTGGCCGGCGAGTACAGGTTCGCCTCCGTGGAGGCCACCAGCCCCGACGGCGCGACCGTGCTGGTCCACGCGGGGGCGGACCTGGCGGCGACCCGCAACGCGGTCTCCACCACGGTGCGCTCGATGCTTCTGGGCCTGCCCCTGGTGCTGCTCGTCGTCGCGGCGGCCACCTGGCTCCTCACCCGCAGGGCGCTGCGGCCCGTGGAGGCGATCCGCGGCGAGATGGCCTCCATCACCGAAGCGGGCGACCTGGCCCGCCGAGTGCCCGTCCCGGGCTCCCGCGACGAGATCGCCCGGCTGGCGGCGACTACCAACCGGACGCTCGCCGCCCTGGAGTCCTCGGTCGAGCAGCAGCGGCGTTTCGTCGCCGATGCCTCGCACGAGCTGCGCAACCCGATCGCGTCCCTGCGCGCCCAACTGGAGATCGCGCTCGAACACCGGGAACTTCTGGATCTTCCCGGCGCCGTGGAGGACGTGCACCGGCTGCAGCAGCTCACCACGGACCTGCTCTTCCTCGCCCGCGTGGACGCGGGAGAGGCGAGGCCGCCCGCTTCGGAGATCTCCCTGACGGAGATGGTGGCGGGCGAGCTGGCGGCCAGGCCGGACACCGACCGCGTCCCGATCACCGTTGACCTGGACGCGGGCGTCCGGGTGGAAGGCCACCCCAGGCAGCTCGCTCGCGCGCTGTCCAACCTGGTGGACAACGCGCAGCGCCACGCTCACTCGGAGGTGACCGTGACGCTGCACGCTCGTGAAGGCCGGGCCGTCCTGCGCGTCGCCGACGACGGGGAGGGCGTCCCTCCCGCCGACCGCGAGCGGATCTTCGGGCGTTTCGTCCGTCGTGACGACGCCCGGACCCGCGATGAGGGCGGTGCCGGCCTCGGTCTGCCCATCGCACGTGAGATCGTCGCATCCCACGGAGGCACGCTCCGGGCGGTGGAACCCGCCGGACGGGGTGCCGTCTTCGAGATCACCCTGCCCCTGAGCACCGCCGTGACGGCGGAAGGGTGATCACGCGGGGCAGAGAGGGAGGGGAGGCCGCGGGACCCCCGACACCGCGGCCTCCCTGGCTCGAGTCACCGGGTGCTGCGCTTGATGTCGCGAGCGGCGTCCTTCACGCGCTCGCCGACCTGCTTGGCGCCGCCCCGGAGGCGGTCGGCCTGGCCTTCCGCGGTCATCTCGGGGTCGCGGTTCTGCCGGCCCAGGTTCTCCTTGGCGTGGCCCTTGCCGATGGTCGCCTTGTTGCGGAGCTTGTCGAGGAAACCCATGTTCTGATTCCTTTCCGGGAGTGCGGGGAAGCGGGGGTCAGCTGACGTCGCCGCGCCAGGCGCCGGTGGCCTGGCCCCTGCTCTCGATGAAGTCCTTGAAGCGGCGGAGGTCGCCCTTGACCCGGCTCTCCACGAGGTGGAGCTTGTCGCCGGCCTGCTCGGCCAGCCCTTCGGGCTCGAAGTCCATCTGGAGCATCACCCGCGTGGTGCCGTCGTCGATCCGGTGGAACGTGACGACCCCGGCCTGGCGCGGCTTGCCCAGCGTGTGCCAGGCGACGCGCTCGTCGGGGTGCTGTTCGTCGATCTCGGCGTCGAACTCGCGGTGGACGCCGGCGATGCTGGTCTTCCAGTGGGTGCGGGTCGGCGTGACCTGCTCGATCCGGTCGACCCCCTCCATGAACTTCGGGAACTCCTCGAACTGGGTCCACTGGTTGTAGGCAGTGGTGACCGGCACGTCCACCTCGACGGACTGCTCGATGGTGCTCACTCTTCTTTCCATCCTTTCTCGAGGACCTTTTCCGTTGTCGCGGGGTCCGCTGGATTACGGATTGAAGATGCTGACGCCGCCGGGTCCGATGAGGAGCCCGACCACGATGAGAATGATTCCCCACAGCAGGTCGCGTCGTGCCAGCAGGGTATAAAGCCCCGCCAGAACGAAGACCACTGCGATGATCCACAAAATTGTCGCCATGTTTTTTGCTTGCCCTGGGTTTCCCCGCCTAAACGCCGTGGTCGTGGACGGGCGGGGCCGGGGGGTGATCAATAAGCGGCAAAGAGGCGACGTTTCCGCAGGTCAGAAGCCGTTCTCGGGTGGAGTGGGCGGGGGTTAGATTTTCTTTGACCGAACCGGAGTTGATGTTAGTGACCAAACCGAGATGTGAGCTGGCTTACTTTCGCACCGGTCGGGGATTGGATTTGCCGCGAAAAGAGAAAGATTGGGCGCGTCCGGGCGCGGGCATATGAGGTGACCATGGGCACGAAGAAGAACGACCATGACGGGAGCCGGGGCGCACGCGCGGAGGAGCCGGAGAGCGAACGCGCCGCCGAACGGGTGTCGGACGCGCTGGAGCGCGGTGTCCCCGAGGAGGAACTCGACCCCGCCGACGCCGAGCGGACCGCGCACGCCACCGTCTCCCCGCAGCCGGAACCGGACGAACGCCCCGACCGTCCCTGAGCCGGACCTCGGACGGGCACCGGGGCCCTGGGCGGGAGGGGCCGGGGCGCGGGGGTTCAGGGCGCGAGCGTGACCGGCAGCCGGGCGAAGCCGCGCAGGGCCAGGCCGCCGTCCCGTACGGGCGGTCCCGCCAGGGCGCAGCGCGGATGGCCGTCCACGAGCCGCTGGAGGAGGACCTCCAGCACCAGCCGCGCCAGATGGGCACCCAGGCAGCAGTGCCGCCCCGCCGCGAACGCCAGGTGCGCGGACGCCGGGTGCGGGTCGCGGGTGACGTCCAGCCGGTCGGGCTCGGGGTACCGGTCGGGGTCGCGGTCGGCCGCGCCGAGCAGGGCCAGCACCGTCTGCCCCGGTTCCAGCCGCGCCCCCAGGAAGGCGAACGGCTCCAGCACGGTCCGCGCGACGACCTGCACGGGGGCGTCGTAGCGCAGGAGCTCCTCCACCGCGCCGGGGACCAGCGACGGCTCCCGGCGCAGCAGGGCGTACTGGCCGGGGTGGGCGAGCAGCGCGTGCACGGCGTTGCCCAGCAGGTGGGCGGTGGGCTCGGCGCCGGCTCCCAGCAGGAGGAGGGCGGCTCCCACCGCCTCGTCCGCGGTGAGCGCGTCGTCGGCGCGCGAGGCGGCCAGCCGGGAGAGGAGATCGTCCTCGGGGCGGGCGCGCCGGGCGGCGAGGAGCACGCCGAGCCGGTCGGCCAGCACCGCCTGGGCGTGCGCCGCCCGGGCCCGGTCCGCCGGGACGCCGTCGTGGCGGAAGGCGGCGTTCATCTCCCCGACCAGGGGGAGCAGCTCGGCCCGGTCGGTTTCGGGGACGCCCAGCAGGTCGGCGAGCACGTCGACCGGCAGGGGCAGGGCGAGGCCGGCCATGAGGTCGGCGCCGGGCGTCCGCGCCAGCGCCCGCAGCCGGGCGTCCACCCGGGCGGCGACGGAGCGGCGGAGCGCCTCGACATGGCGTCCGGCGAAGGCCGAGGAGACGAGCCGCCGCAACCGGGCGTGTCCGGACGGGTCGGCGGAGATCATGCCGTCCTGCACCGTCCGCAGGGCCAGGACCCGCTCGTCGTCGGGAAGGGCGACCGCGCCGAGGCCGGGCGCGCCGCCGCGCCCGCCGAGGAGGCGGTGGCGCAGGGCGGCGGCGCAGTCGGCGTGGCGGGTGAGGACGAGGACGCCGTCGCGGGTGAGCAGGACGGGCGCCTTCTCCCGGAGGCGGCGGTAGCCGGGACGGGGGTCGGCGTCCCGCAGGCCGAGCATGGTTTCGTGGAAGATCCGCTCGGCGCCGGGGGCGGCGAGGGCACTGCCGGAGACGGGGGACATGTGCCGGTTCTCCTGGGTCGGGGGCGGCGGGTGGAACCGTGTCCCTCAACCTCCTCCCGGCGGGCGGGGCGGTCAAGAGGCCCGGCGGCCGCTCCCGGGAGCGGCCGCCGGACGCGGCGGGCGGACGTCAGGAGGGCCTGACGATGCCCTTCGGACGGACGCCGCGAGGCGCGAGCTTGCGCGTCTTGGGCTTCTGCGAGGGCTTGAGCTTCCGCGGCTTGTAGGTCTCGTGCCGCTTCTTCTCGCCCTTCTTCTTGTCGTACAGGTAGATGTGGAGGTCCTGCCCCTGGTTCTGCTTGAGCTTCTTCTGCTTGTTGTGCTGCTCGTGCCGGTGCCACTTGTAGGGCTTGAAGTTGCGGTCCTGCAGGTCCCACCACTCCGGGCAGTCCTCCAGGGTCCGGATCCGCCCGTCCACCCCGTCGACGAGGTCGCGGAAACCGTGCCTGTCGGTGTAGGCGCGGTGCTGGAGGTGCCTGGTGAACTGCACGGAGTCCCGGCGCACCTTCAGCAGTTCGTACGGGTGCGCCAGCGAGGACGTGCGGTGGCAGATCCTCACCCACTCCCGGGAACCGAGGCCGGGGTCGGCCATGGCGACCGCCCCCGAGCCGCCGACCAGGGCCAGGGTCAGCGCGCCGGCGACCGTGCCGGCGCGTCGAGATGTTCTCATTGCGCGTCTCCCTCCGCCACGCGTGATGATCACGCGGCGATCCTCACTTTAGGTAATCGTGGGAACGCGCAGAGCCGTGACACGCGGCCGCCCGCGTGTCGCCGGGTAGGGGCTATCCCATGCAGGTCACCGTGTTCGGCGCCACCGGGCGGATCGGGCGGCTGGTGGTGGAGCGGCTGCTGGCCGACGGGCACCGCGTCGTGGCCTTCGTCCACGACCCCGGCAGGGTCCACCGCACCGACCCCGGCCTCCTCGTGCTGCCGGGGCGGCTGTTCGACCGGGCGGCGGTGGCCGAGGCGCTGCGCGGGAGCGAGGCGGTCATCAGCGCGCTGGGGCCGACGTTCCGCAGGGGCGGGGCGATGGACCTCGCCGACGGCGTCCGGGTGATCATCACGGCGATGCGGGGCGCCGGGATCGACCGGTTCATCGGCCTGGCGACGCCGTCGGTCGCCGATCCCCGGGACGCCCCGCACTGGAAGCGCAGGATCCGCCTCATGCTGGGCCGGGCGATGTTCCCCCACGCGGTGCGCGAGCTGAACGAGATGGTCGAGCTGGTCGTCGGCTCGGACCTGGACTACACCCTCGCCCGCGTCGTCACCGCCGTGGAAGGGCCGCGCCGGGGCACCCTGCGGGCGGGTTTCCTCGGCCTCGATCCGATCGCGATGTCCTCGACCCGCGCCGACATCGCGGACTTCCTCGTCGACCAGCTCACCGACCGGCGCTTCTCCCGGGCGATGCCGGTGGTCAGCGGCTGAGCGGCCGCCCGCCGTCGGGGACCGCGGGGGAGCCGCCCAGCCGGGCCAGCAGCGGGGTGACCAGCCGGGTCGCCAGGGGGGCGAACATCAGGAGCGCCGCCACCGAGAAGGACGCGCCGAGGACCGCTCCGGCCAGCACGTCGTGCGGGTAGTGCACGCCGACCGCGACCCGCAGGACCGCGGCGGCCAGGCCGAGGGGCAGCACGAACGCGGCGAGGCGGGGGCGCAGCAGCGCGATGCCGACCGCGGCCCCCACCGCCAGGGTGGTGTGGTTGCTGGGGAAGGACCAGTCGCCCAGCTCCGGGCAGGGGGCGACGGCGGCGGCGTCGGCCAGGGCGCGGCACGGGCGCTCCTGGTAGACGAGCAGCTTCAGCCCCTCGCTGAGCGCGTAGGCGGCCACGGTGCCGGCGCCGATCAGCATGGTCCCGGCGACGACGGCCGCGTCGCGGCGGCGGACGGCCAGCGCCCACACCGCCACGAGGGTCAGCGCCACCAGCGCGACGGAGGCCTCCGACGCCAGCTCCAGCACGGTGTGCAGCCAGTGGGGCGTGCCCGCCACCGCCTCGGTCATCGACCGGTACACCGACACCGATACGCCGTCCTGGACCCGTACGGGGGTGTCGCCGCCGCTGCCCTGGGGCGCCAGCCAGAGGGCGCCTCCCGCGCCCACACCCACCAGGATGAGGGCGATGGGCAGGTGGCGGTTGAGGTAGTTCCCGGAGTCCAAGGCCATAGGGGCTGATTCTAGGGAACGCGGGGGGTCGGTTTCCCGGTCCTCGCCCGGGTCGGCCCGGGGAAAGCCGAGGTTCCCGGGGCCGCCCTCCCGGCCGGTCACTACAATGACGGCCCTGCGGACGGTGGGGAACCCTCATTGGACCCGGCGTCAAAAGACGCACCGTCATCACAGGGGAGCAAAGCGGCTACGGTGTGGGCTGCGCCACTTACCTTTGCTCAGTTTTGGTGGAATTTATTGCGGTTCTTGGATCAATCGCCGTCATACCCTGAGGGCATAATCTCGGCCAGCATCTTTCACCGGCGCAACACCCCCCATTTCGCGAGGTAACTGATGGCGACGGCCACTCCCCAGGCTCTCGGCAGGACCCGGCAGATGATCCTGGACCTGTGGGAGATCTCACGTCCCGGCCTGTTCCTGGTCTCCCTGGTGCCCTTCTACCTGGGCTACCTGCTGGCCAGCGGGGAACTGGTCGGCCCGGCCACCGGCCTGCTCGGCCTGGTCATCTGGGGCCCCCTGGTCTGGCTGGCCGTGCTGGCCATCAACGACGCCTACGACCTGGAAGGCGACCTGCTCAACCCGCGCAAGGACACGCCCCTCACCGCGGGCCGGATCACGGCCCGCGGGGCCAAGGCCGCCGCCTACGGCGCCGCGGGGCTCGCCCTGCTGCTGTCCCTGGCGGTGCGCCCCGAGATGGCGCTGGCCACCCTGGGCTTCCTGGTGTGCGGCTGGATCTACAGCGTCCCGCCGCTGAAGTGGAAGAACCGGGCGGGCCTGGACGTGCTGAGCAACTGCAGCGGCCTCGTGTTCCCGGTGCTGGGCGGCTGGGCGGCGGTCAAGCCGCTCGACGGGTTCCCCTGGGCCGCCGCCGTCGCGGTGCTGCTGGTGGAGATCGCGCTCTACACCCCCACGATGATCCCCGACATCGAGAGCGACCGGGCCAGCGGGTACACCACCATGGCGGTGCGCATCGGAGCCGCGCGCACCTACCTGGTGGGCTTCGCCTGCTGGATCGGGTTCTGGGCGCTGACCGTCGCGATGGCGGCCGCCGGCGAGGTGTTCCCGCAGTGGCTGGTCTGGCCGTGGGCGGTCTGCGCCCCGGTGTTCGTCTGGCTGTACCACAGCGGCCTCAGCAAGGCCCGCGAGCCCAAGGACGTCGGCCGGGGCATGCTGCGCGTCGGCAAGCTGTTCCTGGCGCCCTGCCTGGTCTTCGCCCTCGCCTACACCGAGGTGATCTCCTTCTGAACGCGCGGTCCGCGCCCCGGCGGGCACGGACCGCGCTCCCGCGGGCGGTGCTCAGAGCCTGCGGGCGCCGATGCTGCGCATCAGCTCCGGCCAGAGCTGCTTGGAGATCCGCCGCCACGCCGGCCAGTTGTGCCGCCCGTCGCCGTAGAGCCGCGCGGTGTGGGGGACGCCCAGCTTCTTGAGGCGCTTGCGGAACTCCTGGTTGGTCTGGCCGACGACGCGCTCCCCGAACAGGCCGACGTCGACCGGTCCCACCTTCGGGTCGCCGGGCCCCGGGCGGCCGGTGGTCCCCGCGGAGAAGAAGACGCCCACACCCCGCAGCCGCGGGGCGAGCACGTAGGGGTCGTGCGCGCGCCAGTTGGCGGCGTCGGAGCCGGGAAGGCCGTAGATGGCCAGCGGGTCGCGCAGCTCCAGCGCGTTGGTGGCCAGGGCCATCTCGGGCATGCCCGGCCCGGTGAGGTGCAGGATGCCGCTCAGCGACGCCGCGTAGCGGAAAAGCCCCTTGTGCCGCGCCGCGTAGGTGAGCGAGCCCATGCCGCCCGCGGACACGCCCATCGCCGCGCGCTGCCGGCCGCCGCGGTAGTTGCGCTCGACGAGCTGGACGACGTCGGAGGTGTGGAAGGTCTCCCAGCGGGGGACGCCGCCCCTGCCGTAGTTGTGCCAGTCGGTGTAGCTCCCGTTGCCGGCCTCGGGCATGACGACGATCACGCCGTAGCGGCGCGCCCACTTCTCGATGTCCGTGCTGCGCGTCCAGGAGACGTAGCCGTCCCGCCCCCCGTGGTACGCGTACAGGACGGGCCAGGTCCGCTTCGCGCCCTTGCGCCAGCCGCTGGGGAGCAGGATCCTGACCTTCACCGGCTCGGCGAGGTTCGGGGACCGGACGGTCAGGTCCCGCATGTGCCGCCCGAGCCGCTTCTCCCGGACGATCTCGGCGCCGCTGTCGGCGGCCCGCCTCCCCGCCGCCGCGGCGGGAGCGCCCGCCAGCGGCAGCGCGAGCACCACGCCCATCACCCCGGACGCCGTGTACAGCCCGAACGTCCTGACCCTCGCACCCACGGGGCACCCTCCTCCTCGGCGCGGCGAGAGGCCCGTCGGCGCTCTCCCTTCGGCGGTACGAGTCTGCGCGTGAGGAAACACAGTGATCTATAGCAAGAAGTGAGCAAAAATAAAGATTTTCTCTCCCGCCGAGAGGCTTGCCCCCCTCACGGCGCGCGCCGGTTCAGGAAGGGCCGGGGCGCACGCCGAGCTGGATGGGGGCGAGGCCGTCGAGGAGGCGGTCCAGGTGCGCCAGCAGCTCGCCGTGCAGCGGCCAGTGGCCCGGGTCGTCCCGCAGGAGGGCGCCCAGGGCCTCGCGGTGGCCGCGTCCCTCGACGAGGAGGTCGTGGGCCGCCTCGCCGTACTTCACCCGGGTCTCGGGGCCGGGCGCGGTGGCCGTCGCGGCGAACAGCCGGACGGCGCCCGACAGGCAGCGCAGGGTGAGCGCGAGCCGGGTCCGCACGTCCGTCGCCCACATGTCCGAGCCGAGCCCCGTACGGTCGTGCAGCTGCAGCCAGGTGCGGTCGGCCATGCACAGGGCCAGGCCGCGCAGCCGGATGGAGCCGTGCTCCAGCGCGGTCACCGCGGCGCGCAGCGTCGGCGAGGGGCCCCCGGCGATCCTGGCCCGGGGGTTGAGGCGGGCGCTCTCCTCGGCCTCGCTCAGCTTGGTCTCGGTGTCCCTCGCCCGCTCCGACAGCCGCCTGCTGCGGCCCAGCCAGGTGGTGGCGTGCACGTTGCCCGGTTCCAGATGCAGGTCGTCGGCGAGGGAGTCCAGCAGGTCGGCGGTCTCGGACGCCAGCTCCAGCAGCCCCTTCTCGGCGGACTCCACCCGGACCGGCGCGGTCAGCAGCACCCCGATCAGCCCGACCAGCGCGCCGATGAACGTCTCGATGATCCGGTCGAGCGCGCCCGCCGGGGTCTGGGCGCCCAGCTGCAGGATGAGCATCGCGCTGATCGGCACCTCCAGCATGTGGTCGCCGAGCTTGAACAGCCGCCCCAGCAGCAGCGAGATCGCGATGACCAGGCCGAGGCTCCACCAGCTGAAGTCGATCGGCACCGCCACCACCACCGCGACGACGACGCCGGTGGTGACGCTGAGAATGCGCTGCAGGGAGTGCCGGAGCGTCTGGTAGAGCGAGACCTGGACGATCAGCAGCGCGGTCAGCGGCGCCAGCAGGGGGATCTTCACCTCGGTCAGGACCCAGTCGGCCACGAGGTACGCGGCGACCGCGGTCACCACCAGCCTGACCGAGGTGCCCCAGCTCACCCTTCCCTTGATAGGCGATCGGGGCTCCGGGCACCAGGCTCACGGCGGGGAAGTGGCGCCCTCTTGGCGCGGGTTTGGCGCTCCTCAGATCCAGGAGTCCAGCCACATGCGGGACTGCCACATGTCGTGGGTGATGGTCTGGGCGGTCAGCACGGGGTGGAGGTACCAGAAGTTCAGCAGGACCAGCAGGACGTAGGCGCCCGCGATCACCGATCCGGCGACCCGGCGGGAGCGGGGGTGCGGGCGCTCCGGGCCGATGATCAGCCCCAGGACCAGGACGATGCCCAGCACCATGAACGGGGTCAGCGGCAGCGCGTAGAACAGGAACATGGTGCGGCCGCCGAAGGCCGAGGGCAGCCAGGCCGCCCAGCCCGCCACATAGGCGGCGAGGACCGCGCCGGCCCGCCAGTCGCGGTAGGTCAGCCACAGGAAGACGATCACGACCAGGGCCGCGAGCGCCGCCCACCACAGGGCGGGGGTGCCGATGCCGAGGATCTCCCGCGAGCACGTGCCGGCCCCGCAGGACCTGGACTTCTCGCTGTAGAAGAACGCCACCGGCTTGCGCAGGATCGGCCAGTCCCACGGCCAGGACTGGTAGGGGTGCTTGGAGGACAGGCCGTTGTGGAAGGACAGGATCTCCCGGTGGTAGCGCACCAGGTCGGGCAGGCCCTCGAACGGGCGCAGCAGCGCGTTCCCCGCCGGGGTGCCCCGGCCCCAGCCGCCGCTGGTGAACAGCCACCCCGACCAGGTCGCCACATAGGTGACCACCGGCAGGACGCCCAGGCCCAGCAGGGTGGCGGCGCCGTCCTTGGTCAGGGCCCCGCCCACCGGCGTGTACACCCCCGCCGCGCGGCGGTTCCCCACGTCCCACAGGACGACCATCAGCACGAAGACGGCCAGGAACGGCGCGGCCGACCACTTGGTGCCGCAGGCCAGGCCGAAGCAGAGGCCGGCGAGGACGCGCCAGGGGTGGCCGAGCCAGGGGCCCAGGGAGAAGCCGAGGGACGGGTCGGCCTCCAGCCGCGCCGCCAGGATGCGCCGCGAGCGGTCGCGGTCGGCCACCAGGCAGGCGAAGCCCGCCAGGACCCAGAACATGAGGAAGACGTCCAGCAGGGCCGTGCGGCTGGTCACCAGGTGCAGGCCGTCCAGGGCCAGCAGAAGGCCCGCCGCGCAGCCCAGCAGGGTGTTGCCGGTCATCCGCCGGGCCACCCGGCACAAGATGAGCACCGAGAGGGTGCCGGTCAGCGCGGCCGCGAACCGCCAGCCGAACGGGGTGACGCCGAAGAGGAGCTCGCCGACCGCGATCATCCACTTGCCCACCGGCGGGTGGGCGATGAACGAGCCGCCCTCGGCCCAGATCTGGTCGGCCTTGCCGCCCAGGAACAGCTGGTCCGCCAGGTGCTCGGGCTCGCGCACCCAGGAGTGCTCGTACCCGAACCTCAGCAGCGCGTAGGCGTCCTTGGCGTAGTACGTCTCGTCGAAGACCACCGCGCGCGGCACGCCGAGCCGGTCGAACCGCAGGACGCCGGCGAAGACGGTGACGAGCAGCGGCCCAAGCCATCCCCAGAGCACGCTGCCCGGCACCCGCGGCGCCAGTTTCTCGCGCAGCGTGGGGGGCGCCGGTGCCGGTTCGGTCTCGGTGACAGCCACCCGGCCATCGTAGGGGGACAAAGCAAGCACAAGGAGGAGCCCAAGGCCGCGGGAGGGGAGAATGGACGGATGAGTACAGGCACCCTCATTCTCGCCGCCGCCCCCATCGGGCGGGCCGACGACGCCTCGCCCCGGTTGCGGGCGGCCCTGGCAGGGGCCCCGGTCATCGCGGCCGAGGACACCCGGCGGCTGCGCAGGCTCGCCGCCGACCTGGAGGTGACGCCGACGGGGAGGGTCGTCTCCTACTACGACCAGAACGAGCGGGACCGCGCCGCCGAGCTGCTGGACGACCTGCGCGAGGGCCGCGACGTCCTGGTCGTCACCGACGCCGGGATGCCCGGTGTGTCCGACCCCGGCTACCGGCTGGTCGTCGAGGCCGTCGCCGCGGACGTCCCGGTCACGGTCCTGCCCGGCCCGTCGGCGGTGACCACCGCCCTGGTCCTGTCGGGCCTGCCCACCGACCGGTTCTGCTTTGAGGGCTTCCTGCCGCGCAAGCCCGGCGAACGCGCCTCCCGCCTCGCCGAGCTGGCCGACGAGCCGCGCACCATGGTCTTCTTCGAGGCGCCCCACCGGCTGGAGGCGGCCCTGGAGGCGCTCGCCGCCGCCTTCGGCGCCGACCGCCGCGCCGCCGTCTGCCGGGAGCTCACCAAGACCTACGAGGAGATCCGCCGCGCTCCCCTGGAGGAGCTGGCCGCCTGGGCCGCGGACGGAGTCCGGGGGGAGATCACCCTGGTCGTCGCGGGGGCCCCGCCGCGGGAGACGCTCTCGGACCCCGCCGAGCTCGCTGCGGCGGTGTTCGCCCGGGAGGCCGCCGGCATCTCGCGCAAGGAGGCGATCGCCGAGATCGCCAAGGAGAACAAGGTGCCTAAGAAGGTGGTCTACTCCGCGGTACTAGAGGCGAAGTGACCGGAAGGCCGACGCCGCGGCTCCGGGCGGACGCGTAGCCCGCGGCGAGCGCGACGACGGGTGTCGCGGTGAGCATGTAGCGGTAGTCGAAGTCGACGGTCAGGGGCGGGACGGCCAGGAGGGCGGCTCCGGCCGTCCAGGGCAGGACGGCCGAGGAGAGGGTGCGGCGCCGGTACCAGACGCAGGCGGGCAGGAGCAGGACCGCCGCGAGCACCGGCCCGCGGACGGTGAAGACCCCCTGGTAGAAGCGCATGATCCCGGCGTAGGGCTCGGCGGTCCGGGTTCCGGTGCCCGGGTCGACCTCCGGGTCGTAGGCGGTGAGGACGTCCAGCGGGTTGCCGCCGCCGAGGACGGGCCACACCGGCAGGGGGTCGGCCTGCTCGGGGAAGAGGTACTTGCCGGCCGTCACGGCGGTGGGGTGGTCGTCGCGCTCCCAGCGGAACGTGCGGACGACGAGGTCGTAGGCGACCGTCCGCGCGTAGTCGAAGGGCTGCTCCAGGAGCGCGCGCACCGCGAAGCTCTGGGCGTCCGCGTTGATCCGCGGGTCGAACGCCTCGCCGAAGTCCCAGCCGATGGGGGATTCGGCCGCCCACACCTGGGACGAGGACGCCTTGCGGGTCTCCGGCTCGCCCGCGGGGCACAGGTACCGCAGGTGCTCCGGGATGTTCTCGCAGCGCACGAAGGCCGCGGTACGGCCCCACAGGAACACGCCGTCCGTCGCGGTGATGCCGTAACGGCCGTTCTCGGCGTGGAACCAGCCCGCGTAGGCGGCCAGGGGGAGAAGGCCCGCGACGGCGGCCAGCGTCGCGGCCCGCCACTTCCGCCGCAGAAGGAGCCAGGCCAGGGCGAGCAGGAGCACCGGCAGGCCGATCGTCCTGGTCACCGTGGCCATGGCCAGCAGGACTCCGGCGACCGCGAACAGGGCGTGGCGCCGTCCCGGCCACAGCAGGGCCGTCAGAGCGGCGACGACCAGGAAGAGGAAGAGCGTGTCGGAGAGGACGAGGCTCTCCAGCTGGATGATCCCGCCGTCCAGCAGGACGGGGGAGGCGGCCAGAGCGGCCCAGCCCGGCGGCAGGCCGCGGCGGGTGAGGAGCAGGTAGACCAGGAGACCGGTGGCCAGCCCCAGCAGGTGCTGTGCCGCCACGACCACCCCGAAGTCGTGGAAGGGGCGCAGCAGCCACAGGAAGAGGCCGTAACCGGCGGGCCGGACGGGGTGGGGGAACGGGTCCAGGGCGATCTGGACGTAGTCGTAGCTGTCGTTGAACCAGAGCGCGGGCCGGTATCCGGCCATGGCGACGACGCGCAGGAGCGCGCCCGCCGCGAGAACCGCCGCGAAGAGGCGGTGCTTTCGCAGGCGGGAGGGGGAATGACCGACAGGGGAGAGGGGGGTCAAGGCCTTGACCCCTGCTCCCGGCGGGCTCCGTCGTATCCTGGTCACCTGATCCAGATCTCGTCCGCGGCCCGGTTGCGGCTTTGCAACGGCGCCGATGTGCGGTCAGAATGCCCGGCACCATACCTTCACCAGGCCCAGTCGAAATCCTAAGGAGCCCTTACCCATGGAACTGTCCGTGGTGATGCCTTGTCTGAACGAGGCGGAGACCGTGGAGACCTGTGTCCGTAAAGCGGTGGGTTTCCTGAAGGAGCACGGCATCGACGGCGAGGTCGTCGTCGCGGACAACGGCTCCACCGACGGGTCGCAGGCGCTGGCCGAGGCGGCCGGGGCGCGGGTCGTGCCGGTGGCGCTCAAGGGCTACGGCAACGCGTTGATGGGCGGCATCCGGGCGGCCAAGGGCACCTATGTGATCATGGGCGACGCCGACGACTCCTACGACTTCACCGCGCTCCTGCCGTTCGTGGAGGAGCTGCGGGCCGGCGCGGACCTGGTGATGGGCAACCGCTTCACCGGCGGGATCGACCCCGGCGCGATGCCGCCGCTCCACCGCTACCTGGGCAACCCCGTCCTGTCGTTCGTCGGGCGGCTGTTCTTCGGCTCCAAGATCGGCGACTTCCACTGCGGCCTGCGCGGCTTCCGCCGGGACACCGCGCTGGCGCTGGGCCTGCAGTCCTCGGGCATGGAGTTCGCCTCGGAGCTGGTGGTCAAGATGACCCTGGCCGGGGCGAAGATCACCGAGGTGCCGACCACCTTGAAGAAGGACGGCAGGTCCCGCCCGCCGCACCTCAACACCTGGCGGGACGGCTGGCGCCACCTGCGCTTCCTGCTGCTCTACAGCCCCCGCTGGCTGTTCCTCGTCCCCGGCCTGGTCTTCATGACGGTCGGCCTGGTCTCCGGGGTGGCGCTGGCGGTCAAGCCGATCGACATCCGGGGCGTGGTCTTCGACGTGGACACCCTGGTGGGCGCCTCGGCCGCGGTGGTGATCGGCTTCCAGGCGGTGGTGTTCTCCCTGCTCACCAAGGCCTACGGCGTGGCCGAGGGCTTCCTGCCGGCCGACCGCAGGGCCAACTGGCTGCTGAACTCCTGGAGCTTCGAGAAGGGACTGGTCGTCGGCGGCGTGCTGGCGGTGGCGGGCCTGGTCGGCGTCGGGTTCTCGGTGGTGCACTGGCACGGCGCCCAGTTCGGCGAGCTCAACGCCCGCGAGACCCTGCGCATGGTCGTGCCGTCGGCCACCGCGCTGATGATGAGCTGCCAGATGATCCTGGGCACCGCCTTCCTGTCGATCCTGGGCATCCGCCGCGCCAGCCACCCGGGCACCGAGGACGGCGCGCACGAGGCGCTCACCGTGGCGGCCACCGTGCGCAAGCCGGGCCGCGTCGCCCCCGAACCGGTCGCGGCGGAGGACTGAAATCGCCGGAATCGCCCGGATTGCGATAGCGCAACGACCGTGCGGTTCCGTCCGAGGGCGAACGCCCGGTAAGGGAGATTGGGCGGCCGAAGCTACTCTGGGGTAAACGGGGGTGGGATCGTGTTGGAGCGAGTGAGGCGGCTGCCGAGGCCGCCGAGCCGTGCCGCCCTCCTCGCGTTCGCCGGGCGCCACCGCGTCCTCCTGGTCCTGCTGGCCCTCGCCGTCGTGCTGCGGATCGTCACGATCCTGGGCTACCGGTGGGCCATCTGGTTCCCCGACTCCTACCCGTACGTCGACGTGGCGCTGCACCCGCGCCCCGACCCCGTGCGGACCTTCGGCTACCCGCTGCTCCTGATCGTCCTGCGGCCACTGCACAGCGTGGCCGCGGTGGTGACCGTCCAGCACCTGATGGGCCTGGCCGTCGCGTGCGTCCTGTACGCCCTGCTGCGCCGACCCCACCTGTTCGCCCGGGGCCGGGCCCTGCCCGGCTGGGCCGCGGCGCTGGCCGTCGCCCCGGTGCTGTTCGACGGCAACCAGGTCGAGCTGGAGCACCTGCTGCTGTCGGACACCTACTTCCTCCTGCTGGTGACCGTCGCGGCGGCCCTGGTCCTGTGGAGCCCGCGGCCGTCCGTCGGGCAGGTGACCGCCGCCGGGCTGCTGCTCAGCCTGGCCGCCGTCACCCGGACCATCGGCATGCCGCTGCTGATCATCATGCTGGTCTTCCTGGTGATCCGCCGGGCGGGCTGGAAGGCGGTCGCCGGGGGACTGGCGGCGGGCGTCATCCCGATCGCCGCCTACTGCGGCTGGTACGCCTCGGAGAACGGCCAGTTCGCGCTCAGCGGCACCGACGGCGTCTTCCTCTACAGCCGCACCATGACGTTCGCCGACTGCGACGAATTCGGCGACAAGCTGCCCGTCGACGCCTACGCGCTGTGCGACAGCACCCCGCCCGAGCAGCGTCCGGCCTCCCACTTCTACGTGTGGGAGGAGAGCCAGATCTTCCGCTACCCCGGCGGGATCTTCGCGCCCTACAAGAGCGACCTGGCCCGCACCTTCGCCAAGGAGGCGATCGCCGCCCAGCCCGGCGACTACTTCCAGGCCTTCCTCACCGACTTCGGCCGGACGTTCCGCTGGGACCGCCCCGTCTACCCCGACCCCAAGACCTACAGCTACTACGTCTTCCCCGAGACCACGCAGGAGTACTGGCCCGGCAAGGCCGAGACGGTCGCCTCCTACGACGACCAGAGCACCGCCACCCGGGTCGTGGAACCGTACGCGGGCTTCATGCGCGCCTACCAGAAGGCCGTCTACCTGCCGGGGACGGTCCTGGGCGTGCTGCTGCTGGCGAGCCTCGGCGGCGTCCTGGCCCGCTGGCGCGCCTGGGGCGGGGTGGCGCTGCTGCCGTTCGGCTACGCCACGGCGCTGCTGGTGGTCCCGCCCGCCACCGTGCTGTTCGACTACCGCTACGTGCTGCCCGCCGTCCCGTTCGCCGCCGTCGCCGCGGCCGTCGCCCTGCGGGACCTGGACACCTGGCGGCGCTTCCGCAAGACCCCCGAGGGCGCCGGATCCGCCACCGCCTCCCCCGAGAACGAGGAACCGCGCGTCGCCGTCGTGTCATGACCGCCGTACGGGGGAGGACAGGGGTGTGAACAGGATCTTCTCGTTCCACGTCGTCAGCGTCGACGGCTACTACCAGGGGCCCGAAGGCGAGTTCGACTGGCCGAACACCGACGAGGGGTTCCTGGAGTTCTCGGTCGCGCAGCTCAAGGAGATCGACACGCTCGTCTTCGGGCGCCGGACGTATGAGCACATGGCCGCCTACTGGCCCACGTCCGAGGCGCTGGAGTCCGATCCCGTGATCGCCGGGCTGATGAACTCCTACGCCAAGATCGTCGTCTCGCACACCCTGGCCGAACCCCGGTGGCACAACACCGAGGTGATCACCGACCCGGCGCTGCTGCGGGCGCGCCGCGGCACCCTGGCGGTCTTCGGCAGCTCGGAGCTGACCACCTCCCTGCTGGCCGCCGGCCTGATCGACGAGCTGCGCGTCATGGTCCACCCGGTCGTCCTGGGCGCGGGCCGGCCCCTCTTCCACACGGCCGACCGCAGGCACTCCCTGACCCTCACCCAGAGCCGCACCTTCACCACGGGCAACGTCCTGCTGACCTACCGCCCCGCCGGTCGATAACGGTTCGGTCACCTCGGTGGCAAGCCGTAGGCTTGGCACATGTCCCGTCACATCCTCACGTTCCCCGCCTGGCCGTACGCGAACGGCCCGCGCCACATCGGGCACGTCTCCGGGTTCGCCCTGCCGTGCGACATGTTCAGCAGGTACCAGCGGATGCTGGGCAACCGGGTGCTCATGGTCTCGGGGACCGACGAACACGGGACGCCGATCCAGGTCCAGGCCGACAAGGAGGGCGTGACGCCCCGCGAGCTGGCCGACCGCTACAACCGGGTGATCGTGGAGGACCTGCACGGCCTCGGCATGTCCTACGACCTGTTCACCAGGACCTCCACGGAGAACCACTACGCCGTCGTCCAGGAGATCTTCAAGGGCCTGTACGACAACGGCTACATCTTCCCCACCACCACGATGGGCGCGATCTCGCCGTCCACCGGCCGCACCCTGCCCGACCGCTACATCGAGGGCACCTGCCCCATCTGCGGCTACGACGGCGCCCGCGGCGACCAGTGCGACAACTGCGGCAACCAGCTCGACCCGATCGACCTCATCGACCCGGTCAGCCGGATCAACGGCGAGAAGCCGGAGTTCGTGGAGACCGAGCACTTCATGCTCGACCTCCCGGCCTTCACCGAGGTGCTGGGCCGCTGGCTGCGCGGCAAGGAGGGCGACTGGCGCCCCAACGTGCTGAAGTTCTCCCTCAACCTGCTGGAGGACCTCCAGCCGCGGGCGATCTCCCGCGACCTCGACTGGGGCGTGCCGATCCCGCTGGACGGCTGGCGCGACCAGCCCAACAAGCGGCTGTACGTCTGGTTCGACGCGGTCGTCGGCTACTTCAGCGCCTCGGTGGAGTGGGCGCGCCGCTCGGGCGACCCCGAGCGCTGGCGCGAGTGGTGGCAGGACCCCGACGCCCTGGCCTACTACTTCATGGGCAAGGACAACATCGTCTTCCACTCCGAGATCTGGCCGGCGATGCTGCTGGGCTACAACGGCCAGGGCGCCAAGGGCGGCGAGCCCGGCTCCCTGGGCGCGCTGAAGCTGCCCGACGAGGTGGTCTCGAGCGAGTTCCTCACCATGGAGGGCAAGAAGTTCTCCTCCTCGCGCCAGGTCGTGATCTACGTCAAGGACTTCCTGGCGCGCTACGACGTGGACGCCCTGCGGTACTACATCGCGGTGGCGGGCCCGGAGAACCAGGACACCGACTTCACCTGGCAGCAGTTCGTCGACCGCAACAACGGCGAGCTGGTCGCCCAGTGGGGCAACCTCGTCAACCGCAGCGTCTCCATGGCCGCCAAGGAGTACGGCGCCGTGCCCGAGGCCGTGGACCTCACCGAGGCCGACGAGGCGGTGCTGAGGCTCGCCCGCGAGGCCTTCGACCGGGTCGGCGCCGAACTGGCCCGCTCCCGGTTCAAGAACGCCATCACCGCGGCGTTCGACGTGGTCCGCGAGGCCAACCGGTACCTCGCCGAGCAGGAGCCCTGGAAGATCAAGGACGACCCGGTCCGCAAGGGCACCGTCCTGCACGTGGCGCTGCAGGTCGTGGCGGACGCCAAGACCCTGCTCACCCCGTTCCTGCCCAACAGCTCCCAGAAGGTCTTCGAGATGCTCGGCGGCGAGGGCGTCTGGTCCGGCATGCCCCGCATCGAGGAGGTCAGCGAGGGCGAGCGCGTCTACCCGGTGATCACCGGCGACTACGACGCCGCCCAGGCCCGCTGGGAGCATCGCCCGCTCGCCGCCGGCACCCCGCTCCAGCGCCCCGTCCCCCTCTTCCCCAAGCTCGACCAGAGCGTCGTGGACGAGGAGCTGGCCCGCCTTGGCGCCTGACACCCCCAGAGGCGGCGGCCCGGCCCCCGCGGCCGCCCCCGCCGCCCCCGGCGGGGGCGGGGCGGGGAAGAAGGCCAAGGCCGCCAAGGCGCCCAAGCCCGTGCCGCCGACCCCGGTGCTGCCGGTGGAGGTGTTCGACAGCCACTGCCATCTGGAGATGCTCGAGATGCCGGTGGCCGAGGCCGTGGAGAAGGCGCGGGCGGTCGGGATCCGGCGGATCATGACGATCGGCTGCGACGTGCCCTCCTCGGAGTGGGCGGTCAAGGCGGCCTCGGAGCACCCGGACGTCTACGCGGGGGTGGCGATCCACCCCAACGACACCAAGGGCGTCACCGCCGAGACCCTGGGGCGGATCGCGGAGCTGGCCCGCGACCCCCGGGTGGTGGCCGTGGGGGAGACGGGCCTGGACTACTACCGCGACCACGCCTCGCGCGAGGAGCAGCAGGAGTCCTTCCGCGCCCACATCGCCATCGCCAAGGAGACCGGCAAGGCCCTGGTGATCCACGACCGCGACGCGCACGACGACGTCCTGCGCCTCCTGGACGAGGAGGGCGCCCCCGAGAAGGTGGTCTTCCACTGCTTCTCCGGGGACGCCGCGATGGCGGCGGTGTGCGCGGACAAGGGCTACGTGATGAGCTTCGCGGGCAACGTGACGTTCAAGAACGCCCAGCCGCTGCGCGACGCCCTGGCCGTCGCCCCGCTGGACCTCGTGCTGGTGGAGACCGACGCCCCGTTCATGGCGCCCGTCCCGCACCGGGGCAGGCCGAACGCCTCCCACCTCATCCCGCACACCGTCGAGCTCATGGCCGAGGTCAAGGGCGTGCCGGTGGCGGAGCTGTGCGCGGCGATCGCCGGCACCGGCGCGCGTTTGTTCGGCTTCCCGCGGGGGTAGGAGCGGGAAGGCCGGGCGAGTCGCACCTGACACGCGACAAACCAGCACGTTGCGTTGTTCGGCGTTCACGCTGCGCGTTCGGCCCCTAATGTTCTGTGACCGTGACGCGTAGTGGAAGGCATGCGGCCGGGCGACCTCCGAGCCGGGCTCTGCCCCTGGTCGGGGCGGCGCTCCTGGTGGGTCTCGCCGCGGGTGGTTGGTCCCTGTTCTCCCATCCCTCGGAGGCCGAGCAGCTCGCCCTCGCGGGCCAGCAGCACAGCGTGATGCTGCCCTCCCTGCGGACGGTGACCGCCGTCCCGGTGCTGCCCGAGCGCGCCGCGGCCGCCCCCCGCCCGTCCCGCTCCGCCGTCTCCGGCTCCGGCCTCGGCCACCGCGCCGCGCACCCCGACTTCCCCGCGGCGGAGCCCCGCCCCTCGGCGGCGGCGGCGCCCGAGGCGCCCACCGTCGTGGTCCCCACCCCCAAGGCGCCCGTCCTCGACGCCGGGGTGCCCGAGCTCCTGCCCAAGACCACCGAGGGTCTGCGGGTCCTCACCGACTCCGCCGAGGCCCTCACCTCCAAGCTGAAGGCACCCGGCGAGCCGACCGCCTCCCCGCGTCCGGCCGAGCCCCGCCCCGCCGACCTCAACTGGGCGGCCGTGGCCCGCTGCGCCTCCGACGGCGACCCCAAGGCCGTCACCCCCGAAGGCGCACACGGCCTCTACCACTTCACCGTGGAGGACTGGCGCTCCGTAGGCGGCACCGGCCTCCCCAGCGAGGCCACCCCCCAGGAGCAGACCAAACGCGCCCAGCTCCTCTACCTCCGCGAGAACGGCCACTGGCAGGCCCTCTGGCCCGAATGCGGCCGCCTCCTCTTTTTGAAGTGACGCGGAGCGCCTTCAGTCGATCGCCTCCAGGTCCACGATCACGTGGCCGTCGGCCGTCGGGGTGGCGTACATCCGAGAGCCCGCCCCCCTCAGCACGGAGTAGGAGACGCCGCCGTCCGTCGGCGTCAGGGCGATCGATCCGGTCCGTCCCTCCTGGAGGTCGTTCACCATGACCGAGGCCTTGTTCCTCGAACCGTCGACGCTCAGGACGAACCGGTCGAGGGCCACCACCCCTCTGTCCAGCAGATGGCCGGGAAGGTCCGTCATTTGGCTTCCGTCCCTGGTCGTCAGCGCATTCTCGGTCACGGAGGAGCACCAGGTGATCCAGCAGTTCCAGTCCGTTCCTCCGGGGGCGGAGAACACGGGCTTCTTCTCCCCGGTCTCCAGGTTCCGCAGTTCCCAACGGATGGTCTTCGTCTTGTCTCCGCCCTGCGTGCGGTCGCTGACCGATCTGCCCGCCCAGGGCCACCGCACCAGCCGCTCCTTCTCGGTGCCGGCGACCAACTCGGCGGAGCCCCCGGTGAGCGGCGCGGTGTAGACCCCGTTCGGGGAACCCGACCAATAGACCCTTCCGCCAAAAACGCCGAGGCCGGCGACCCCGCTGGGAGACGGTTCGACCGGCACGGCCGTGGCGCCGTCCTTCACGGAGCCGGCGGGGCCGACGGCCTCGGCGGGGATGTTCTCGACCGCCGCGACCGGGGTGCCGCCCTCCACGGGGACGGACCAGATCGTGGTCATCCGGTCGGCGGAGGTGGTCTGCCAGAGGATCTTCCCGTCGCCGACGGTGAACCCGGACGCGAAGAGCCAGGTCCCCTTCGGCGTCACCACGTCGGTGATCTTTTCGGCCTTGCCCGTCGCCAGGTCGTAGGCGTACAGGGCGGAGGCCTTCTCGAAGCTCGCCCAGGCGCTGACCAGGACCGTCCGCGCGTCGATCAGCGCCTGGGGCGTGATCTCGGTGCCGTCCTGCAGCCTGGCCGGGACCTGGTGCACGGCCTCGGGCCACAGCTTTTCGATCGGAGTGGTCTCGAAGGGGTCCTCGGCCTTCTGTCCAGGCCGGGACAGCGCCTGTGTGCTCGTGCCCGACGACTCCAGCAGGGTCGTCGGCCCGCCGCCGTCCGACCACATGCCGAACGCGGTTCCGGACAGGACGAGCGCCATCGCGGCGGCCGCTCCGGTCGTCCGGACCCGGCGCCGCTTCCGGTACCGGGTCTCCACCCGATCGATCAGGTCGGAGGCGGGCGCGGGGGCTTTTTCCGCGTGCCGTTCCAAGGTCCGGTTCAGGGTCTCTTCCAGATTCTCCACGGGCTGCCCGGTCATCGGGTACTCCCTTCCATGACGGCCGGGCTCCAGGTCCGGCGCAGTTTCTCCAGGGCGCGGGAGGCCTGGCTGCGGACCGTCCCCCGCGAGATGCCGAGCTGCGCGGCGATCTCCTCGTCGCTGAGCACCTCGTAGTAGCGCAGCACCAGGACCGCGCGCTGCCGCCGGGGCAGCTCCGCCAGGGCCCGCCAGAGCAGGTCGTCGGATGGCACCGGGTCGGTGTAGGAGCCCTCGGGGACCAGGTCCGTGAGGGTCTCCCGGCGGGTGCGCCGCCAGAGCGAGATGTGCTGGCGGGCCATGGTGGTGCGCACGTAGCCCTCGGGGTCGCGCTTGTTGATCACTCGTGGCCAGGCCCCCCTGAGCTTGATCAGGGCGTCCTGGACGAGATCGGCGGCGTCGTGCGGGTTGCCGCTGAGCACGTAGCCGTAACGCAGCAGGGACTGCGCTCGGGAGGCCACGAATCCCTCGTAGGTGTCATCCACAGGTGTCTCCCTTCATGCCCGGGACGCCGGGGAGGCCTGAACTGTTGCAGGGGAGAAGCACCTGGAGCCTCTGGGAGAATCGAGGGGTGGGTGACGAGGAGACCGCAGAGCGGGAGACGGCGCTGCTGGGCGCCGCCGACATCCGGGAGATCGCGGCTGCGCTGGGGGTCAGGCCCACCAAGCAGCTCGGGCAGAACTTCGTGGTGGACGCCAACACGGTGCGGCGGATCGTCCGGACGGCGGAGTTGACGCCCGAGGACGTGGTGATCGAGGTCGGGCCGGGGCTGGGGTCGCTGACGCTGGCGCTGCTGCCGGAGGCCGCGCGGGTCGTGGCGGTCGAGCTGGACCCGGTGCTGGCGCGGGCGCTGCCCGCCACCGTCGAGGGCCGCGCGCCGAAGCTGGCCTCGCGGCTGGAGGTCGTGCACGGCGACGCCATGCGGATCGCCGAGATCCCGGGTCCGGCGCCGACGGCGCTGGTGGCGAACCTGCCCTACAACGTGGCGGTCCCGGTGGTGCTGCACCTGCTGGAGCTGCTGCCCTCGCTGCGCAAGGGGCTGGTGATGGTGCAGGCCGAGGTGGGCGACCGCCTGTCGGCCGGGCCCGGCAGCAAGATCTACGGGGTGCCGTCGGTGAAGATGGCCTGGTACGCCCGGGCGCGGCGGGCCGGGAGCGTGGGGCGCGCGGTGTTCTGGCCCGCGCCGAACGTCGACTCGGCGCTGGTGGCCTTCACCCGGCGGGAGCCGCCGACGACCGCGGCCTCCCGCGAGGAGGTCTTCGCGGTGGTGGACGCGGCGTTCGCGCAGCGCCGCAAGACGCTGCGGGCGGCGCTGGCGGGCTGGGCGGGCTCGGCGGCGCTGGCCGAGCAGGTACTGCGCGCGGCGGACGTCGACCCCACCGCGCGTGGTGAGATGCTCGACGTCAATGCATTTGCCCGTATAGCCGAACATCGTCTGATCTGAGGTCCAGCATGTCCGTGACCGTCAAGGTCCCCGCCAAGGTCAACCTCCAGCTGGGCGTGGGGCCGCTGCGCGACGACGGCTACCACGACCTGGTGAACGTCTTCCACGCGGTCTCGCTGTTCGACGAGGTGACCGCGGCGCCCGGGCCGCTCGCGGTGACCGTCGCCGGCGCCTCGATCGAGGGCGTCCCCGCCGGCCCGGACAACCTCGCCGCCCGCGCCGCCCGCCGCCTCGCCGACCACCTGGGCCGCGAGGCCGACGTCTCCCTCCACATCGACAAGGCCATCCCCGTCGCCGGCGGCATGGCCGGGGGCAGCGCGGACGCCGCGGCGGCCCTGCTGGCCTGCGCCGCGCTCTGGGAGGCCGACGTCCCCTTCGAGACGCTCCTGGAGCTCGCCGCCGACGTCGGCAGCGACGTGCCGTTCGCGCTGTTCGGCGGCACCGCCCTCGGCCTGGGCCGGGGCGAGCGGCTGACGGCCCTGCCGTGCGCGGGGGAGTTCCACTGGGTCTTCGCGCTGGCCGACGGCGGCCTGTCCACCCCGGCGGTCTTCGCCGAGTGTGACCGCCTGCGCGCCGCCTTCGAGCAGGAGGCGTCCTGGCCGCACGAGTCACCCGACCTGCTGGCCGCCCTCGCCTCCGGCGATCCCAAGGCCCTGGGCGCCGCCCTGACCAACGACCTCCAGCCCGCTGCGCTCAGCCTCCGCCCGTCCCTGGCCCGCACCCTGGCCGCCGGACGGGAGTACGGCGCGCTCGGCGGCCTGGTCTCCGGATCCGGCCCCACCTGCGCCTTCCTGGCCGCCGACGCCGCGCACGCCGCGGAGCTCGCCGCCGCCCTGGACGAGGCGGACGTGGCCCGCACCCTGGTCACCGCCACGGGCCCGGTCCCCGGCGCCCACGTCCTGCCCTGACCCCGTTCCCGGGCCGCGGGCCGGTCCGCTCCGCCGCGCGGCGGCATTAGCCTGGTGAGTGCTGTGAATCTGATCAATCTTGAGAACGTCGTCAAGGCCTACGGGCCCCAGCCGCTGCTCGACGGGGTGTCCCTGGGCGTCGAGACGGGGATGCGCATCGGCATCGTCGGCCGCAACGGGGGCGGCAAGTCCACCCTGATGGCCGTCATGGCCCGCCTTCTGGAGCCGGACTCCGGGCGGGTCACCCACACCGGCGGCCTGCGCCTGGCCCACCTCGTCCAGCGCGACGAGTTCGCCCCGGACGCCACGGTGCGCTCGGTGGTGCTGGGCGACCGCGCCGAGCACGAGTGGGCCGGAGACATCCGCGCCCGCGACATCCTGTCCGGGCTGCTGGGCGGGCTGGGGCTCGACGAGCCGCTGGCGGGCATGTCGGGCGGCGAGCGCCGCCGGGTGGCGCTCGCGGCGCTGCTGGTGCCCGAGTCCGATGTGATCATGCTGGACGAGCCCACCAACCACCTCGACATCGAGGCGATCACCTGGCTGGCCGGCCATCTGAAGGCGCGCAAGGAGTCGCTCGTCGTGGTCACCCACGACCGCTGGTTCCTCGACGAGGTCACCGACCGCACCTGGGAGGTGGTGGACGGCCGCGTCGAGCGCTACGAGGGCGGCTACTCGGCGTACGTGCTGGCCAAGGCCGAGCGGTCCAGGATCGCCGACGCGGCCGAGGCCAAGCGCCAGAACCTCATGCGCAAGGAGCTGGCCTGGCTGCGCCGCGGCCCGCAGGCCCGCACGTCCAAGCCGAAGTTCCGGGTGGACGCCGCGCAGGCGCTGATCGCCGACGTGCCGCCGCTGCGCGACAAGGTGGAGCTGACCCGCTTCGCCACCGCCCGCCTGGGCAAGACGGTGTACGACGTCGAGGACGTCGCCCTGAGCCTGGGCGGCGACCCCGTCTTCCAGCACGTGACGTGGCGGCTGGGCCCCGGCGACCGCGTCGGCCTGGTCGGCGTCAACGGCAGCGGCAAGACGACGCTCCTGCGGCTGCTGGCGGGCACCGTGCAGCCTGACAGCGGCCGGATCGTGCGCGGCAAGACGGTCTCCCTGGCCCACCTCTCGCAGGAGATCGCCGAGCTGGACCCCCAGCGCCGCGTCCTGGAGTCGGTGGAGGAGATCGCCCGCCGGATCACCGTCGGCAAGCGCGAGTGGACCGCCTCCCAGCTGCTGGAGCGCCTGGGCTTCCGCGCCGACGCCCAGTGGAAGCCGGTCGGCGACCTGTCCGGCGGCGAGCGGCGGCGCCTGCAGCTGCTGCGCCTGCTCATGGGCGAGCCGAACGTCATGCTGCTGGACGAGCCGACCAACGACCTGGACATCGAGACCCTCACCGAGCTGGAGGACATCCTCGACGGCTGGCCCGGCACCCTGGTGGTGGTCAGCCACGACCGGTACTTCCTGGAGCGGGTCACCGACGTCGTCTACGCGCTGCTGGGCGACGGCACCATCCGGATGCTCACCGGCGGCGTGGAGGAGTACCTCCAGCGGGTGGAGGCGGGCACGGCCTCGGCCGTCCGCGGCGCCTCCGCGCCCGCGGCCCAGGCGCCGGCCCAGGCCGAGCCGTCCCGGACCAAGCTCGACTGGAAGGTCCAGAAGGAGCTGGACCGCCTGGAGCGCAGGCTGGACAAGCTGGCCCAGCGCGAGGAGCGGCTGCACGCCGACATGGCCGGCGCCGCCACCGACCACGCGCGGCTGATGGAGCTGGACGGCGAGCTGAAGGCGGTGCTCGCCGAGAAGGACGAGGTCGAGATGGAGTGGCTGGAGCTGGCCGAGGGCTGAAGGCCCTACTCCTGGTCGAACGGGATCAGCATGGTGCGCAGGAGGTCGGCCAGGTGCCTGCGGTCGACCTCGCCGAGGGCGGCCAGCAGGTCGCGCTCCCGTTCGATCAGGTCGGTGAGCGCGGCGTCGACCCGCTCCCTGCCGATCTCGGTGAGGGCCACCTGCACGCCCCGCTTGTCCTGCGGGTCGGGGTGGCGCTCGACGAGCCCGGCGGCGGCCAGCCGGTCTATGCGGTTGGTCATGGTGCCGGAGGTCACCAGGGTGGCCTTGAGCAGCTGCCCGGGGTTGAGCCGGTAGGGCGTCCCGGCCCGGCGCAGCGCGGTGAGGACGTCGAACTCCCAGGACTCCAGGTCGTGGGCAAGGAAGACCGCGCGCCGGGCACGGTCCAGGTGGCGCGCGAGCCGGGAGACCCTGCTCAGCACCTGCAGCGGCGTGACGTCGAGGTCCGGGCGCTCCACGCGCCAGGCCGCGACGAGCCGGTCGACCTCGTCCTCCATATGCGGAACCTTACCTTTCTCGACATCAAGACACATGCGTCACGGGGACGGTCGAGGATGTGCGCGCTTCATCTTGACGTCGAGACACTTGTGTTGCCATCATGTATCTCGATGTCAAGAGACAGTTGAACGAGGTGCCGCCCGCAGTGGGAGGAAAGCGGCTATACGTTCCCCTGCGGTGCTGCCGACTCCCGTAGCGGGCGGCATCTATCCAGCCGGGCGGCCCACCCGCCGCCCTCCGAGGCTCTCCATCACACAGAGCCGCTCCGACCGGCGGTCGTACGGAAAATCTCCGACGGCCCGCCGGTCTTCTCATGTGCGGGCACAACAGGATTTTGCCAAGGCGCCCCTTCAGGGTTACGAGTCCGTAGGTTACGGTGGCGTAAGTAAGTGACTCCCACCCCGAGAGACGATGCCCGTGACCACGTCCTCCACCGCCACCGCGCCGCAGCAGCCGATGAGCGACTTCTCCGACAGCCGCAACGGCGTCAAGCACAAGATCCTGGTCGCGGCCTTCACCGGGGTGCCCTTCCTCGCCCTGGCCGCGACGGTGCCGATGGCCTGGGGGAAGATGCTGGGCTGGACGGACGTCGTGCTCTTCGCGGTGTTCTACCTCCTGTCGGCCGGGGGCATCACCATCGGCTACCACCGCTACTTCACCCACGGCTCCTTCAAGGCGAACCGCCCGCTGCGGATCTTCCTGGCCATCGCCGGCGGCCTGGCCATGGAGGGCCCGGTCATGCACTGGGTCGCCGACCACCGCCGCCACCACAAGTTCTCCGACAAGGAGGGCGACCCGCACTCGCCGTGGAAGTACGGCGACGACGCCAAGGCGCTGTTCAAGGGCCTGATCTGGTCGCACTACGGCTGGCTGTACGCCTCCAAGGCCACCAACGTCGACAAGTACTGCAAGGACCTGCAGGCCGACAAGGACATGGTGCGCATCCACCACTCCTTCGCGGGCATCGTGGCCGCCACCTACCTGCTCCCCGCGGTCATCGGCGGCCTGGTCACCTGGTCCTGGGCCGGCTTCTTCACCGCCCTCTTCTGGGCGGGCCTGGTGCGCGTCACCCTGGTCCAGCACGTGACCTGGTCGATCAACTCGATCTGCCACACCTTCGGCGACACGCCCTTCGCCTCGCGCGACCAGTCCCGCAACGTCTGGTGGCTGGCCATCCCGTCGCTGGGCGAGTCCTGGCACAACCTGCACCACGCCGACCCCACGGCCGCCCGCCACGGCGTGCTCAAGGGCCAGATCGACATCAGCGCCCGGATCATCTGGATCTTCGAGAAGCTGGGCTGGGCACGGGACGTGCGCTGGCCCTCCGCGGAGCGCCTGGACGCCAAACGCGCTTAGGGTCTAGGGCCATGAGCGACTCCCGAAGACGGCGGATGTCCGGCGGCGAACGGCGTGAGCAACTGCTGGGCGTGGGCCGTGCCCTCTTCGCCGAACGAGGGTTCGACGGCACCTCCGTGGAGGAGATCGCCGCCAAGGCGAAGGTCTCCAAGCCGGTGGTCTATGAGCACTTCGGCGGCAAGGAGGGGCTGTACGCGGTCGTCGTCGACCGGGAGATGGACCGCCTCCTGAAGGCGGTCACCGACGCGCTGACGACCGACGCGGGCTACCGCCGCAAGCTGGAGCTGGGCGCGCTGGCCCTGCTGGAGTACATCGAGGAGAGCACCGACGGCTTTCGCATCCTGGTCCGCGACTCCCACGCCGGCACGGGCCAGGGCAGCTACGCCAGCCTCCTGTCGGAGATCGCGGCCCAGGTCGAGCACCTGCTGGGAAAGGAGCTCGACCAGCAGGGCTACGACGAGGGCTTCGCGGCGATGTACGCGCAGATGCTCGTCGGCATGATCGCGATGACCGGCCAGTGGTGGCTGGAGACCAGCAGGCCGCGGCGCGAGGACGTCGCCGCCCACGTGGTCAACCTCGCCTGGAACGGCCTGGGCCGGCTGGAGGCGCGCCCCGGTCTCGACCCCCGCCGCAGGGCCAGGGAGCGCGAGCGCAGGGAGCGCCGCCAGGAGAAGGCGCAGGCCAAGGCCGAGAAGGCCCGCGAACGCGCCCTGCGCAGGCAGCCGCCGCTCGCGCCGGGGGAGATCGCGCCGCTGGAGGCCTGACGCCCGTGCGGCATCATGGGCGGATGGCAGAACGTCGCAGGCGGATGACCGGCAAGGAGCGGCGGGAGCAGCTCATCGAGATCGGCCGCGCCCTCTTCGCCGAGCGGGGTTTCGACGGCACCGCCGTGGAGGAGATCGCCGCCAAGGCCGGGGTGTCCAAGCCGGTGGTCTATGAGCACTTCGGCGGCAAGGAGGGGCTGTACGCGGTCGTCGTCGACCGGGAGATGACCCGCCTGCTGGACCTGGTCACCCAGGGCATGGCCGAGGGCCGGCACTACCGGGGCAAGCTGGAGGGCGCGGCCCTGGCCCTGCTGCAGTACATCGAGGAGAGCACCGACGGCTTCCGCATCCTGGTCCGCGACTCCCACGCCGCCTCCGGGACCGGCACGTTCGCCAGCCTGATCAGCGACATCGCCACCCACGTCGAGTACCTCCTGGTCGAGGAGTTCGACCGGCACGGCTACGACGGGAAGCTCGCCCCCATGTACGCGCAGATGCTCGTCGGGATGGTCGCGATGACCGGCCAGTGGTGGCTGGAGGTGCGCAAGCCCCGCCGGGAGGAGGTGGCGGCCCACCTGGTGAACCTGGCCTGGAACGGCCTGTCCCACCTGGAGCCCAGCCCGAAGCTGCGCCCCTCCTCCCGGCGGCGCCGCTAGAGCGCCCGGGCGTCCCCGTCCATCGGCGCCCGGGCGTCCCGCCCGGCCATCGGAAGGTAGACGCGCCCGCCGGCCTCGGTGAACTCGCGGGACTTGGCGCGCATGCCCTCGGCCAGCGCCTCGTCCGCGCTCATCCCCTGCTCGTCGGCGTACCTGCGCACGTCCTGGGTGATCTTCATGGCGCAGAAGTGCGGGCCGCACATGGAGCAGAAGTGCGCGGTCTTGGCGGGGGCGGCGGGCAGCGTCTCGTCGTGGAACGCCCGTGCGGTGTCGGGGTCGAGGGAGAGCTCGAACTGGTCCTCCCAGCGGAACTCGAACCGCGCGTCGGACAGCGCGTCGTCCCGCGCCTGCGCGCCCGGGTGGCCCTTGGCCAGGTCGGCGGCGTGCGCGGCGATCTTGTAGGTGATCACGCCGGTCTTGACGTCGTCCCGGTCGGGCAGGCCCAGGTGCTCCTTGGGCGTGACGTAGCAGAGCATCGCGGTGCCGTACCAGCCGATCATCGCGGCGCCGATCGCCGAGGTGATGTGGTCGTAGCCGGGCGCGATGTCGGTGGTCAGCGGCCCGAGCGTGTAGAACGGCGCCTCGTCGCACAGCTCCAGCTGCAGGTCCACGTTCTCCTTGATCCTGTGCATCGGGACGTGGCCCGGGCCCTCGACCATCACCTGGTTGCCGTGCTCGGCGGCGGTCTTCGTCAGCTCGCCCAGGGTGCGCAGCTCGGCGAACTGGGCCTCGTCGTTGGCGTCGGAGATCGACCCGGGGCGCAGGCCGTCGCCCAGCGACCAGGTGATGTCGTAGGCGGCGAAGATCTCGCACAGCTCGCGGAAGTTCTCGTACAGGAAGTTCTCGCGGTGGTGGGCCAGGCACCACGCCGCCATGATCGACCCGCCGCGCGAGACGATGCCCGTCCGGCGCCCGGCCGTCAGCGGCACGTACGCCAGCCGCACCCCGGCGTGCACGGTCATGTAGTCGACGCCCTGCTCGGCCTGCTCGATCACGGTGTCGCGGAAGACCTCGAAGTCCAGCTCCGCCGGGTTCCCGCCGACCTTCTCCAGCGCCTGGTAGAGCGGGACGGTGCCGACGGGCACGGGGGAGTTGCGCAGGATCCACTCGCGGGTGGTGTGGATGTCCCGGCCGGTCGACAGGTCCATGATCGTGTCGGCGCCCCAGCGGGTGGCCCAGGTCATCTTCTCCACCTCCTCCTCGATGGAGGAGGCCACCGCGGAGTTGCCGATGTTGGCGTTGACCTTCACCAGGAAGTCGCGGCCGATGACCATCGGTTCGAGCTCGGGGTGGTTGACGTTGGCGGGAAGGACGGCGCGCCCGGCGGCGAGCGCGGCACGGACGGCCTCGGGGGAGACCCCCTCGCGCAGCGCCGCGAACTCCATCTCGGGGGTGATCTCGCCGCGGGCGGCGTACGCGCGCTGGGTCACGGCGCCGCCGGAGGCGCGGCGCGGCGCGCGGCCGGAGAACGGGGCCCGGGCGGGCGCCCGGCGCCCGTCGTCCTCGGGGCGGACGGGCCGCCCCTCGTAGGGACGGGTGTCGTCCCGCGCGGCCAGCCAGGGCTCGCGCAGGGCGGGCAGCCCGCGGCGGACGTCGGCCTCGTAGGAGGGGTCGGTGTAGGGCCCGGAGGTGTCGTAGAGCACCAGAGACGAGCCGTCAGTGAGATGAATCTCTTTCATGGGGACCCGCAGATCGTCGCGGGAGCCCTGGAGGTAGGTCTTTCGGGCAGCGGAAGACGTGCCTTCGGCCATGATGACTTCTCCCTACGCCGGCATTACCCGGTCAGGTTCGAGCGGTCGGCGACCCTTCTCGTCGCCCTCTCAGCCCGGTGGACGGCCGGGCTCCCGCGTGCTGTCGGCTCGACGGTAACCCGCGGCCCCCCTCTTGCGGCAACCGCGGGCCCCGGGATATGAGGCGGGGACAAGCACGCGCCCGCAGGCGTTCCGCACGGTATCGTGGCCACCGAAACGATCCGGCGTGGTGTAATCGGCAGCACAAGGGTTTTTGGTGCCCTTTGTTCAGGTTCGAGTCCTGGCGCCGGAGCTTCGATCTGTGCAGGTCCGGTGCGGACGCGTCTTCGCCTGGGCGGTATTCTCTCTACATGTCGGGTGGGTTACGCCCTGACGAAAATTTCCCGTCCTTGACGCCCAGGAGCCACTCAGTGAGCCCGGCCGCAGTCATCGTCCTCGCCGCCGGCGAGGGCACCCGGATGAAATCCCGTACCTCCAAGGTCCTCCACACGCTGGCGGGCCGCTCCATGCTCGGCCACGTGCTGGCCGCGGCCGGAGCGCTCGATCCGCGCCGGACCCTCGTGGTGGTGGGGCACCGGCGAGAACAGGTCATCGAACACCTCCGGCAGGTCGCGCCCGCGGCGGTGCCGGTGGTGCAGGAGGAGCAGGGGGGCACCGGACACGCCGTCCGGATCGTCTACGAGCACACGGGCCCGCTGGAGGGCACCGTCGTGGTGACCAACGGCGACCACCCCCTGCTGACCGGCGAGACCCTGCGCGCCCTGGTCGCCGCCCACGAGTCCGAGGGCAACGCCGTCACGGTCCTGAGCACCGACGTCCCCGACCCGACCGGGTACGGGCGCGTCCTGCGCGACGCCGACGGCGCCGTGGCCGGCATCGTCGAGCACAAGGACGCCACCGACGAGCAGCGGCTCGTCACCGAGATGAACGTCGGCATGTACGCCTTCGACGGCGTCCTGCTGGGCGAGGCGCTCAAGCGGCTGACCACCGACAACGCCGGCGGTGAGGAATATCTCACCGACGTGGTCGGCATCGCCCGCTCCGACGGGCACCGCGTGGGCGCGTACAAGGTCGCCGACTGGGTGGAGACCCAGGGCGTGAACGACCGGGTGCAGCTCGCCGAGGCGCGCAGGCAGCTCAACGAGCGGATCCTGGAGCGCCTGATGCGCGAGGGCGTCACGGTCGTGGACCCGCGGACCACCTGGGTGGACGTCCAGGTGAGCGTGGAGCAGGATGTCACGCTCCACCCCAACGTCCAGCTGCACGGCGCCACCGCGGTCGCCGCCGGCGCCTCGATCGGGCCCAACGTCACGCTGCGGGACGCCGTGGTCGGCGAGGACGCCCTCGTCCGGGACGCCGTGGTCGAGAGCGCCGAGGTCGGCCCGCAGGCGACCGTCGGGCCGTACGCCTACCTGAGGCCCGGCACCCGCCTGGGCCGCAGGGCCAAGGCCGGCTCCTACGTGGAGATCAAGAACTCCGAGGTGGGCGAGGGATCCAAGGTCCCGCACCTGACTTATGTCGGGGACGCCACCATCGGTGAGGGATCGAACATCGGCGCGGGCTGCGTGTTCGTGAACTACGACGGGGTCGCCAAGCACCGCACGACGGTCGGCGACCACGCCAGAGTCGGCAGCGACAACATGCTCGTCGCGCCGGTCGTCGTCGGGGACGGCGCCTACACGGCGGCCGGCTCCGTGATCATCAAGGATGTGCCGCCCGGGGCCATGGCCGTGGCCCGCGGGCAGCAGCGCAACGTTGAGGGCTGGGTCGAGCGCAAGCGCGCCGGTACTGCCGCCGCGGAAGCGGCGAAACGGGCGCGTGAGAACAACACCCAGGAGGGGGACAAGTGAGCGAGATCAAGACCCAGGTGGAGAAGAAGCTGATGCTCTTCTCCGGCCGCGCCTATCCGGAGCTGGCCAAAGAGGTCGCCGCCAATCTCGACTGCGAGCTGGTGCCGACCGCCGCCTACGACTTCGCGAACGGTGAGACGTTCGTCCGGTTCCTGGAGTCGGTCCGGGGCAGCGACGCGTTCGTCATCCAGAGCCACACCGCGCCCATCAACCAGTGGATCATGGAACAGCTGATCATGGTGGACGCGCTCAAGCGGGCCAGCGCCGCGCGCATCACCGTGGTCGCCCCCTTCTTCGGCTACGCCCGCCAGGACAAGAAGCACCGCGGCCGCGAGCCGATCTCCGCGCGCCTCATGGCCGACCTGTTCAAGACCGCCGGCGCCGACCGGATGATCACCGTCGACCTGCACACCGCGCAGATCCAGGGCTTCTTCGACGGCCCGGTGGACCACCTGTTCGCCCTGGAGCTGCTGGCCGACCACGTCGCCAAGACCCTGGACACCTCCCAGGTGACCGTCGTGGCGCCCGACGCCGGCCGCGTGCGCGTCGCCGAGCGCTGGACCGACCGCCTGGGCTGTCCGCTGGCGATCATCCACAAGCGCCGTGACCCGATGGTGGCCAACGAGGTCAAGGTCTTCGAGGTCGTCGGCCAGGTCGAGGGGCGCACCTGCGTCATCGTCGACGACATGATCGACACCGGCGGCACCATCGTGAAGGCCGCCGAGGCGCTGTTCGAGCAGGGCGCCGCGCGCGTCGTCGTCACCGCCACCCACGGCGTGCTGTCGGGCCCGGCCGTGGACCGGCTGAAGAACTCCCGCATCTCCGAGGTCGTGCTCACCAACACGCTGCCGATCCCGCCGGAGAAGCAGTTCGACAAGCTGACCGTGCTGTCCATCGCCCCGCTGCTGGCCAGCGCCATCAACGAGGTGTTCCACGGCGGCTCGGTCACCTCGCTGTTCGACGGCGAGGCCTGAACCCGCACCTTCCGGGCCCGGGAGAATCCGCCCCCGGGTCCGGAAGTGTCGTGCCCGAGCGCATTTCAGCTCCGGGTATCGGCTAGACTTTATGGACCGTGTGCGCCTCCTGCTGCGCGGCACGCCTGACGGATCAGGCGGCCTGTGCCGGAGATGCGCCCGAACGACGCCCTACGAGAGGGCCGAGGTCTTTCAGCTCAACGCCAGCAACGAGGAGTTTCCGCCGTGTCCGAGGTACGCATCGCCGCCGAGCCGCGCTCCGAGTTCGGTAAGGGTGCCGCTCGGCGCACCCGCCGGGCCGGGAAAGTGCCGGCCGTCCTCTACGGGCACGGCACCGACCCGCAGCACATCACCCTTCCGGGCCACGAGCTCATGCTCGCCCTGAAGACCCCCAACGTCCTGCTGCGCGTCTCCGGCCTGTCCGGCGGCGAGGAGCTGGCCCTGCCCAAGGACGTCCAGCGCGACCCGCTGAAGGGCTTCCTCGAGCACGTCGACCTGCTGCTGGTCAAGCGCGGCGAGAAGGTCGTCATCGACGTCCCGGTCGTCACCACCGGCGACGTCCCCTCCGGCGGCCAGCTGGCCCAGGAGCTGACCACCGTGTCGCTCGAGGCCGAGGCCACCCACATCCCCACCGAGATCACCGTCGACCTGGCCGGTCTGGAGGAGGGCTCCTCCGTCCTGGTCAAGGACCTCGACCTGCCGCGCGGCGTCACCGTCGCGGGCGACCCCGAGGCGCTGGTGCTGCAGATCACCGGTGTCGCGGTCGTGGCCGAGGAGACCGAGGGCGAGGCCGCCGAGGCGGCCGAGACCGTCGAGGACGCGGAGACCCCCGCGGAGTGACGTCCGCGCAGTGAGAGCACGTCATGCAGGGCCCGGACGCCGTGAGTGTCCGGGCCCTTGCCATTGAACGAAGATCAGTCTCCGCCGAGCGGGAGAAGGCGATGAGCGAAGACCTGTGGCTGGTGGCGGGCCTGGGCAACCCCGGCCCGTCCTACGCCGGTCACCGGCACAACGCGGGTTTCATGGTGCTCGACCTGCTGGCCGAGCGCATGGGCGGCGCGTTCAAGTCCCACCGCAGCCGCAACGACGTGGTCGAGGGCAGGCTGGAGGGGCACCGGGTGGTGCTGGCCAAGCCGCGCTGCTACATGAACGAGTCGGGCGGCCCGGTGAAGGCGCTGCGCGACTTCTACAAGGTGCCCGTCGAGCGGATCGTTGTGGTGCACGACGAGCTGGACATCCCCTACGGGGCGGTCCGCCTGAAGAAGGGCGGCGGTGACAACGGTCACAACGGACTCAGATCCATCACGAAATCCCTGGGCGACAAGGAGTATGTGCGGCTGCGCTTCGGCGTGGGGCGCCCGCCGGGCAGGATGGACGCGGCGGCCTTCGTGCTGAAGGACTTCTCCGCCGCCGAGCGCAGGGAACTGCCGCTCTTCGTGGACCGTGCCGCGGACGCCGTCGAGTCGCTCTTGAAGAGCGGGATCTCTGCGACGCAGAACACATTCCACGCGCTGTAATACCCCATACTGTCTCAGACACAAACGATAGGGAACCAGGTAGATGCCCTCGGAAGACGATCACTCTCTGGCCGCCCGGCTCGCCACCGAGGCGGGAGAGGTGCTGCTGAGGCTGCGCGCCGAGCGCGGCTTCGCCGACGGACGCGCCCTGAAGGACGCGGGCGACCAGTCCTCGCACGAGTACCTCATGGCCGCGCTCGCGCGGTACCGCCCCGGTGACGCGGTGCTCAGCGAGGAGGGCAAGGACGACAAGGCGCGCCTGGACAGCGACCGTGTCTGGATCGTCGACCCGCTCGACGGCACCCGCGAGTTCAGCGAGGAGGGCCGTGGCGACTGGGCGGTCCACGTCGCGCTGTGGGAGAAGGACAGGCTGACGGCCGGCGCGGTGGCGCTGCCCGCCCAGGGCGTCACCCTCTCGACCGGCGCGCCCCCCGCGCCCGCCGAGCGCGCCTCGGACGTCATCCGGATCGTGGTGAGCCGCACCCGGCCCCCGCAGATCGTGCACGACCTGACCGCGAAGCTGGAGGCGGCGGGCCGGAAGGTGGAGCTCGTCCCCATGGGTTCGGCCGGCGCGAAGATCGCCGCGGTGCTCACCGGCGACGTCGACGTGTACGTGCACGCCGGCGGCCAGTACGAGTGGGACTCCGCGGCCCCCGCGGCGGTGGCGCTGGCGGCCGGCGCGCACGCCTCCCGGATCGACGGCTCGCCGCTGGTGTACAACGAAGAAGACCCCTACCTCCCGGATATCCTGGTCAGCCACCCCTCGCTGGCACAGGTGATCCTGAACGGGCTGAACTGAGGAACCCCATGCAACGCGCCGACTACTTGATGTCCCAGCTGGACGTGCTCGAAGCCGAGGCCATCCACATCATCCGGGAGGTGGCGGCCGAGTTCGAACGGCCGGTGCTGCTCTTCTCCGGCGGCAAGGACAGCATCGTGATGCTGCGCCTGGCAGAGAAGGCCTTCGCTCCCGCGCCCATCCCGTTCCCGGTGATGCACGTCGACACCGGCCACAACTTCGACGAGGTCATCGACTACCGCGACCGCAAGGTCGCCGAGCTCGGCCTGCGCCTGGTCGTCGCCTCCGTCCAGGACGCCATCGACAAGGGCCTGGTCGTGGAGCAGAAGGGCCGGCGCGCCTCGCGCAACAAGCTGCAGACGGTCCCGCTGCTCAACGCCATCGAGGAGCACGGCTTCACCGCCGCCTTCGGCGGCGCGCGCCGCGACGAGGAGAAGGCCCGCGCCAAGGAGCGCGTCGTCTCCTTCCGCGACGAGTTCGGCCAGTGGGACCCCAAGAACCAGCGGCCCGAGCTGTGGAACCTCTACAACACCAAGATCCACCCCGGTGAGCACGTCCGGGTGTTCCCGCTCTCCAACTGGACCGAGCTGGACATCTGGGACTACGTCCGCCGGGAGGGGATCGAGCTGCCCTCGATCTACTTCGCGCACACCCGCCAGGTGTTCGAGCGGGACGGCATGCTCCTGGCCGACCTGCCCCCGGCCAACCGCGGCGAGGACGAGCCCGTCTTCGAGGCGATGGTGCGCTACCGGACCGTCGGCGACACCTCCTGCACCGGCGCGGTGAAGTCCGCCGCGGTGACGCTGGACGACGTCATCGAGGAGATCGCGGCGACCCGGATCACCGAGCGCGGCCAGACCCGCGCCGACGACCGGGCCTCCGAGGCAGCCATGGAAGACCGCAAGAAGGAGGGCTACTTCTGATGGCCGCCCCGCGTATGGACATCCTGCGTTTCGCCACCGCCGGCTCGGTCGACGACGGCAAGTCGACGCTCATCGGGCGGCTGCTGTACGACTCGAAGTCCATCTTCGAGGACCAGCTGGAGTCGGTGGAGCGCACCTCCGTCGACCGCGGCGAGGAGTACACCAACCTCGCGCTGCTCACCGACGGCCTGCGCGCCGAGCGCGAGCAGGGCATCACCATCGACGTGGCCTACCGCTACTTCGCGACGCCGCGCCGCAAGTTCATCATCGCCGACACCCCCGGGCACATCCAGTACACCCGGAACATGGTGACCGGCGCCTCCACCGCCGACCTGGCGATCATCCTGGTCGACGCCCGCAAGGGCATCCAGGAGCAGTCGCGCCGGCACGCGTTCCTCACCACGCTGCTGCAGGTGCCGCACCTGGTCGTCGCGGTCAACAAGATGGACCTGGTCGACTACTCCGAGGACGTCTTCAAGGGCATCGTCGACGAGTTCACCTCGTTCGCCTCCAAGCTGTCGATCGGCGACCTGGCCTTCATCCCGGTGTCGGCGCTGCACGGCGACAACGTGGTGGAGCGGTCGATGAACATGCCGTGGTACGACGGCAGCAGCCTGCTGCACCACCTGGAGAACGTGCACATCGCCTCGGACCGCAACCTCATCGACGTGCGGTTCCCGGTGCAGTGCGTCATCCGCCCGCACAGGTCGACGGACCCGGCCCTGCACGACTACCGCGGGTACGCCGGCCAGGTCGCGGGCGGCGTGCTCAAGCCCGGCGACGAGGTCATCCACCTGCCGTCCGGCCTGACCAGCACCATCACCCACATCGAGAGCCCGAACGGCCCGGTGGAGGAGGCCTATCCTCCGATGTCGGTCACCATCCGCCTGGCGGACGAGATCGACATCTCCCGCGGCGACATGATCTGCCGGCCGAACAACCAGCCGCAGGTCGCCCAGGACCTCGACGCGATGATCTGCTGGATGGACGACGCCAAGACGCTGGCGCCGCGCACGAAGCTGACGCTCAAGCACACCACGCGCACCGTCAAGGCGATGGTGAAGGACCTCCAGTACCGCCTGGACGTCAACACCCTGCACCGTGACGAGACGGCCGAGAGCCTCCGCCTCAACGAGATCGGCCGGGTGACCCTGCGGGTGACCCAGCCGCTGTTCGTGGACGACTACGGGCGCAACCGGCTCACCGGCGGCTTCATCCTCATCGACGAGGCCACCAACGCCACGGTCGCGGCGGGCATGATCTCCAACCCGCTGCGCTGATCCGGCGCCGTGACGACAGAACGGGCCTCCCTGAAGGGAGGCCCGTTCTGCTGTGCCCTGTTACGGGACATCGCCGTCAGGGGATATCGCGTTAGACGCCGGAGTCGACGGTCTCGGTGTCCTTGTTGCGGCCCCGCAGCAGCGCCCAGCTGAGCACCGCGACGACGATGAGGGCGAGCAGCGTCCAGGCCAGGACGACGGTGGGGACGCCGAACATCTTCAGGGCCGAGGCCAGCAGCACCACGGCCAGCGCGCGCCGGATGAGCTGCCCGGGGGCGCGGGAGGAGATCCGGGCGCCGATGTACACGCCGGGAATGGAGCCGACCAGCAGGGCCGCGGTCACCGACAGCTGGAAGTCGCCGAACAGGATGTGGCCCAGGGCCGCGGCGGCCACCAGCGGGACGGCCTGCAGCAGGTCGGTGCCCACCAGCTGGTTGGCCTTGAGCATGGGGTACAGCGCCAGCAGCGCCACGATGATCAGGGAGCCGGAGCCGACCGAGGTGATGCCGACGATGACGCCGCCGACGACACCGGTGAGGATGGTCGGGATCGGCCTGATCTTCAGCTCGGGGGTCGGCTCGGAGGCGGGCGAGCCGGGCTCCGCGGTGACCCGCTCGGCCTCCGTGCGGTTCTCGGTCTTGTCGCGGATGGCCTGCCACATGCGGACGATCAGCCCGCCCGCGGCGATGAGCAGCGCCACGCCCATGGCCTTCTCGATGAAGTGCTGCGTCTCCTCGCCGTCGCCCAGCACGTACTTGAGGATCAGCACCCCCAGGAACGCCGAGGGCACCGATCCCACGCACAGCCAGCCGACGAGTTTGAGGTTCACCGTGCCCCGGCGCAGGTGCACGAAGCTGCCGACGGGTTTCATGATCGCCGAGGCGGCCAGGTCGCTGGAGACCGCCGCCAGGGGCGGCACGCCGAAGAAGGTGACGAGCATCGGCGTCATCAGCGCCCCGCCGCCCATACCGGTCAGACCGACGACGATGGCCACCAGAAAGGACCCGATCGCCATCGTCACATCAAAGTGCATCGGTATATCCCACGGAAATAATAGGAAATATTCCGTAACACTCTAACAGCCGTGGCGAAGCCATCGTTTACCTGACCCAACCGCCCGCTGTCAGGAGCTTGAGCACGGCGCCGACCGCCTCCTCGGTGGACAGGCCGGTGGTGTCCAGCACCAGATCGGCGTCCTCGGGCTCCTCGTACGGGTCGGAGATGCCGGTGAACTCCGGGATCAGCCCGGCCCGCGCCTTGGCGTACAGGCCCTTGCGGTCGCGGCGCTCGCACTCCTCCAGCGGCGTCGCCACGTGCACGAGGACGAAGTCGCCGACCGCCTCGACCATCCGGCGCACCTCGGCGCGGGTCGCGGCGTACGGCGCGATCGGCGCGCAGATCGCCAGCCCGCCGTGCCGGGTGGCCTCGGCGGCCACGTAGCCGATCCGGCGGATGTTGAGGTCGCGGTCGGACTTGGAGAACGTCAGGCCCGAGGAGAGCATCTGGCGCACCACGTCGCCGTCCAGCAGCGAGACCGTGCGCCCGCCGTTCTCCACCAGGGCGTCGGCCAGGCCGCGGGCCACGGTGGACTTGCCCGAGCCCGACAGGCCGGTGAAGAAGACCGTGACGCCCCGCTCGTGCCGCGGCGGGCGGGCACGGCGCAGCTCGACGGCGACCGCGGGCGGAGTGAACCACTCGGGGATCGGCGCGCCCTGGTCGAGCAGCTCGCCGAGCTCCTCGGCCGACAGCTCGGCCCGCACGTGGCCGTCCTCGATCCGCGCGACCGGCCGCCAGACCTCCACGTCCAGGTCGTAGGCCCACGGCTCGGGGGCCACGACGGCCAGCGGCACCTCCCCGTCCATCGGGAGGGAAGTGAGCAAGTGGGTGGCGCCGTAGGCGGCGGCCACGTGGGCGCGCAGCTCCTGCTCGCGCCCGCCGGGGCGCGGTGCGAGGTTCACCGGGACGATCCGGGAGCCCTCCGGCAGGTCCTTCTGCACGGCCAGCAGGGCGCGGACGAGCTCCTGCTCGTGCGCTCCCGACAGCAGGGCCAGCACCAGCGCCGGGGCGCCGAGCCGCTCGGCCTCCTGGCGCAGCTGCCCCAGCTGCTTGCGGTGCAGCGGCTCCCGGGTGGCCACGGCCAGCAGCCGCCCGTCCCGGCCCGGCGTGATCTCCAGCTCGGCGGGGGTGCGCCGCAGCCGGTGGAAGGCGCCGTAGGCGGGCCGGCGCAGCGGGGTCAGCGGCCCGGCCAGCCGGACGCGGCCCTCGGGCAGCCGGGGGTCGCGCCAGGCCTCGGCGACCTGCAGCACCGCCAGCGGCACCCCTTCGGGGTCCTGCAGGATCAGCCGCGCCTGGTCGGCGAGCTCGTCGGGGACGGACAGCAGCACCGGCGACGGCCACGGGGTGCCGTCGGCGAGTCTGCCGCCCGCCACCACGGCGGCGGTGTCCAGGGAGCCGAGGAAACCGCGCAGCGGGCGGAAGGCGCCCGCGAGCAGCAGTTCCAGGTCGGCGAGTTCCGTCGGTTCGGGGGTCCACGACTTCAGGCCGTGGAGTTCTTCGGGCAGTCCAGCGCTCACCGGGCCACGGTACCGCCCGCCGCGCGCCGCCGGGATGTCCCGGCGGCCACACCGGCCTGCGCCCGGTGTCAGAGGATGCGGGCGAAACGGTTCTCGGGTTTGCGGACGACCAGCACGAGCTCGCTGTGGTCGGCGGTGAGCCGGCCGCCGGTCGCGGTGGACAGCAGCCGCGCCAGGGCGGCGACGCCGCCGCCGCAGCCGGTCTCGGTGTGCGCCTCGGCGATCACCAGGCCGCGCTGCAGGCACCAGTTGCGCATGCCCTCCAGGGAGGTGATCGGCTCGAACACGCTCGGGTGCGTGCGCTGGACGTCCTCGCCGAGCATCCTGCGCAGCCGGCGCGGGAGCGTGCGGCGGATCAGCCCGTAGGCGCTGTCGCGGTCGGTGAAGCGCACCAGCAGCAGCCCGCCGGGCTTGAGGGCGGCGACCATCCGGTCGAGCACCAGCTCGGCGTGGGTGATGCGCTCGATCAGCGAGTCGGCGTGCACCACGTCGTAGGCGCGCGGCGGCAGCGGCGCGTTGCGCAGGTCGCCCAGGTGGAAGGTGTCCAGGTCGGGGCGGTCGGCGGTGCGCGCCCGCAGCGCCGGGGTGTCGAGGTCGATCCCCGTGATGTGCCGGTCGAGGTCGTCGGGGAGGGGCAGGCCGTTCCCCCGGCCGCAGCCGGCTTCGAGGATGTGGACCCGGCGCAGACCCTTGTCCTGTACGTGGAGCCTGACCCGCTCGGCGAAGAGGTCGTGCTCCACGACCGCGCGGTCCCTTACAGAAAGCTCGGTCATGGTTTCGCAGCGTAGTGAAAGTCGGGCCGTCCGTCCGGTATTTGCTCTTTCTTGAAGAGATTCTTGTCCCGAACTCAGGGTGCGACTACGCGTAGGCTGGGAGTCGACCCCGGGCGTCCGACGCTTCGGGGGCCTTCGGGCTGCGCGGACGCGCGCGGCCACCGTCCGTCACAAGGTCGCTGATGTCTCTCTCGCCTCTGCTCGATGTCGTGCTCGCCGATCCGGAGCTGCGCCGCGCCCTGGAAGGCGGCGAGCACACGCTCGTCGGTCCGCCCGCGCTGCGGCCCGTGCTGGCGGCGGTGCTGTCGCGCACCGCGATCGACGGGGCGGCCGTCCTGGCCGTCACGGCGACCGGACGCGAGGCCGAGGACCTCGCCTCGGCGCTGACCAGCCTGCTGGAGCCGCACACCGTGGCGCACTTCCCCGCCTGGGAGACGCTGCCGCACGAGCGCCTCTCCCCGCGCAGCGACACCGTGGGGCAGCGGCTGGCGGTCCTGCGCCGTCTGCAGCACCCCGAGCCGGGCGACCCGGCGGGCGGGCAGCTCAAGGTGGTCGTCACGCCGGTGCGCGCGGTGCTCCAGCCGATCGTGGCGGGCCTGGGCGACCTGGAGCCGGTGCGCCTGCGCCAGGGCGACGAGGCGGACCTGGACGAGGTCGTCGCGCGCCTGGTGGACGGCGGTTACGACCGGGTGGACCTGGTGGAGAAGCGCGGCGAGATCGCGGTGCGCGGCGGCATCCTGGACGTGTTCCCCGCCGGGGAGCAGCACCCGCTGCGCGTGGAGTTCTGGGGCGACCAGGTCGAGGAGATCCGCTACTTCAAGGCGGCCGACCAGCGCTCCCTGGAGATCGCCCAGGACGGGCTGTGGGCGCCGCCGTGCCGCGAGCTGCTGCTCACCCCGCAGGTGCGCGAGAAGGCGCGGGAGCTGGCGGCCGAGCACCCCGCGCTGGCCGAGGTGCTGGACCGGCTGGCCGAGGGCGAGGCCGTCGAGGGCATGGAGGCCTTCTCGCCGGTCCTGGCCGAGCACATGGAGCTGCTCGTCGACCTGCTGCCCAAGGGCAGCCGGATCCTGGTCTGCGACCCCGAGCGCATCCGCAGCCGCGCGGTGGACCTGGTCAGCACCAGCCAGGAGTTCCTGGAGGCCTCCTGGGTGAACGCCGCCGCGGGCGGAGAGGCGCCGATCGACCTCGGCGAGGCCGCCTACCGGACGCTGGAGGAGGTGCGCGAGCGCGCCGGGGAGCTGGACGTGCCGTGGTGGCTGACCAGCCCGCTGGCCTCCGGCGAGGACGAGGCCACCGTCATCCTGGACGTCCAGCCCGCCGAGGCCTACCGGGGCGACCGGGAGAAGGTCGTCGCCGACGTGCGCCGCTGGCACGGCGAGGGCTGGAAGGTCGTGCTCACCAGCGAGGGCCACGGCCCGGCCGAGCGCTTCACCGAGGTGCTGCGCGACGCCGGGATCCCCGCGGCGCGCAAGGAGACCGACGGCTCGGTGCTCGTGACCACCGGCATGCTGGAGCACGGCTTCCTGTGGTCGGGCGGCGGGAAGGTGCGGCTGGCGGTCCTGACCGAGACCGACCTCTCGGGCCAGAAGTCCTCCACCAAGGACATGCGGCGGATGCCGTCGCGGCGGCGCGGCGGCATCGACCCGCTGCAGCTGGCGGCGGGCGACTACGTGGTGCACGAGCAGCACGGCGTCGGCCGGTACGTGGAGATGGTCTCCCGGACGGTCCAGGGCGCGACCCGCGAGTACCTCATCATCGAGTACGCCAAGGGCGACCGCCTGTTCGTCCCCACCGACCAGCTGGAGGAGCTCACCCGCTACGTCGGCGGCGAGGCGCCGTCGCTGCACCGTCTGGGCGGCGCCGACTGGCAGAAGGCCAAGACCCGCGCCCGCAAGGCGGTCAAGCAGATCGCCGGGGAGCTGATCCGGCTGTACTCGGCGCGCATGGCCAGCCCCGGCCATTCCTTCGGGCCCGACACCGTCTGGCAGCGGGAGCTGGAGGACGCCTTCCCCTACGCCGAGACGCCCGACCAGCTCGCGGCGATCGAGGAGGTCAAGCAGGACATGGAGAAGCCGGTCCCGATGGACCGGTTGATCTGCGGCGACGTCGGCTACGGCAAGACCGAGATCGCGGTGCGCGCGGCGTTCAAGGCCGTCCAGGACGGCAAGCAGGTGGCGGTGCTGGTGCCGACCACGCTGCTGGTGCAGCAGCACCTGTCGACGTTCACCGAGCGGTTCGCGTCCTTCCCCGTGGTGGTGCGGCCCATCTCGCGGTTCCAGACCGACAAGGAGGTCGCGCAGACCCTCCAGGAGCTGGCCGAGGGCAAGGTCGACCTGGTGGTGGGCACGCACCGGCTGCTCAGCCCCTCCACCCGGTTCAAGAACCTGGGCCTGTGCATCATCGACGAGGAGCAGCGCTTCGGCGTGGAGCACAAGGAGGAGCTCAAGCGGCTGCGCACCCAGGTGGACGTGCTGGCGATGTCGGCGACGCCGATCCCGCGCACCCTGGAGATGGGCCTGACCGGCATCCGGGAGATGTCGACGATCCTCACCCCGCCGGAGGAGCGCCACCCCGTCCTGACGTTCGTGGGCCCCTACGACGAGAAGCAGATCGCCGCGGCGATCCGCCGCGAGCTGCTGCGCGAGGGCCAGGTCTTCTTCGTGCACAACCGGGTGAAGTCCATCAACAAGGTGGCGGCCACCCTCAAGGAGCTGGTGCCCGAGGCGCGGGTGGCCACCGCGCACGGCCAGATGAACGAGCAGCAGCTCGAAAAGGTGATGGTCGACTTCTGGGAGAAGAACTACGACGTCCTGGTCGCCACCACGATCGTGGAGTCGGGCCTGGACATCCCCAACGCCAACACCCTCATCGTGGACCGCGCCGACACCTACGGCCTCTCCCAGCTGCACCAGCTGCGCGGCCGCGTCGGCCGGGGCCGGGAGCGCGCCTACGCCTACTTCCTGTACCCGCCGGAGAACCCGCTGTCGGAGACCGCGCACGAGCGGCTGGCGACGATCGCCCAGCACACCGAGATCGGCGCGGGCATGTTCGTGGCGATGAAGGACCTGGAGATCCGCGGCGCCGGCAACATCCTGGGCGCCGAGCAGTCCGGCCACGTCGCGGGCGTCGGGTTCGACCTGTACGTCCGGATGGTCGGTGAGGCGGTGCGCGAGCTCAAGGAGGAGCCGTCGGCGTCGCTGCCCGAGACCAAGGTCGAGCTGCCGGTCGACGCGCACATCCCGCACGAGTACGTGCCGGGGGAGCGGCTGCGCCTGGAGGCCTACCGGCGCATCGCGGGCATCACCTCCGACGAGGAGATCCCCGAGGTGTCCGAGGAGCTCAAGGACCGGTTCGGGCCGCTGCCCGTCCCGGTGCTCAACCTCCTGGAGGTCGCCCGCTTCCGCGCCAAGGCGCGCCGCGCCGGCCTCACCGAGGTCGTCCTCCAGGGCAACTTCGTGCGCTTCTCCAAGTCCGGCGGCGAGGACCGCATCCTGCCGGAGTCGCGCCAGGTCCGCATGCAGCGCCTCTACCCCAAGAGCCTCATGAAGCCCGGCCAGATCCTGGTCCCCACCCCCAGGACCGCGCCCATCGGCGGCCGCCCTCTGCGCGACGGCGAGATGCTCCGCTGGGCGACGGGCCTGGTGGACGCGTTGTTCCTGGAGGGCTAGCGGCGAGGGGCTTCCCCCGGGGGAAAGGCTCAGTAAGGTGTGACGGGTGAGACGACAGATCATCGTCGCGGCGGTGCTCGCCCTGGGAGCGACGGCCTGCGGAGACCAGACGCGCATGGGCGCGGCCGCCACCTTCGAGGGGGCGCCGCGCATCAGCGAGACGGAGCTGAGCACGGCCGTCACCCAGTGGCGCGACTCCTACCGGGAGAACCCGCTGCCGGCGCAGCAGCTCACGCTGGCGGACCCGGAGTCGACGCCGCGCAGCGTGCTCAGCCGGCTGATCGCCATGCGGGTCAGCGAGCGGGCGGCGAAGGACCGCGGCATCACGGTCACCTCCGCGCAGGTGGACGACTTCGTCCGCCAGGTGACGCGGGACGGCGGTCCGGACCTCTTCGACGTCTTCACGATGTCGTACGGCATCCCGCCGAGCCACGGCCGCGAGTTCGCGCGGATGATCGTCATCAACAACCGGCTCGCCACCGGCGCGTCCAGCGAGGCCGCCGCCAACGAGCAGGTGCACCAGGCGCTGACGCGGACCGCGCAGGGCATGGGCATCGAGGTCAACCCGCGTTACGGCCAGAGCTACGACGACGGCCTCCTCCAGCCGCCGGTGACCCGCCTGTCGACCCGGGAGAGCGGGACGGCATGAGCCTGATCCTGCTGAGCACCACGCACCGCGTGGCGCCGGGGCTGCTGACGTGGCGGGCGTGGCGGGCGCTCCAGGACTCCCGGGTGCTCACCTCGGCCGCCGGCCACCCGCAGCTGCCGTTCCTGCGGGAGGCGGGCGTGGCGGTCGAGACGGTGGAGCCGGACGCCCGCGCGGTCGTGGAGGCCGCGCGGCGCGCGGACGTGGTGTGGCTGGCCGCGCCGGACGGCGACGCGGACTTCGCCGCCCGCGTCGGCGAACTCGTCGTCGAGGACCCGCTGGACGTCGAGATCGTGCACGGCTCCTACGACCTGCCCGGCGCCCGGCTGCTGGACGTCGTGACGGTGATGGAGCGCCTGCGCCGCGAGTGCCCGTGGGACCGCGAGCAGACCCACCAGTCGCTCATCCCGTACCTGGTGGAGGAGACCTACGAGACCGCCGACGCGGTGGAGTCGGGCGACTTCGCGGCGCTGCGCGAGGAGCTGGGCGACGTGCTCATGCAGGTCGCCTTCCACGCGGTGGTCGCCGCCGAGCGCGGCGAGGACGGCTTCACCGTCGACGACGTGGCGGCGGGCCTCGTCGACAAGCTCATCCGGCGCCACCCCCACGTGTTCGCCGAGGCGGACGTCTCCGGCGCCGCCGAGGTCGAGATGAACTGGGACGTCATCAAGAAGGAGGAGAAGGGCGACAGGCCCCTCCTGGCGGGCGTCCCGGTCTCCCAGCCCGCCCTCCTGGAGGCGGCCCAGCTCGTGCGGCGGGCCCGCAAGGGCGGCGTCCCGGAGGAGCTGTTCGCCGACTACGCCGACCGCGTGGCCCCGGCCGAGGCCGCCGACCGCGAGCTCCGCGCCTGGTCTTCACGATTCCGGGCAAAAGTGGAGGAATGGGAGCAGCAGGGCCGGGGATGACAGCTGAGGTGGGGTTCGATAAGGGACCTCACAGGACAGACGTCACGGGTTACTGGACTGTTTCGACCGTGAAACAACCCTTAGGGTGTGCCGCATGGAAGCGGAGCAGGGCATCGGCAGGGCCGTCGCGGCGCGGCGGCTGGCGGGGTACGGCATGCTGGCCGGGCTGCTGGCCGGACTGCTGGCGCTGCCGCTGGCCTGCACGGCCGGTGTCGGCGCGCGGGACTCCGCGGACTGGCTGCTCAGCGAGCCGTTGGACCTGGACGACCTCCAGGCCCCGCAGCGCTCCCAGATCCTGGCCGAGGACGGCTCCCTCATCGCCACGTTCTACCGGCAGAACCGGGTGGACGTGCCGCTGGAGAAGATCTCGCCGGTCGCCCGGCAGGCGGTGCTGGCCATCGAGGACTACCGCTTCTACGAGCACGGCGCGCTCGACAGCAAGGGCACGCTGCGCGCCCTCATGTCGAACCTCAACAGCTCCGACGACACCACGCAGGGCGGCTCGGGCATCACCCAGCAGTACGTGAAGAACCTCCTGTACATGAACGCCGAGAGCGAGGAGGAGAAGCTGGAGGCGGTGGCGACCACCCCCGCCCGCAAGCTCCGCGAGCTGCGGTACGCCGTCGCCGTCGAGCGAAGGCACTCCAAGGACGAGATCCTGGAGAAGTACCTGAACATCGCCTACTTCGGCGACGGCGCGTACGGCCTGGAGGCCGCGGCCCGCCGCTACTTCTCCGTATCCGCCGCGAAGCTGAACCTCAACCAGGCGGCGACGCTGGCCGGCATCCTCAAGAACGGCAACCAGTACAACGCGCGGCTGAACGGCGAGGGCGCGCGCAACCGGCGCGACATCGTCCTGGACCGGATGGCCGAACTCGGCTGGATCACCTGGAGGAAGGCCGAGGAGGAGAAGAAGAAGCCGCTCGTCCTGGACCTCACCGAGACCAAGAACGGCTGCACCGAGAGCAAGGCGGCGTTCTTCTGCGACTACGTGCAGCGGGAGATCCTCACCAATCCGATCTTCGGCAAGACCAAGGAGGAGCGCGAGCGGCTGCTGTGGATCGGCGGCCTGAAGATCCGCACCACCCTGGACTGGAAGACGCAGAACGCCGCGCACAAGGCGCTGCTGCGGCACGTCCCGGCGCGGAACAAGGAGAAGAAGGCGGCCGCGCAGGTCCTCGTCGAGCCGGGCACCGGCGAGATCAAGGGCATGGACGTGGGCCGCGAGCTGGGCCCCGACGAGAAGCCGGGCAAGACCTGGATCAACTTCGCCGCCGACGCCAGCCACGGCACCAGCGTGGGCATGGCGGCGGGCTCGACCTTCAAGGCGTTCACGCTGGCCGCCGCGTTCGACGAGGGCATGCCGATCGGCGAGCGCATCACCGCGCCCGTCGCGTACGCGCCCACCGGCTTCCGCGACTGCAAGGGCAAGAACGTCAGCGACACCACCCAGCTGCGCAACTCCTCCGACGGCGAGGGCGGGCGCAGCTTCAGCCTGCTGACGGGCACCTGGCACTCGGTCAACACCTTCTTCCTCAAGCTGGAGAAGGAGGTGGGCCTGTGCGACACGGTGAAGATGGCCAAGAAGCTGGGCATCCGCCGCGCCGACGGCAAGCCGCTGCAGGAGTACGCCTCCTTCACGCTGGGCTTCAACGACGTCTCCCCGCTGCGGGTCGCCGCCGCCTACGCCGCCTTCGGAGCGCGCGGCAAGTACTGCGAGCCGATCGCCATCAAGCAGATCAACCGCGCCGACGGCAAGAAGATCAAGGTGCCGTCCGCGAACTGCGAGCAGGTCATCGACAAGGGCGTCGCCGACGCGGTGAACCACGTGATGGCCGGGGTCCTGACCAAGGGCACGGCGCGCGGCCTGGCCCTGGGCCGCCCCGCGGCGGGCAAGACCGGCACGGTGGACAACTACTCGGCCGCCTGGTTCGCCGGGTACACCCCCGAGCTGGCCTCGGCCGTCTGGGTGGGCGACCCGCGCGGCGGCTACAGCCACCCGATGACGAACGTGTGCCTGCCCACGCACTGCGGCGGCCCGGTCTACGGGGCGAGCATCCCGGGGCCGATCTGGCGCGACACCATGGCCGAGGCGCTGCGGGGCGTCAAGGCCACCGGGTTCAGCCGGCCGCCGTCGCACTTCTTCCGCAAGGGCTCGGGCGAGGACCACGTGCGCATGCCGGACCTGCGCGGCCTCAAGCCCGAGGAAGCGATCCGCAGGCTGAAGGCGATGAACATGGACCACCGGATCTCCTCGGCGGAGATCCACTCCCGCTACCCCGAGGGGACGATCGCCGAGACGAGCCCCGGGCCCGGCACGAGCATCGACCCCGGCGACTCCGGCATCACCGTCGTCCTCACGGTCTCCAAGGGCGAGGAGCGCCAGGACGACCCGCCGTTCGGCGACGGCGACGACGACAACCCCTTCGGACCCGACCTGCCGTTCCCGCGGACGCCGTTCACCGAGCCCTTCTTCACCTTCACCGGCTGAGGCGCGCCCCGCGGGCCGGAGCGCGCGGGACGCGCCCCGCGTGGACGGGGCGCGCACTTCGCGGCCGGGGCGCGCGCCTCACGGCCTGGATGCGTGCCCCGCGGCCGGGGTGCGGCCTCAGGCCAGCAGGGCCCGGACGAGGTCGGGCAGGCGGCCGTCGCGCAGGTCGGCCAGGGTGACGGCGTTGATCACCTCGAGCTGCGCGGTGTCGGCGGCCTGCCACACCTGGCGCAGCGCGCCCACCAGCGCGGAGGGCTCGCCCGCGGGCGGCTCGGCGCGCTCCTCGGCGCGGGCGCCGCTGACCAGGCGCAGCACCTCGCCGACGGTGAGCTCCTCGGCCGCCCGCGCCAGCCGGTACCCCGGACGGGGGAGCCGCTGGTTGTAGACGAGGTCGGCGCGGCGCAGGTCGCCGAGGATCGACTGCAGGAAGGTCAGCGGAAGGCCGTGGGTGTCGGCCAGCGTGTGGGCGGTCAGGGCCGACGGCTCGGCGGCGGCCAGGGCCAGCAGGGCGCGCAGGGCGTACTCGACGCGGGCGGTGACGTGCACGTTCTCCCCGATTGTCGTGGCTGTTCACTTGTGGAGGGGCGCCGGAGCGACCGTGCGGAAGCCGCCGCACGGCCGTCCGGTCAGTCGCCGACCCGCTGCAGCCCCCAGCGGGAGCGGATCGCCCGGTCCACCACGCCGAAGAGCTGGTCGACCAGGATGCCGATGATGAGGATGATCACCATCACCGCGATCATCTCCGCGGTGTCGCTGACCTCCCGGGAGAAGTGCAGCAGGGTGCCGATCGACTGCTTGCCGATGATGACCAGCAGCTCGCCCGCCATCAGGCTGCGCCAGGCGAACGCCCAGCCCTGCTTGAGGCCGGCCACGAACGACGGCAGCGAGGCCGGGATGATCAGGTGCCGGTAGCGGGCGAACCCGGTCAGGCCCATGGTCTGGCCGACCCGCAGCAGGATCGGCGGGGTGTAGTCCACGCCCGCGATGAGGCCGTTGGCGATCGAGGGGGCGGCGCCCAGCACCACGACGAACAGGATCGCGCTCTCGCTCAGCTTGAACAGCAGGATGGCCAGCGGGAACCAGGCGATCGAGGGCATCGTCTGCAGGCCGGTGATGAGCGAGCCGAAGGCGCGGCGCAGCACCCAGGACTGGGAGACCAGCGCGCCGATGGTCCCGCCGATGAGCACCGCCAGCGCGAACCCGACGAGGGCGCGCTGCATGGTCAGGGCGACGGCGTCCCAGAAGGTGCCCGTGGCGACGACCTCGAAGAAGACCGGGACGACCTCGCGGGGTCCGGGCAGCACCCACGGCTCGCGCCAGCCGCTGAGGACGACCAGCTCCCAGGCGGCCAGCGAGATCAGGACCGCGGTCATGATCGGCCACAGCGCCGACCAGACGCGCACCAGCGGGTTCTTCTTCTTGCCCGCGGTCAGCTCCAGCGCGTCCAGGCCGGCGATCTGCCGCTGGATCCCGCCGCTCTTCTCCTGCTGCTCAAGAACCATGACGGCTCACCTCCTCCTTGAGCCGGTCGGTGATGGTCGCCGCCAGCGTGGCCACGTCGGGGGAGTCGATGCGGCGGGGCCGCGGGAACTCCACGGGGAACTCCTGGATCACCCGTCCGGGGCGGCTGGACAGCAGGACGACGCGGTCGCCGAGCCGCACGGCCTCGCGGACGTTGTGGGTGACGAAGAGGACGGACAGCTCGCGCTCCCGCCAGATGCGCTCCAGCTCGTCGTGGAGCAGGTCGCGGGTCATCGCGTCCAGGGCGCCGAACGGCTCGTCCATGAGCAGGAGGGTGGGGCGCTCGTCGCCCTGCGATTCGGTGAGGGCCAGGGCGCGGGCCAGCGCCACCCGCTGGCGCATGCCGCCGGACAGCTGGTGCGGGCGCTTCTTCTCGAACCCGGACAGGTGCACCGAGGCCAGCAGCTCCGACGCGCGCGCCTTGCGCTCGGCGCGGGGCACGCCCCGCTGGCGCAGCGCCAGTTCGAGGTTGCCCGAGACGGTCAGCCACGGGAAGAGGGCGGGCTCCTGGAACATCAGGGCGACCCGGGCGTCGCCCTTGTCGATGGTCCCCGCACTGGCCTTGTCCAGGTCGGCGACGAGGTTGAGCAGGGTGGACTTGCCGCATCCCGACGCGCCGAGGAGGCACACGAACTCGCCGGGGCGCACGTCCAGGGAGACGTCGTCGAGGGCGAGCAGCGCCGAGGCGCCGGAACCGAACGCTTTGGAGACGCCCGAAAGCCGGACCGCGCTGGCGGTCCGGCTCGCGGGGGCCTTGACGGCCTTGCTCATGAAGTCTTGACCTCCGGCTTTCCCGCCGCCTTGAGGATGGCGTTGAGGTGGGTCAGGTCGTAGATGCCGTTGAGGTCCACCGGCTCCAGCAGGCCGACGGCCTCGGCGTTCTTGGCGCCGGTGACCAGGGAGGAGGGGATCGGGTCGCTGAGGAACTCGATCTCCTTGAACGCCGAGTCGAGGACCTCCTCGGACAGCGGCTTGCCGCTCAGCTTCTCCAGCTGGGCGTTGGCCGAGGTCTTGGCCTCCTCGATGTTGCCGTTGATGTAGTCGTTCGAGGCGACGGTGCCCTCGACGAGCTTCTTCACGATGTCCGGGTGCTCCTTGGCGAACTCCTGCCGGACGATGAGGTGGGTGATGACGAACTTGCCGTCGGGCCACAGCTCCTTCTCGTTCAGCAGCTTCTTGCCGCCGGACTCCAGGATCAGCCGGGAGGCGAAGGGCTCGGGCACCCAGGCGCCGTCGATCGCGCCCTGCTTGAAGGTGTCGATCGTCTGGGAGTTCTCCTGGGGCACCACCGCGACGTCGCCGGAGCCGTCCTTGTTGGCGGTCAGGCCCTTGGACTTGAGGTAGGAGCGGATCGCGACGTCCTGGGTGTTGCCCAGCTGCGGGGTGGCGATCTTCTTGCCCTTGAGGTCGTCCAGGCTCTTGACCTTGTCGGGGTTGACCACCAGGGAGACGCCGCCGGACGCGGCGCCGCTCACGATCTTGATGGCCTGGCCCTTGGACTGGGCCCAGGCATTGATCGCGGGGTTGGGGCCGATGAAGGTGGCGTCGACGCCCTTGGCGAAGAGCGCCTCGATCGCGGCGGGGCCCGCGTTGAAGGACTTGGGCTCGATCTTGACGTCCGAGCCGAGCTTCTCGGCGAAGATGCCCTTCTCCAGCCCGACCAGCGCGGTGGCGTGCGTGATGTTCGGGAAGAACCCGAGGTTGACGGTGGTGGTGCCGCCGTTCTCGCCACCGCTGGAGGAGTCGTCGCCGCAGGCGGCGAGCACCGGTGCCCCGATCACCAGTGCCGTCAGCGCCGCCAGGGCTTTTCTCCTGCTGAGCTTCATCGTTCTCCGCTCCCGGTCGATATTTTCGACTGATTTGATGTGAAAAGTAGAGCAAGGATGGAATACCAAGTCAACCTGATCGGTAGGGAATGTGGCCACGATCGGGTAACGGCGCGGGACGGCGAGCCGTCCGAAGTGCCGGGACGGCCCTTCGGTAGGCTCGGGACGTAACCCCCGTGATGCTGAACAAGGAGCGCACAGTGTCTGCGATCGAGGCCGTACACGCCCGGGAGATCCTCGACTCTCGCGGTAACCCCACCGTCGAGGTCGAGGTCCTGCTCGAAGACGGCTCTCAGGCCCAGGCCGCGGTGCCCAGCGGCGCCTCCACCGGCCAGTTCGAGGCGGTCGAGCTGCGCGACGGCGACCAGCGTTACGGCGGCAAGGGCGTGCAGAAGGCGGTCGAGGCCGTCAACGGCACCCTGGCCAAGGAGCTGGTGGGCTACGACGCCGACGACCAGCGCATCATCGACCAGGTCATGATCGACCTGGACGGCACCCCGAACAAGGCCAACCTGGGCGCCAACGCCATCCTCGGCGTCAGCCTCGCGGTGGCCAAGGCCGCGGCCGAGGCCGCCGACCTGCCGCTGTTCCGCTACGTCGGCGGCCCCAACGCGCACGTGCTGCCCGTGCCGATGATGAACATCCTCAACGGCGGCGCGCACGCCGACACCAACGTCGACATCCAGGAGTTCATGATCGCGCCGCTGGGCGCGCCGACGTTCTCCGAGGCGCTGCGCCAGGGCGTGGAGGTCTACCACTCCCTGAAGTCCGTGCTCAAGGGCAAGGGCCTCAACACCGGCCTGGGCGACGAGGGCGGCTTCGCCCCCGAGCTGCCCTCCAACCGCGAGGCGCTCGACCTCATCCTCGTCGCCATCGAGAAGGCCGGCCTGACCCCGGGCCGCGACATCGCCCTGGCGCTGGACGTCGCCGCCACCGAGTTCCACTCCGAGGGCTCCTACACCTTCGAGAGCGCCGCCAAGAGCGCCGAGGAGATGGCCGCCTACTACGCCACCCTCGTCGCCGACTACCCGCTGGTCTCCATCGAGGACCCGCTGGACGAGAACGACTGGGACGGCTGGAAGGCCCTCACCGACGCCATCGGCGGCAAGGTGCAGCTGGTCGGCGACGACCTCTTCGTCACCAACCCCGAGCGCCTGGCCCGCGGCGTCAAGTCCGCCACCGCCAACGCGCTGCTGGTGAAGGTCAACCAGATCGGCACCCTCACCGAGACCCTCGACGCCGTCTCCCTGGCCCACAGCAACGGCTTCAAGTGCATGATGAGCCACCGCTCCGGCGAGACCGAGGACACCACCATCGCCGACCTGGCCGTCGCCACCAACTGCGGCCAGATCAAGACCGGCGCCCCCGCCCGCAGCGACCGCGTCGCCAAGTACAACCAGCTCCTGCGCATCGAGGAGCTGCTGGACGACGCCGCCCGCTACGCCGGCGCCGCGGCCTTCCCCCGGTTCACCTGGGAGGGCTGACATCTCCGGTCAGCGCGGACCTGCCCCCCGCGAGAACGCGGGGGGCAGGTTCCACCTGACATCGCGCGCGGCGATCCTCGCGGTCGTCATGTGCGCCATCGCGCTGAGCCTGGCCTACCCGGTGCGCGAGTACGTGGCGCAGCGCAGCGAGATCTCCCGGCTGCAGAAGCAGGAGGCCGCCGTCCGCAAGGACGTGCGGGAGCTCACCGACAAGAAGGCGAGCCTGGGCGACCCCGACTACGTCAAGCGCGAGGCGCGGCGCCGCCTGCACTTCTGCGACCCCGGCGAGCAGTGCTACGTCGTCCTGGACGGCCAGGGAGGCACCTCCGAGCAGCAGGAGGAGACCGGCCCCACCCGCACCCCGCCGTGGTACGAGACCCTCTGGCGCTCGGTGGAGGCCGCCGACCGGCAGGGCTAGGGATCAGACGACCGCAGCGAAGCGAGGATCGGCTGATCCCTGCACGGGGGTCCGGGGGTCGCCCCCCGGGTGGTGTTGGGTCGACCGCGGCGAAGCGAGGATCGGCTGATCCCTGCGCGGGATCCGGGGGTCGCCCCCCCGGGGTGGCGGAGCGCAATAGACTCGGTGGCGTCTTCGCCGTTGACCGATCACAGGGAGTGCCCGCGCCGATGGACCAGCGTGACGTCGAGGCCGTCCAGGCCCAGCTCGGACGGCCGATCCGGGGGACCGCCGAGGTCGCCCACCGTTGTCCGTGCGGGCTGCCCGACGTGATCGAGACCGCCCCGTACCTGCCGGACGGCTCGCCCTTCCCCACGCTGTACTACCTCACCTGCCCGCGCGCCGCCTCGGCCATCGGGCGGCTGGAGGAGCGCGGCCGGATGCGCGAGATGCAGGCGGAGCTGGCCGAGGACCCCGAGCTGGCCGAGCGCTACCGCGCCGCGCACCGCGACTATCAGGAACGGCGCGATCTGGCCGCGGAGAAGGCGGGCATGCCCCCGCTCCCCGAGGGCATGCAGACCGCCGGCGGCATGCCCGACCGCGTCAAGTGCCTGCACGCGCTGGTCGCCCACGAGCTGGCCGCTCCGGGCAGCAACCCCTTCGGCCGCGAGGCACTGGATGAACTGCCTGAATGGTGGCGTTCGGGATGCTGCGCCGATGCGAAGATGGTCGACTAAGCACGGCTGGGTTCAGCTGCCTCTGGGAGGGCACATGACGCGGGTGGCCGCGATCGACTGCGGGACCAACTCGGTACGGCTGCTCATCGCCGACGTCGGTGAGGAGATGCGGGAGGTCGAGCGCGAGATGCGCATCGTCCGCCTCGGGCAGGGCGTGGACGAGACGGGCGAGCTGGCGCCCGAGGCGCTGGAGCGCACCTTCAAGGAGATGCGCGACTACGCCGGGCTCATCGAGCGGCACGGAGCCGAGCGGGTGCGTGTCGTGGCGACCAGCGCCACCCGCGACGCCCGCAACCGCGCCGACTTCATCACCGGGGTCGACGAGATCTTCGGGGTGAAGCCCGAGGTCGTCACCGGCGAGGAGGAGGCGCAGCTGTCCTTCACCGGGGCGACCAAGGACCTGGCCGCGCTGCGTCCGCTCCGCCCGTACCTGGTCGTCGACATCGGCGGCGGCTCCACCGAGTTCGTGGTGGGCAGCTCCGGCGTCGAGGCGGCCCGCTCGATGAACATCGGCTGCGTGCGGATGACCGAGCGGCACTTCAAGGGCGCCAACCCGCCCTCACCGGAACTGATCTCCAACGCGGTCGCCGACATCGACGCCGTGCTGCGCGAGGTCCGCCAGAGCGTCCCCGTCGGCGAGGCCCGCACCCTGGTCGGCCTGGCCGGCTCGGTCACCACGGTCGCGGCGATGAGCATGGGCCTGGAGGCCTACGACTCCGAGCGCATCCACCTGTCGCGCATCACCGCCGCCCAGGTGCACGAGACCACCCGCAGGCTGCTGCACATGACGCACGAGGAACGGGCCGCCCTGGGGTTCATGCACCCCGGCCGGGTGGACGTGATCGGCGCCGGCGCGCTGATCCTCGACCGCATCATGCGCGAGTACGGGTTCGGCGCGGTGGTCGTCAGCGAGCGCGACATCCTCGACGGCATCGCCTGGAGCCTGGTCTGAGCGGCGCCGGACCGGGGGGCGGACCCCCGGCCCCGTTCGTCCCTCCCGGGACCGGCTGGCCCGACGATCCCGCGACGCCCGGGACGCCGGTCGCGCACGACGCGGCCGAGGCGGCGGAGCTGGCGGCGGGGGCGCCCGACCTGGCGGAGCTGTGCGCCCGGCAGTCGGTCTGCCGCGCCTGCGACCGGCTGGTGGAGTGGCGGGAGCGGGTGGCGGTGGAGCGGCGCCGCGCGTTCCGCGACGAGGAGTACTGGGGGCGCCCGATCGCCGGGTGGGGGGCGCCGGACCCGGCGATCCTCATCGTCGGGCTCGCCCCGGCCGCGCACGGCGGCAACCGCACCGGGCGCATCTTCACCGGGGACAGGTCGGGGGACTGGCTGTTCGCGTCCCTGTACCGGGTGGGGCTGGCCGTCCAGCCGGAGAGCGTGCGCGCCGGGGACGGCCAGCGGCTGCTGCACACCCGGATGGTCGCCACCGTCCGCTGCGCGCCTCCCGACAACAAGCCGCTGCCGTCCGAACGCGACGCCTGCCGCCCGTGGCTGGCCAGGGAGTTCGCCTTCACCCGGCCGAAGGTCGTCGTCGTGCTCGGCGGCTTCGCCTGGCAGGCGCTGTGGCCCGTGCTGGCCGAGGCGGGGCTGGCGGTGCCGCGCCCGCGCCCGAAGTTCACCCACGGAGCCGAGGCCCGGGTGGGCGGGATGCTGGTGCTCGGCTGCTACCACCCGTCCCAGCAGAACACCTTCACCGGCCGGGTGAGCGAAACGATGCTCGACGAGGTCTTCACGCGGGCGAAGGAAGCCGCGAAGCTCTGAGAGGGCGCGGCCCGGGGAGAGGGACAGGGCCGGGCTCAGCGGCCCCGCCGCTGAACGCCCCCGTCAGGCCCTGACCCGTCCCCGTCCTCCGGCCCCCGCCGGAGGAGTGACCCCGCTGGTCCCTCGTGTCACGAGGGTGGTTACGGAAGATGGGATGGCGCAAACAAGCAGAAGGTTCGGAATTCGGGAAGAAAAATCTCGGCCCCGACCGGCCGCGGCTTCCGTGGCATGTGCCACACACCGCGCGGGACGGGCGGGATAAGAGCGGACGTGCCTAAGATCGACAAGGCGTCGGGACGAGGGAGAACGGCATGGTGGACGGAGCCGCGAGCCGGCTGGAGCCGCTGCTGGTCCGGCTGCTGGGCGATCCGCTGCCGGTGCGGGTGCGCGCCTGGGACGGCAGCGAGATCGGCTCGCCCGGGGCCCCCGTCTTCGTCGTCCGCGACCGTCGGGCGCTGCGGCGGCTGCTGTGGAAGCCCGGCGAGATCGGCCTGGTCCGCGCCTACGTCACCGGCGAGCTGGACATCGAGGGCGACGTGTGCGCCGCGCTCGGCGCGCTGCAGCGGGTGCTGCGCCATGACGACGAGGCGATCCGGCTGAGCGGCGACGACAAGCGGGAGATCGTCCGGACGGCGGTGATGCTGGGCGCCGTCGGGCCCGAGCCCAAGGCGCCGCCCGAGGAGGGCGGACGCGGCCTGCTGGCGGAGACGCCCGAGGAGCTCTACGCCCGGATGGCCGGCGGTGCGCGGGCGCTGGGCACGGGGCACTGGGCGGGCACGGCGGAGCCGGCGGAGGCGCAGCGCGCCGGCGAGGAGCGGCTCGCCGCCCGGCTCGCGCTGAAACCGGGCGCCTCGGTGCTGGAGCTCAACGCCGGCTGGGCCTCCTTCGCCACCCGGCTCGCCCGGGAGCAGGGAGCGCTGGTGACCGCCGTCACCTCCTTCGACGTCGTTCCGCCCGAAGGCGTGCGCGCCGTCCCGGACGTGCCCGCCGAAGGGGAGTACGACGTGGTCGTCGCGCTGGCCGGGGTGCTGCCCCTGCACGGCGTCGTCGACAGGGTCGCCGGCCTGCTCCGGCCGGGCGGGCGGCTGCTGGTCCGCCAGCCCGTGCACCGCCAGGACGCCGTCCAGCGCCCGTTCACCAGCGACTACGTCCTGGGTTCGCAGGAGGAGCTGCCCACGCTCGGCTCGTTCATCGAGGCGCTGGACGCGGTGGGCCTGGAGGTGTGCCGGGCCGAGGCCCTGCGCGAGGACTACGCCCGCACCCTGCGCGCCTGGGCCGCGGCCCTGCAGGACGGCCCCCGGGAGGACGGCCTCACCCGCACCTGGCTGCTGCATCTGGCCACCGCCGCCCTCGCCGCGGAGGCGGGCAGGATCGGCCTGTACGAGCTCGACGCCGTACTGAGATGAGGAACACGACTTGCGTACCGGAACGATTTACCGGTAAGGAGCGTCTTATCGATGTGACGGTTCTCAGTTGCCGGAGGAAATAGATGGAGAGCAGGAACCCCGCGTTCCGCAAGATGGGTGAGCAGGCGGGGCGCGAGTACACGCCCTCCCCGCAGCAGCTCCAGGACATGTACAACCAGCCGGCGTACGCGCCCCCGGCGCAGCCGGGCGTCCGTACGATGACGATCGACGACGTCGTCGTCAAGGGCTTCCTCAGCCTCGGCACCCTGACCCTCACCGGCGCCGTGGCCTGGGTGGTCGACCTGGGCATGGGCGTCGCGCTGGTCTCGGCCCTGATCGGCCTGGGCATCGGCCTCTACCTGAGCTTCTCGGGCAAGGCCAGTGCCGCGCTGACCCTGACCTACGCGGCCTTCTACGGCGTGGCGGTCGGCACGATCAGCCACATGTACAACGACTTCTACAACGGCATCGTCTTCCAGGCGGTGATCGGCACGGCGCTGGCGTTCGGCGCCATGCTGGCGGTCTACTCGCTGCGGATCATCCGGGTGACGCCGAAGTTCACGAAGTACGTGGTGGCAGCGGGCCTCGCCCTGATCGGCCTCATGCTGGTCAACCTCGTCGCCGGCCTGTTCACCGACGGCGGCATCGGCATCCGCGAGAACGGCGCCCTCGGCATCGTCTTCAGCGTCGTGGCGATCCTCGTCGGCTGCTTCTTCCTGATGCTCGACTTCGACATGGTCGAGAAGGGCGTCCAGGCGGGCCTGCCCGAGAAGTACTCCTGGGCCTGCGCCTTCGCCCTCACCAGCACCCTGGTCTGGATCTACCTGGAGGTCCTGCGCCTCCTGGCGATCTTGAACAGCAGCGACTGAGCGCGGTAGCACCTGACGCGAAGGCCCCCGGGATCCCGTCCCGGGGGCCTTCGCGTTCTCTCAGGTCGCGCGGGTTCCTAGCTCAGGCGCTCCAGCACCATCGCCATGCCCTGGCCGCCGCCGACGCACATGGTCTCCAGACCGAACTGCTTGTCGTGGAACTTCAGGCTGTTGATGAGGGTGCTGGTGATGCGGGCGCCGGTCATGCCGAAGGGGTGGCCGATGGCGATGGCGCCGCCGTTGACGTTGAGCCGGTCGATGTCGATGCCGAGGTCGTCGGCCGAGGGCAGGACCTGGGCGGCGAAGGCCTCGTTGATCTCGACCAGGTCGATGTCGCCGATGGTCAGGCCGGCCAGGGCGAGCGCCTTCTTGCTGGCCTCGACCGGGCCCAGGCCCATGATCTCGGGGGACAGGCCCGAGACGCCGGTGGAGACGATGCGGGCCAGGGGGGTGATGCCCAGCTCGGCGGCCTTGGTGTCGCTCATGATGATCACGGCGGCGGCGCCGTCGTTGAGCGGGCAGCAGTTGCCGGCGGTGACCGTGCCGTCGGGGCGGAAGACCGGCTTGAGCTGGGAGACGGCCTCGTAGGTGGTGCCGGCGCGGGGGCCGTCGTCCTTGTTCACCACGGTGCCGTCGGGCAGCGTGACCGGGGTGATGTCCGAGGCCCAGAAGCCGTTGGCGATGCCCTTCTCGGTGAGGTTCTGGGAGCGGACGCCGAACTCGTCCTGGCGCTGGCGGGAGACGCCCTTGAGCCGTGCGACGTTCTCGGCGGTCTGGCCCATCGCGATGTAGATGTCGGGCAGGATGCCCTCGGTGCGCGGGTCGGTCCAGTCCTTGCCGCCCTCGGCCAGGGTGGCGGTGCGGGCCTCGGCCGGCTCGAACTTCTCGTTCTTGGTGTTGGGCATGCCGTCGGAGGAGCCGAAGGCGAAGCCGGAGACGTGCTCCACGCCGGCGGAGACGATGACGTCGGCCTCGCCGGAGCGGATGGCGTGCAGCGCCATCCGGGTGGTCTGGAGCGAGGAGGAGCAGTACCGGGTGACGGTCGCGCCGGGGACGGTGTCCAGGCCGAGCAGCACCGACACGACGCGGGCCATGTTGTAGCCCTGGCGGCCGCCGGGCAGGCCGCAGCCCAGCAGCAGGTCGTCGATGGTGTTGGGGTCGAGCTGGGGGACCTTGTCCAGGGCGGCCTGGACCATGCTCGCCGCCAGTTCGTCGGCGCGCAGGTCCTTGAGGGAGCCCTTGAAGGCGCGGCCGATGGGGGAGCGGGCGGTGGCGACGATCACTGCCTCGGGCATGGGATTCCTCTTCCTTCGGGGCCGGGTCGGCGGACCACTAAGTTACCAATGAGTACTCTAATCATGTTCTAGGACATGATTCTAGAAATCCCTCTGGTACGGGCCCCCCGGCGGGGTGCGCCTCAGCCGTACATGCCCGGGGTGCTGCCGGTGGTGTCGTGCGTGGCGTGGAGGGCGCCCTGCTCGTCGCGCCAGACGCGGTGGCCGTTGGCGGAGCCGGTGTACCAGGCGGGAGGCGGGCCGGGGTCGGCGGCCTTGGCGCCGGTGGCCAGGTCGTAGGCGCACAGGGGGGCGACGGGGAAGAAGCCGGGCGCGCCGCCCGCCAGGCGCAGCGGCTGCGGGTCGGTGGAGCAGAAGGACCAGGTCCGCAGGGTGTCGGTCGGGACCGCCGCCGCCCGGTACAGGTCGAACGCGCTGCCCCTGCCGCCGGGCAGCCAGAAGCCGAGCACGGACAGGTCGGTGGAGAAGGACAGCCACCACTGCGAGCCGCGGGGCACCGCCGCCGCCGGGATCGCGGCCAGCTTGCGGCCGGTGCGCGTGTCGATGCGGGCGAAGCCCTCGAAGGAGCCGGAGGCGCCGACCTCGCGGGTGACCAGGCCGACCGCGGGGTTGGGGCTCGGGTACACCCGCAGCTGGCGCGGGTGCGACCACACCGGCGAGCCGTCGGCCAGCCGCAGCGCGAAGAAGCCGTACGCCGACAGCGACCTGCCCCGCCGGGCCGGCGCGATGTGGCCGAGCAGCAGGTCGCCCGCCGCGCCGAACGACCAGCCGCCCGAGAGGTCGACGCCCCTGCCCACGGCGTCCTCGACCGGGAACTCCCACAACCGGCGCCCGGAGTCCGCGGAGTGCGCGGCCAGGACCGGCCGCCGGGCCATCCGGAAGACGACGACGCGGTCGCGGTCGGCGTGCTGGACCTCGGCCAGCCCGCGCAGCCGCCACAGGGTGCGGCCGGTGGCCCCCTCCAGCACCACGAACCGCGGGTTGCGCTGGGCCGTCGACTCCGCCAGGCACACGTTCACGCCGCAGGCCACCGGGCCGAACGTGGAGTGCACGCCCCGCGACCACCGGTGCTCGCCGGTGCGGGCGTCGCGGGCGACGACCATGGCCTTCCACGGGCCGCCGGACCGCGGCTCCAGCGACACCACCACCGGACCGGCGACGGCGGGGGGCTGCACCCCCATGCCGGGCAGCCGGCCGACCATCGTCGCCTGCCTCGTCCACAGCCGCCGGCCGGTGGCCAGGTCGTCGACGACCGTCTCCAGCGCGCCGTCGGGCCGCAGGCCGGTGACGGCCACGACGCCGGCCCCCGGGACGGCGCGGCTGACCGCGTTCACCCCGGTGTCGGACCAGCCCGCCGAGGCGTGGGCGGTGTCGCGGTCCGCGGCGCTGGAGCACGCCGCGGCCAGGAGTAGCGAGGCGGACGCGAAGAGTAGTCGCTTGAGGGCGGCCGAGGGCATGGTCGGGACTCCAGGCAGGGGAAGAGGCGCCGAGCGGCTCAGACCGTGCCGGGTGCCACCTCCGGCAGGGCCGTGCCGTCAGACGCGGGACGGGCGGGAGCCGCGCCACCCGTGCGGCGCAGCAGCGTGGCCCAGCGGGACTTGCCGTCGCCGTTCCGCGCCGCCACCTCGGTGCCGGGCTTCTCCGCGGCCGAGGCGGCCGCGAGGTAGATGGGCAGGACTCCCTCGCCGAACCGGGCCTCGGGCTCGAGTCCCAGCGCGGCTGAGACCGAAGGTAGCAGGGCGGCCGCTGCCGCACCGTAACCTCGCGCAGACGGATGGTAACGATCCGCCGAGAAGAACTCGCCGGGCTCGATGGCGAAATCGCGGCCCAGCAGGTCGCCCAGGGACACCGTGCGGCCCCCCGCCCGCACCGCCACCACGGTCTGCGCGGCGGCGAGCTGGCGGCTGGTGCGCTGGGCTATCCAGCGCAGCGGCTGCATGAGGGGCTCGACCGAGCCCAGGTCGGGGCAGGTGCCCACGACGACCTCGCACCCGCTCCCGCGCAGCCGGAGCACCGCGTCCTCCAGGTGCCGGACGGACTCGGCGGCCGGGATGCGGGCCGTCACGTCGTTGGCGCCGATCATGATCGCCGCCACCCGCGGCGCCGCCTCCAGCGCCCGCTCGACCTGCTCGGCCAGCGCCTCGGAGCGGGACCCGGAGACCGCCACGTTGGTCAGCCGGACCGGCCGTCCGGCGCTGGCGGCCAGCCCCGAGGCGATCAGGGAGGCGGCGGTCTCCTCGGGCTCGTCCACGCCGATCCCGGCGGCGGTGGAGTCGCCCAGCATGGTGAAGGAGAGCGGCTCACCGGGCAGCCACGCCCCGTACAGGCCGTCGGTGACCGGCGGCGGCAGGCTGGCCGAGCCCTGGATGATCCGCCGGGCGAGCCGGGCCTCGGCCACCAGGAGGGCGAACGTCAGCGCGCCCAGGACGGTCAGGCCGCCCCCGCCGAAAGCCGCGGTCGTCACGATCCGGCGCGTGGTCAGGGCTCTCAGCATGGACTCGCTCACCCCCGGCAGGCTGGGCTAGTGTCGAACGGAATCTATCCGAGCGGCGGGGGTGCTCGCGGACGGGACACCGGTCGGAGCGGATAGAGGCCACATCGAGTATTCCCGTTCTCTCCAGCGCGCAAGACAAGGACGTCCCGTGCAGGTTCACGACTCGCTCATCCCCCTGATGGGGAACACTCCACTCGTGCGGTTGCGCAGGGTGACCGCCGGGGTGCCCGGCCAGGTGATCGCCAAGGTGGAGTACTTCAACCCCGGCGGTTCGGTGAAGGACCGCATCGCGGTCCGGATGGTCGACGCGGCCGAGGCGTCGGGGGCGCTGCGGCCCGGCGGGACCATCGTCGAGCCGACCTCCGGCAACACCGGCGTCGGCCTGGCCATCGTCGCGCAGGAGCGGGGGTACCGGTGCGTCTTCACCGTCCCGGACAAGGTGGCGGCCGACAAGGTCAACGTGCTGCGCGCCTACGGCGCCGAGGTGATCGTCTGCCCCACCGCGGTCGCCCCCGACCACCCGGACTCCTACTACTCGGTCTCCGACCGGCTGGCCCGCGAGATCTCCGGCGCCTGGAAGCCCGACCAGTACTCCAACCCGGAGAACCCCCGCTCCCACTACCTGGCCACCGGCCCGGAGATCTGGGAGCAGACCGAGGGGCGGATCACGCACTTCGTCGCCGGGGTGGGCACGGGCGGCACCATCACCGGCACCGGGCGCTACCTCAAGGAGGTCTCCGGCGGCCGGGTGAAGATCATCGGCGCGGACCCGGAGGGCTCGGTCTACTCCGGCGGCACCGGCCGCCCGTACCTGGTGGAGGGGGTGGGCGAGGACATCTGGCCCGCCACCTACGACCCGGAGGTCTGCGACGAGATCATCGCGGTCTCCGACAAGGACTCCTTCACCATGACCCGGCGGCTGGCCCGCGAGGAGGGCCTGCTGGTCGGCGGCTCCTGCGGCATGGCGGTGGTCGCGGCGCTGCGGGTCGCCGAGCGCGCCGGGCCGGACGCGGTCGTGGTGGTGCTGCTGCCCGACGGCGGCCGCGGCTACCTGTCGAAGATCTTCAACGACGAGTGGATGCAGAACTACGGCTTCCTGGCGGCGGCCGGCGACGAGGCCAAGGTCGGCGACATCCTGTCGGGCAAGGAGGGGCGGCTGCCGGAGTTCGTGCACGCCCACCCGGAGGAGACGGTCGGCTCGGTGATCGAGCTGATGCGCGAGTTCGACGTCTCCCAGGTGCCGGTGCTCAAGGAGGAGCCGCCCGTCATGGCGGCCGAGGTGGTCGGCGCGATCGGCGAGCGCGAGCTGCTGGGCCTGCTGGTGGCGGGAAAGGCGCACGTGGACGACCCGCTCTCGCAGCACATGTCGGCGCCGCTGCCCACGCTCGGCTCCGGCGACCCGGTCTCCCGCGCGGTGGAGGTGCTGGAGAAGCACGGCGCGGCGGTCGTCCTGGTGGACGGCAAGCCCGCCGGGATGCTCAGCCGCCAGGACCTCCTGGGCTTCCTGGCCTCCTGAGGGGCCCGCACGGCGGAAGGGGCGGCCTCCGTGCGGAGGCCGCCCCTTCTTCGAGCGGTGCGGTCAGTGCTCGACGAGTTCCGGCCGGGGCTCGGTCTTCGCCTTGCTCCGGTCGCCGTGCCCGGGCCACCAGGCGGCGTGCCCGAGCATCGCGGTGACGGCCGGGACCAGGAACATCGACATGACGAACGCGGCGAGCATGATGCCGATGGCCACGCCGAAGCCCATCTGCTGCATCATCGCGACCGGCGCGAGCATCATGACGGCGAAGGTGCCCGCCAGGATGACGCCCGCCGCCATGACCGTCGGGCCGCCGTGCTCGACGGCCAGGGCCGCGGCCCTGCGCGGATCATGGCCCTCGCGCGCCTCCTCGCGCAGCCGCGCGGTCATCAGGATGTTGTAGTCGGTGCCGATCGCCAGCACGAACAGGTACATGATGATCGGCAGCTGGAAGGTGACGCCCGGCTTGTCCAGCAGGCCCTGGAAGACGTACACCGTGGCGCCGATGGTCGCCGCGAAGCCCAGGAGCACCGCGGGCACCAGGTAGAGCGGCGCGACGAGGCTGCGCAGCTGCAGCGCCAGGATCAGCGCGATGAGCAGCGCCGCCACCGGCAGGATGACCGACAGGTCGCGGTTGTTCACCTCGTTGATGTCGGCGAAGAGCGCGGTCGTGCCGCCGACGTAGGCGCGGGTGCCCTCGGGCGCCGCCTTGTGGACGGCAGGCCGCAGGTCGTCCTTGACCAGGGAGATCGCGTCGTTGCCGAGCGGGTTTTCCTTGAGCACCAGGTCGACCCGGGCGATCGTCTTGGTCTTCTCGCCCGGGATGGGCGGCTGGACGGCGCCGACGCCGGGCGCCCCCTTGGCCGCCTCGGCGAAGGCCGAGAGCTGCTCGGGGGTGAGGTCGGCGCCGCTCTCGCTCTTGAGGTAGACCTGGACGGGCGTGGTCAGGCCGACCGGGAAGCCCCTCTCCATGTCCTTGAGCGCCTTGGCGGACTCGGTGTCCTGCGGGAATCCGGCCTGGAAGTCGTAGTCGGCCTTGAACATCAGCACGCCCGAGGCCAGCGCGGCCAGCAGGCCGCCCGACACCAGCGCCACCACCAGCGGCTTGGCGCCGACGAACGCGCCGACCTTGCGGGCGGTGCTCGCCTTCGGCTCCTGCTGCCAGGACTTGGAGGGCCAGAAGACCTTGGCGCCGAGCAGGACGATGATCGCCGGGATCAGGGTCAGCGAGGTGATCGCCATGACCACCACCGCGATCGCCAGGGACGGGCCCCAGGCGCTGAACACCCCGAAGGCGGCCAGCAGCAGCACCAGGAACGCCGCGGCGACGGCGGCCGCGGCCGAGGAGATGACCTCGCCGACCCGCTCCACCGCCAGGATCATCGCGGTCCGCTTGTCGTCCCCGGCGCGCAGCCGCTCCCGGAACCGGAACATCAGGAACAGGTAGTAGTCGGCGCCGATGCCGAACAACACGATGAGGATGATCGTCTGCAGCTGGTCGTCGCCGGAGAAGCCCATGAGCTTGGAGGCGATGCCGATCAGGCCCATCGCCACCTCCATGACCACCGTGATCACGACGATCGGGATGATGGCGGCCAGCGGGGCGCGGAAGATGACCAGGATCAGGCCGATGATCAGTACGAAGGTCGCGGCGCCGACGATGGCGAAGGCCCGGTTGAAGGACTCCTCGTTGTCGACCCAGCTGGCGATGTCACCGCCGATCTTGGCCTGCAGGCCGCTGCCCTGCAGCTGGCCGGGCAGCGCCTCGCGCAGGTCCCGGACGGCGTCGAGCTGCTTCTGCTGGTCCTCCAGGCTCTCCCCGGTCATCGGGACGTTGATGACCTGGACCTGCTTGTTGGGCGAGACCGCCTGCGGCCCGGTGACGATCTGGGCGACCATCTCGGGCTTGGGCAGGGCCTGGGCCACCTGGGTGGTCTTGGCCACGTCCTGGTCGGTGAGCGGCTTCCCGTCGGTGCGGGTGACCACGATCATCGCCGAGACGGTCTCGGTCTGCGGGAAGGCCTGCGCCGAGATCTCGGCGGCCTGCAGCGACTCGTACTTGGAGGGCAGGAAGTTGCTCTGGTCGGACTCGGTCTCGAGCTTGGGCGACAGCACGATGACGAGCACCGCCACCACCAGCCACGCCGCGATGGTCCACCAGGGGTGTTTGACGACGGCGTTGCCGAGCCGTCCGAACATGACGGAGCCTCTCTGGTTCAGGGAGTTTATGAAGTCTTTACGCAATCTAGAGGCGGGGCGGCTCTCCTGTGATCCACCCCTGTGCGGAAAGTCGATCCGGTACCTGCGGGGGAGGGGCACCTCCCTCAGGATGAGGGCCTCCTCCCGGACGCGGCCTCGGCCGCGTTGCGCCGGTGGTCAGGCGCTGACGGCCTTCTTGTAGAGGCGGGTGGCCAGGGGGACGAACACGAGGAGCATGACGGCGATCCAGAGGAGGGAGGCCGGGACGGCGTTCCGGATGGGCCAGGCGTCGGAGGTCTGAAACGCGGTGCCCGTGTTGCCGAAGAGCTCCCGTGCGGCCTGGGTGAAGGTGGAGACGGGGTTCCACTCGGCGACGACCCGCAGCGGCGCGGGCAGCTTGGAGCTGTCGAGGAAGGCGTTGGAGACGAACACCAGCGGGAGGGCGACCATGTTCGCGACGCCGTTGAAGCTCTCCGGCGTGCGCAGGGCCAGCGCGACGGTGGCGGTGAGCCAGGAGAACACGTAGGCGAACAGCAGCAGCAGGCCGAAGCCGAGGACCGCCTCGCCCGGGGAGGTGTGCACCCGCCAGCCGACGATCAGCCCCATCACCGCCATGACGACCAGGCTGGCGAGGTTCAGCAGCAGGTCGCTGACGGTCTGGCCGATCAGCACCCCGGACCGGGCCATGGGCAGGGAGCGGAACCGGTCGTAGATGCCCTTCTGCAGGTCCAGGGTCAGCGTGTAGCCGGTCATCTGCGCGCTGATGATCACGGCCTGGACGAAGATGCCGGGGAGCAGGTACTCCTTGTACGGCACTCCGGGGACGTCGATGGCGCTGCCGAAGACGTAGGCGAACAGCAGCACGAGCACGACCGGGAGCATGACGGCGCCGACGAGGAGGTCGGGTGAGCGCCTGATCTTCAGGGTGTTGCGTTTGGCGATGGTCCAGCCGTCGGTGACGGGCAGGATGAGCGCGTTCATCGGGTGGCCTCCTGGAGCCGCGGGTCGGCGCCGGACGCCTGGCGGCCGGTCAGCGAGAGGTAGACGTCGTCGAGGGTGGGCCGCCGCAGCCCGGCGTCCCGCACCCGGATTCCGGCGTCGGCGAGCCGGCCGAGGATCAGGTGGAGCGACCCGGGGCCGTCGATGACCGAGACGATGAGCTGGAGCGATTCCGGCACCGTCCGGATGGTGCCGACGGGCGAGCGTTCGAGGACCCGCCGGGCGGCCTCCAGGTCGGCCGCGTCGGCCGCGGTCAGCTCGATGCGGTTGCCGCCGATCCGGTCCTTGAGCTCGTCGGCGGTGCCGTCGGCGATGGCACGGCCCTGGTCGACCACCAGGATCCGGTCGGCGAGGTGATCGGCCTCCTCCATGTACTGGGTGGTCAGCAGCAGCGTGCCGCCCCCCGCGACGAGCTCGGAGATCGTCTCCCACAGAGCGGCGCGGGCGCGGGGGTCCAGGCCCGTGGTCGGCTCGTCCAGGAACAGCACCGGCGGGTCGGCGACCAGTGCTCCGGCGAGGTCGATGCGGCGGCGCATGCCTCCGGAGTAGCCCTTCACGGGGCGGTCGGCGGCCTCGGTGAGGTCGAAGCGCTCCAGCAGCTCGCGGGCACGGGCCTTGGCGCGCCCGGCGCCCAGGTGGTAGAGGCGTCCGACCATCTCCAGGTTCTCGGCGCCGGTGAGGTGCTCGTCGACGGCGGCGTACTGGCCGGACAGGCCGATGCGCGAGCGCAGCCGCCCGGCGTCGCGGACGATGTCGCATCCGGCGACGGTGGCGGAGCCGCCGTCGGGGCGCAGCAGCGTGGTCAGGATCCGCACGGTCGTGGTCTTCCCGGCGCCGTTCGGGCCGAGCAGGGCCAGCACCGTTCCCTGCGGGACGGAGAAGCTCAAACCGTCCAGGGCCGTCCTCTCGCCGTATCTCTTGACCAGCCCTTCGGCTGTGATCGCATCGCTCATGGGGGGCTCCTCAGGGATGTCGGGGGGTCAGGACCGGTGGACGTCGATGTCGCCCCAGCTGGTCTGCGCGTGCACCTCGACGACGTCGTCGGTGGCCGCGGGGCCGTCGGCGGCGGGCAGGGCGCTGCGCACCAGGCCGTTCTTGGAATGCAGGTCCAGCCGGGCGGCCGTGCCCTCGGGGATGCCGATGCCGACCTTGCCGTGGCCGCCCTCCAGGCGGAGGGTGCCGCTCACCGCCGCCTCGATCCGGATCCGGCCGTGCGCGGACCTGGCGGTCAGGCCGGCCAGCACACGGCCGACGGTGATCTCGCCGACGCCGGTCTTCAGCTGCAGGTCGCCGGTCGCCTCGCCCAGGATGATGGCGCCGGTGGAGTTCTTCACCGTGCCGGGGCCGTCGACGACCCCGATCCGGATCGCCCCGGTCGAGCCGGTCACCTCGACGGGGCCGGTCACCCGGTCCACCCGGATCTCGCCGGTGGAGGCCCTGGCCTCCAGCGGCCCGGTCTCCTCCAGGCGCAGGTCGCCGTTCATGCTGTGCAGGAAGGTCTGGCCGAGCGAGCCGGTGGCGACGAAGTCCACGACGCCTCCCGCGGCGCCTCTGCCCTCGACGCGGGAGCCGGCCGGCAGGCCGACGGTCACCTCGATGGAGCCGCGCCAGGACCGCAGGTACCCCAGGCCCCTGGGCTTGGGGCCCCGCACCAGCAGCCGTCCACCGGAGAACTCGACGGACGTCTGCTCGGCGGCCTGCACGCTCGCCTCGTTGGACGGGTCGCTGGGGCGCACCTCCACCACGGTGTCGGCGCGGTCGCCGGCGTGGATCTGGACCTGGCCGACATAGACCTCGATGTCAGCAATGATCGGTTCGGGAGTGTCGAAAGCGGGCATGGCGGAGCCCTCCTCACGGGTCCGGTGGAACGTCCCGGCCTCGGGGCCGGGCGATGGGTGACGACGGGTGACGACGGGTGGCGGGAGGCGCGGCCGGCTAGCGCACCCAGCCGGTGTAGCCGCGCCCGCTCCGGGGCTGCTGGGGCCGGTCGGCGGGACGGCTTCCGGTGCCGGGCTCGAACGCGGCGGAAACGGCGCGGACCAGCCAGGCGTTGACCGAGATCCCCTGCCGGCCGGCCGCCTCCTCCACCCGGAGCTTGAGGTGTTCGGGCAGGCGCAGCGTCATCCGCGCGGTGCCGCCCTCCTCGGCGATCGGCAGCGCGGAGGGCGCGGACGCGGTCTCGGGGCCGCCGATCGCGTTCTCCGCAGCCGGTTCCGGCCACGGAGACGTCACCACGAACGCCGGTTCGCCGCCGCGCAGCCGCACGTCGACCGAGCCCGGCGCGAGCTCGCCGGTGATCTCGTCCGCCGCGGCCGACAGCACCTCCAGCAGGGTGAGCTTGGTCGCGGCTTCGAGAACGCCGGTGAGGCGCTCGGCCAGCGCGCGGGCGTCCGGGCCGGCCGCCTCGGCGGCGACGGCGAGCTCGTGGCGAAGGTTCTCCACGTACGGCATCAGGTCCATGCCTTCAATGTGGCGTCATTGCGACGTCATGTCAAGCGAATAGTGACGTCACTTTGCCCAGGGGTGGCGTCACATGACTGCGCGGAACACCGTCCTCGGCGGGAAGAACATCGCCCGGCACCCGCGGTCCTCGCCTTCCGCAGGGTGACGGGCACCTAACCTGGGAGGATGAACGACCGGAGCTTCGAGACACTGGCGATCCACGCGGGGCAGGAACCCGATCCGGTGACGGGGGCGGTGGTGCCGCCGATCTACCAGGTCTCCACCTACCAGCAGGACGCGATCGGAAGCCTGCGCGGGGGATACGAGTACAGCCGCAGCGCCAACCCCTCCCGTACGGCGCTGGAGGAGTGCCTGGCGGCGCTGGAGGGCGGCAGGAGGGGGCTGGCCTTCGCGTCGGGGCTCGCGGCGGAGGACGCGGTGCTGCGGGCGCTGTGCGCCCCCGGCTCGCACGTGGTGATCCCCAACGACGCCTACGGGGGGACGTACCGGCTGTTCGCCAAGGTCTACGAGCGCTGGGGCGTGTCCTTCTCGCCGGTGCCGCTGGCGGACCCGGCGGCCGTCCGGGCGGCGATCCGGCCCGAGACGTCACTGGTGTGGCTGGAGACGCCCACCAACCCGCTGCTGGGCATCGCCGACATCGAGGCCATGGCGGGGATCGCCCGCGAGGCGGGGGCGCTGCTGGTGGTCGACAACACGTTCGCCAGCCCGTACCTGCAGCAGCCGCTGGCGCTGGGCGCCGACGTGGTGCTGCACTCCACCACCAAGTACGTCGGGGGCCACTCCGACGTGGTGGGCGGCGCCGTGGTCACCGCCTCGGACGAGGTCGGCGAGCGGCTGGCCTACCACCAGAACGCGATGGGCGCGGTCGCCGGGCCGTTCGACTCCTGGCTGACCCTGCGCGGCATCAAGACCCTGGCCGTGCGCATGGACCGGCACTGCGCCAACGCCGCGCGGGTCGTGGACCTGCTCACCGGCCACCCGAAGGTCGCCGGCGTGCTCTACCCGGGCCTGCCCGACCACCCGGGCCACGAGACCGCCGCCAAGCAGATGCGCGGCTTCGGCGGCATGGTCTCCTTCCGCATGGGCTCCGAGGAGGCCGCCGTGCGCGTCTGCGAGGCCACGGAGCTGTTCATCCTCGGCGAGTCCCTCGGCGGCGTGGAGTCCCTCATCGAGCACCCGGCCCGGATGACCCACGCCTCGGCCGCCGGGTCCCCTCTCGAGGTCCCGGCGGACCTGGTGCGGCTGTCGGTCGGCATCGAGGAGGCCGGCGACCTGCTCGCCGACCTGGAGCAGGCGCTGGAGAAGGCGTAGGCGACAGCCGGCCGATCGGCTGTCGCCCTCGCGGGGGTCCGGGGGTCCGGGGGTCGCCTCCCGGACGGCCGGTCGGCCTTATCGGGGGGCCGGGTCCATCAGTCCGCGTTCCAGTAGCTGCCGCCCTCGAAGATCAGGGCGGCGGCGCCGACCAGGCCGGCGGTCTGGCCGAGGGCGGCGGGGACGACCCGCACGTTGCGGGCGAACCGCATGCGGGCGTGGGCGCGGAAGGTCTCCTCCAGGGGGGCGAACAGCAGGGGTCCGGCCTGGGCGAGGCCGCCGCCGATGGCGACGACGTCCAGGTCGCACAGGTGGGTGGCCGAGGCGATGGCGATGCCCAAGGCGCGGCCGGCGCGGCGCATGGCGGCGACCGCGATGGGGTGGCCGCGCCCGGCGTCGGCGGCCAGGTCCTTGGCGGTGGCGGCGGGCTGCTCCGCCCGCCAGCCCTCGGCCTCCGCCCAGGCGGCCAGGGCCGGGCCGCGGGCGATCGCCTCCAGGCAGCCGCGCCCGCCGCAGGTGCAGGGCAGGCCGCCGGGGTCGACGACGATGTGGCCGATGTGCCCGGCGTTGCCGCTGGCCCCGTCGATGAGCCGGCCGCCCAGGATCAGGCCGCCGCCCACGCCGGTCGAGACCACCATGCCCAGCACGTTGTCCGAGCCCTTGCCCGCGCCGCGCCAGTGCTCGCCGACGGCGACGGCGACGGCGTCGTTGTGCACCCGGACGGCGAGCCCCGGGTGGCGCTCCCGCAGCCGGTCGCGCAGGGGGAAGTCGCGCCAGCCGGGGATGTTGAGGGGGGAGACCTCGGCCGAGGGCCACTTCATGGGCCCGCCGCAGCCCACACCGACGCCGATCAGCTCGCCGTCGGTGTGGAGCTTGTCGAGCAGGGCCTCCAGCGTTCGCCACAGTCCTTCGGCGTCCACGCGGGGGGTCTCGGTTCGTTCGTAGGACTCGACCCGTCCGTTCGGGTCGACGATGCCCACGGCCATCTTGGTGCCACCGATGTCTACGGCTAGAACGCGCTCATCGCTCATGCGGCGCTGTCCTTCCTGTGTCGGAGCCTGCGAAGGCGAGAATGGAGGCGGTGAAACCGTGAATATGGTTGCGGCCGGCCACCGGACCGATCTCCCCGTCGGCGAAGAATCCGCCGACGGAGCCGAACCGGTCCAGGGCCCGCACGTCGTGGTCCGAGGCGCCGAACATCGCGCGTCCCCGGCCGTTGCAGGAGAAGAGAAGGGCTCCTTCGACGGGGCCGATGTCGAAGCCCCGGATGAGGCGGGTGAGGTTGCTGTCGGCGGCCCCGGCGTCCCGCACCTGGAATCTGACGGTCTGGCCGGTGGTGACCACGTCGCCGACGGCCAGCGCCCCGGTGTCGGCGTCGACGCCCACGACCCCGCGCACCAGGAAGTCGCCCTGCTCGTGCTCCTCGGCGTACTCGTCCATGGCGATCCCGATGAGCAGGCCCTGGGTGGCCAGCTCGCGCTCGGGTTCGGTCAGGCCCGCGATGATCTCCTCCAGCTTGTCCAGGGCGGGCGCCCCGGCCAGCTCGAACAGCACGTTCTGCTCGGCGCTGGTCACCGTCATCGGCGGGCCGATGGGCCGGGCGCCCTGGCTGAGCAGTGTCACCGCGTTGACCGGGCCGCCGATGACGACGCCGACGGCGCCGGTCTCGACGATCTGGTCGTCCACGAAGAGCCGTGTCTCGCCCTGGCCGCCGCCCGCGAGGCCGCCGACGAGCGGGAGGCCGGGCAGGACCTCCTCGGAGCGCTCGACGAAGGCGTCCACGGGGAAGGAGTAGGGGTCGGCGAGCAGGATCCCCGCCACGTCCTCCGGCGAGTTCTCCGGCATGCCGACCACCACCAGGCGCTCCTCGGCCTGGAGGGTCTCCAGCCGGAAGGGCTCCAGGCGCGCCCCCGGCAGGATCGCCGCCCAGGCGCTGACCGCCGAGGCCTCCTCGATGCCCTTGCCCGCCGCGATCACCCCGTCGGCGCTGCACCCCAGCACCGTGCGGGCGTCGCTGAAGGCCATCGCGTGCCGTGCGGCGCGCTCGACCTCCTGGGGGTCCGTCCCGTTGACGAACACGCACAGGAGATCCGCTCTTCCGTCGAGGGCCCGCGTCGCCTGCCGTACGGCCTCTTCGGCCGCGCGGACGAGATCGGGCCCCATTGCCAGTCCGTCCCCGAAACGAGTCATGATTTGATTCAACCGGTCTTGACCCAGATCCGAAACCACTCCCATGTAAACAGTGCGGTTGGGACAGAGGGGACGTAATCTCTTTCAGGTGCCTTCCCAACCGCGTGAGACCACGCTCGCCGAACTGCTCGCCTCGGGCCATGTTCACCGGCCCGTGAAGACCGAGCTGCGAGAAAATCTCCTGTCACGTTTGAAAACAGGGGAAAAGAGATTTCCGGGAATCGTCGGTTTCGATGAGACCGTGCTCCCCCATGTGGAACGGGCCCTGCTCGCGGGCCACGATCTGGTCCTGCTGGGCGAGCGGGGCCAGGGAAAGACCCGGCTGATCCGCACGCTGATCGGCCTGCTCGACGAGTGGACGCCGGTGATCGCGGGCTGCGAGATCAACGATCATCCTTTTGAGCCTGTCTGCATCCGGTGTAAGAGGCTGGCCGAAGAGGCGGGCGGGGACCTGCCGGTCGTCTGGAGGCACCGCGAGGAGCGGTACGGCGAGAAGCTCGCCACGCCCGACACCTCCGTCGGCGACCTCATCGGCGACGTCGACCCGATCAAGGTCGCCGAGGGCCGCACCCTGGGCGACCCCGAGACGGTGCACTACGGCCTGGTGCCCCGCACCAACCGGGGGATCTTCGCCGTCAACGAGCTGCCCGACCTCGCCGAGCGCATCCAGGTGGCGCTGCTGAACGTGCTGGAGGAGCGGGACGTGCAGATCCGCGGCTACTCGCTGCGGCTGCCGCTGGACCTGCTGCTCATCGCCTCGGCCAACCCCGAGGACTACACCAACCGGGGCCGCATCATCACCCCGCTCAAGGACCGCTTCGGCGCGGAGATCCGCACCCACTACCCGCTGGAGCTCGCCACCGAGCTCGACCTCGTCGTCCAGGAGGCCGACCTCGTCGCCGAGGTGCCGCGGCACCTGCTGGAGGTGATCGCCCGGTTCACCCGGCTGGTCCGCGAGTCCAAGGCCGTCGACGCCCGTTCCGGCGTGTCGGCGCGGTTCTCCGTGGCGGGCGCCGAGACGGTGGCGGCGGGCGCGCTGCGCCGCGCCGCGCTCGCCGGCGAGGAGCGGGCCGTGGCCCGGGCCTGCGACCTGCCCGCGGTGGTGCCGAGCCTGATGGGCAAGGTCGAGTTCGAGGTCAGCGAGGAGGGCCGCGAGCAGGAGGTGCTGGAGCACCTGCTGCGCCGCGCCGTCGCCGAGACCTTCCGCCGCCACCTGGGCGGCGCCGACCTGTCGGGGCTGCTGGAGCGGTTCGACGCGGGCGAGAGCGTGGACACCGGCGAGCTGGTGCCCTCGGCGGAGCTGCTGAGGCGCCTCGGCCCGGTGCGCGGGCTGGCCAAGCTGATGGAGCTGCTGGACCTGGACGGCGACTCGCCCGGCCAGGCCGCGGCGGCGCTGGAGTTCGCGCTGGAGGGCCTGTACCTCACCCGGCGCCTGTCCAAGGACGTCTCGGGCGAGGGCTCGACCTACCGCACCTGAGCGGGCGAGGGGGAACCATGAGGTACCGCTACGGACCGTACCGGGAGGGGCCCGACCCGCTGGCGCCCCCGTACGACGTCCGCGAGGCGCTCGACGCCGTCGGCGAGGAGGTGCTGAACGGCGGCCGCGTCTCCGACGCGCTGCGCGACCTGCTGCGGCGGGGCCCGGGCGGCGAGAACGGCCGCCGGGGCCTGGACGACCTGCTGCGGGAGGTCCGCGAACGCCGCCGCGAGCTGAGCGGGCGCGGCCGCATGGACGGGATCCTCCAGGAGGCCAGGGCGCTGCTGGACACCGCGGTGGGCCAGGAGCGCGCCGAGCTGTTCCCCGACCCGTCCGACGAGGCGCGGCTGCGCGAGGCCGAGCTGGACCAGCTGCCGTCCGACACCGCGCGCGCCGTCCGGGCGCTGCGGGACTACCGGTGGCGTTCGGAGGCGGCCCGGCGGACGTTCGAGCGGCTGAAGGACCTGCTGCGCGACGACGTGCTGGACGCCCAGTTCGAGGGGCTCAAGCAGGCGCTCCAGGGCGGGGATCCGGCCGGGACGGAGCGGGTCAAGCACATGATGGCCGCGCTCAACGCGATGTTGGAGGCCGACGCCAGGGGCGAGCACCGCCAGGAGGACTTCGACGCCTTCATGGCCGAGTACGGCGACCTCTTCCCCGACGAGCCGCGGACCCTGGAAGAGCTGGTGGACTCCCTGGCCCGCCGCTCGGCCGCGCTGAACCGGCTGATGAACTCCCTCGACCCCGAGCAGCGCGCCGAGCTGGCCGGGCTGATGGCCGAGGCGCTGCAGGACGCGGGTCTGGAGCTGGAGATGTCGCGGCTCGGCGACGCGCTGCGCCGGCGCCGCCCCGACCTGGACTGGTCGGGCACGCAGCGCATGGACGGCGAGGACTCCCTCGGCCTGGCCGACGCCACCGGCGCGCTGGCCGACCTCGCGGACCTGGCGGAGCTGGAGGCGGCGCTGCGCCAGGACTACCCCGGCGCGGACCTGGCCGACGTGGACGAGGAGGCCGTGCGGCGCGCGCTGGGGCGGAGCGCCGTGGACGACCTGGCGGAGCTGCGCCGGATCGAGGCGGAGCTGGAGCGCCAGGGCTATCTCAACCGGGAGGGCGGCCGGCTGGAGCTGACGCCCAAGGCCGTCCGGAGACTCGGGCAGTCGGCGCTGCGCAAGGTCTTCGCGCGGCTCAAGGCCGGCCGCAACGGCCAGCACGACCAGCGCGACGCGGGGCAGGCGGGCGAGTTCACCGGCACGTCGCGGCAGTGGCGGTTCGGCGACGAGCAGCCGCTGGACGTGGTGCGGACGGTCTCCAACGCGCTCCTTCGCGACCCGTCCGACGTCCGGCTGCTGCCGGAGGACTTCGAGGTCAAGGAGACCGAGCGGCGCAGCGCGGCGGCGGTCTGCCTGCTGGTCGACCTGTCGTACTCGATGGTCACGCGCGGCTCCTGGGCCGATGCCAAGCAGACGGCGCTGGCGCTGCACTCCCTGGTCAGCACCCAGTACCCGCAGGACGCGATCCAGATCATCGGGTTCTCCCGGCACGCCCGGGTGCTGCGACCCGAGCAGATGGCCGTGCTGGACTCCGACTGGGTCCAGGGCACCAACCTGCACCACGCGCTGCTGCTGGCGGGGCGGCACCTGGACGCCCACCCGGGCTTCGACCCGATCGTGCTGGTGGTGACCGACGGCGAGCCGACCGCGCACCTGCGGTCCGACGGGCTGCCGGTGTTCGACTACCCGCCCTCGCCCGAGACCGTGGCGCTGACCTTCGCCGAGGTCGACAAGATGACGCGGCGCGGCGCCACCCTCAACGTGTTCATGCTGGCCGAGGACCGCAGGCTGGTGGCGTTCGTGGAGGAGCTGGCCCGGCGCAACGGCGGACGGGTCTTCTCCCCGGACTCCGGGCGACTCGGAGAGTACGTGGTCAGTGACTATCTGCGAGCGAGAGGGTGATCGGCAGGTTAAGGTCGGGGTATGTCGACCGCTGATCGCATCCTGCTCGTCCTGCACGTGGGATTCGCCATCTTCACGCTGGGCCCGCTGACCGCGGCCACCATGTCCACGCCCCGCTACATCCGGGCGCGCAACGTGCAGGTCCTGCGCTACCTGCGGTTGACGACCCGGATCTACGGGCTGGCCACGCTGGGCATCTTCGTGTTCGGGCTGTTCCTGGCCGAGGGCAGGTTCGACCAGGTGTGGCTGTCGGCGTCGATGACGCTGTTCATCGTCGCCTTCCTGCTGCTGCTCCTCATCGAGCGCGACCAGGGCAAGGTCATCTCCAAGCTCGGCAAGGCCGAGCCGGGCGCCGAGGGACCCGACATCAGGGCGGAGCAGAGCCGCATCGCCGCGGTGTCGGGCATCACGGCGCTGCTGTGGGTGGTGATCCTGGTGCTGATGATCTGGAACGGCTGACGCGGGCGCCGCTCACGCCGCCCGGGCGCTCACTTCGCCCTGGTGCTCACTTCGCCCACTTGGCGATCCACTTGAGCACCTGGTTGTAGTTCTTCTTGTTCTTGAGGATCTCGGCGCCGTGCCGGTCGCCGGGCAGCTCCCGCAGGGTCACCGGGACGCCCTCCGCGCGCATCTCGGCGCGCAGCGCCTGGCTCTGCTCGGCGGGCACGAACTCCTTGGCCGAGTGGACGATCAGGGTGGGCGCGTCGCCCGGGGTGACGTGCTCGTCGGGGGTGGCGTCGGTGACCAGGGGCCAGCAGTCGGGGTCCTGGAAGACCGGGGTGCAGCCCAGCAGCTGGACCACGGCCTGGCGCAGCCTGCGGGTGTAGTAGTCGGCGTTCTCCTGCCCGCCGGCCTCGTAGCCCTCCATGGGGGAGTTCACCGGGGACAGCGCCACCACGGCCCGCACCCGGGTGCCGCCGGTGCCGTGGACGGCCAGCATGGAGGCGAGCTGGCCGCCGGCCGAGGTGCCCATCGCGATGATGCGCTTGGGGTTGACGCCCATCTTCGCCGACCGCTTGCGGATGTACTTCACCGCGCCCTCGACGTCATCGCGCTGCGCGGGCCAGACCGCCTGCTGGCTCAGCCGGTAGTTGGTGGAGAACACCACGTACCCGCGGGCGGCGAGGTCCTTGGCGAAGGACTTCCAGTGCGACTTGTCGCCGCCCCACCAGTAGCCGCCGTGGATGAGCAGGAGGGCGGGCCGCTTCTTCTTGTTCTTGGCGGGCGTCGCGTAGATGTCCATGCGCTGGGATTTGAGGGTGCCGAAGGCCACCGTCTTCGTCTTGACCACGGGGGCCGCCTGGACGGGGCCTGCCCAGCCCACGGACGCCGCAACGATCGCGGAGGTGACAAGGAGCGCGCGCATGAGCCAGCAGCCTAGTGGGTGAGAACCTCTCATAGGGGAAAGACCGGTACAGGCGTTAAAAGTCCCTTGCGCCCCCTCCGTCTCGCGAAATCCGGTGCGCGCAGGGTAACGTCCCCTCTGACCAGCAGCGCGACTGAGCCGATGAGCACGGGAGACCCCGCAGTGAGCCGAACCGCCTACTGGACCGCGGCCGCCGTCCTGTCAGGAGTCCTGGTCGCGGCTCTCCCCTTCGCCGCCGGTGTGATCAAGGAGGAGACGGGCGCCGCCGACCCCGCGCCGCGCGAGACCGCCGCGCAGCGGGAGTACGACCGCATCGGCTACTTCCCGCGCTGGGCGGCCTACCAGCGCGAGTTCCACGTGAAGAACCTGGTGACCAGCGGCGCGGTCGGCAACCTCACCACGATCCAGTACGCCTTCGCCGAGCCGGACCCCAAGGGGCGCTGCTCGGTGACGTCCAAGGGCGGCTCCGGTCCCAGCGCCCACGACGACTACGTCCGCGCCTACAAGGCCGAGGACAGCGTCGACGGCGTCGCCGACGAGGCGGACGATGCGCTGCGCGGGCACTTCGGGCAGCTGCGGCGGCTCAAGGAGCGGTACCCGGATCTGAAGATCAACCTGGCGATGGGCGGCTGGACCGGCTCGAAGTACTTCTCCAACGGGGCGCTCACCGCCGCCTCGCGCAAGGCGATGGTCGAGTCCTGCCTCGACCTGTTCATCCGGGGAAACCTGCCCGAGACCGGCGGGGCGGGCGGCGAGGGCGCGGCCGCCGGCCTGTTCGACGGCATCGACATCGACTGGGAGTGGCCCGGCTCGCCCGGCTACAACGACAACGTCCACCGGCCCGAGGACAAGCGCAACCTCACCCTGCTGCTCGCCGAGTTCCGCCGCCAGCTCGACGCCCAGGGGGAGAAGGACGGCAGGCGCTACGGCCTGTCGATGTTCCTGCCCGCCGCGCCGAGCGACATCAAGAACCTCGAGGTCGCCAAGATCCACGAGTACCTCGACTACGGCAGCCTCCAGGGGTATGACCTGCACGGCCAGTGGGAGGAGCGCACCGGCCACCAGAGCAACCTCTACGACGCCGCGGACGACCCGGGCACGCCCGGAAAGTTCAGCGTGGACGCCTCGCTGAGCGACTACCTGGACGCCGGATGGCCCGCCGCCAAGATGAACCTCGGCATCCCCATGTACGGCCGTGGCTGGAAGGGCGTTCCCGGCAGGAACAAGGGCCTGTGGCAGGCCGGGACGGGCCCGGCGAAGGGCGCCCACGAGGAGGGGCTGGAGGACTACAAGGTCCTCGCCCGCCGCGAGGGCACCGTCCACCGGGACGAGGAGGCCGGCGCCGTCTGGAAGTACGACGGCGACACCTGGTGGTCCTACGACGACCCGGAGCTCGTGCGGACCAAGGCCGCCTACATCAAGAAGAGGAAGCTCCGCGGCGGCATGTTCTGGTCCCTGGACGGCGACGACGACAAGGCGTCCCTGAGCGCCGCCCTGTTCAAGGCCCTGTCATGACGGCCGCCCCGCGCCCCGCCGTCACGGCGGCCCGCCGCCCTGCCGTCACGGCGGCCCGCCGCCGGACTGCCAGGATGGGCACATGAGCCAGACCGTCACCCTCGACGCGATCCGCCGGGCGCGGGAGGCGCTGGACGACGTGCTCGTCCGCACCCCGCTGCTGCGCTCCCGGCACCTTTCGGAGCTGGTGGGCGGGCCCGTCTACCTCAAGTGCGAGAACGTGCAGCGCACCGGCTCCTACAAGATCCGCGGCGCCTACACCCGCATCTCGCGGCTGAGCGAGGAGGAGCGGGCCAGGGGAGTGGTGGCGGCCAGCGCCGGCAACCACGCCCAGGGGGTGGCGCTCGCGGCCTCGCTGCTGGGCTGCAAGGCGACGATCTTCATGCCGGCGGGCGCGCCGCTGCCCAAGGTGGAGGCCACCCGCGCCTACGGGGCGCAGATCATCTACCCGGGCGACACGGTGGACGCCTGCCTGCCCGCCGCGCAGGAGTACGCCCGCGAGCACGGCGCGGTGTTCATCCACCCCTTCGACCACCCCGACATCGTCGCCGGGCAGGGCACGCTCGGGCTGGAGATCCTCCAGGAGTGCCCGGACGTGCGGACGGTCGTCACGGCCGTGGGCGGCGGCGGCCTGGCGTCCGGGCTGGGCGTCGCGCTCAAGGAGAGCGGGTTCGCCGGGAGCCTGCTGGGCGTCCAGGCCAAGCGTGCCGCCGCCTTCCCGCCCTCCCTGGCGGTGGGCCGCCCGACGAGCGTCACGCCGAGCCCCACGATGGCCGACGGCATCGCGGTGGGGCGGCCGGGCGAGCTGACCTTCCAGCTGGTCTCGCAGCACGTCGACTCGGTGGTGACGGTCTCGGAGGAGTCGATCTCCCGGGCGATGCTGCTCACCCTGGAGCGGGCCAAGCAGGTGGTGGAGCCGGCCGGGGCCGCCTCCGTCGCCGCCCTGCTGGAGCACACCTACGCCATGCGCCCGCCGGTCGTGGCGGTGCTGTCCGGCGGCAACATCGACCCGCTGCTGCTGGCCAAGGTGCTGCGGCACGGCCTGGCCACCGCCGGGCGCTACATGGTGGTGCGGGTGCGCCTCACCGACCGGCCGGGCGCGCTGGTGCGACTGCTGTCGGAGCTGGCCGAGCTCGGCGTCAACGTGCTGGACGTCATGCACGAGCGGGTCGCGGCACGGCTCCACCTGGAGGACGCCGAGGTGGTGCTGCACCTGGAGACCCGCGGCCCCGAGCACAGCGGAGAGGTCATGGGGCGGCTGCGCAGGCAGGGCTACACGGTCAAGTTCAACTGAGCCGCGCCAGGCCCCGCCGCGCCGCGGGCGCCCGTCAGAGCTTGGGCTTGCCCGCCTTGTACACCCACTTGTCGAACAGCTCGTCCAGCTGCTTGCCGCTGAACTTCTCGGCGAAGGCGTGGAACTTCGCGGTGCTCACCGTCCCGCCCTTGCCGGCGGCGAGCCAGCCGCGCACGAGCCGGAAGAAGACGTCGTCGCCGAGCTCCTTGCGCAGCGCGTGCACGGTCATCGCGCCCCGCTGGTAGACGAGGTTGTCGAAGATGTGGTCGCGGCCGGGGTCGCCCAGCACGCCCTTCCACACGTCGGCCTCGGGGCCCGCCGCGTAGGCGCTGCGGAAGGCCTGCTCGGCGGTGCGCCCGCCGCTGCGCTCGCTCCACATCCACTCGGCGTAGGTGGCGAAGCCCTCGTTGAGCCAGATGTCCTTCCAGCGGGCGGGCGTGACGCTGTCGCCGAACCACTGGTGGGCCAGCTCGTGCACGACGAGGTCGTCCGGCGGGTTCTTGCCGGGGGCGTTCCAGTCGTGCACCGGGCGGGCCTGGGTCTCCAGGGAGTAGCCGACGTCCAGCTCGTCGACGATGCCGCCGGTCGAGGTGAACGGGTAGGGGCCGAAGAGCTTGGACTGCCACTTCAGCACGGCCCGCGTCTTCTTGTCGTAGGCCTTGAGCTGCTTGCGGGAGGTGGCCAGCGCGGAGTCGAACGCCACGACGCTCTGCAGCCCGCCGGACCTGGTGCGCAGCGTCTCGTAGTCGCCGATGGCGACCATCGACAGCTCGCTGGACATGGGCTGGCGCATCCGCCAGCGGTGCACGGCCTTGTCGCCCTTGACCTTGCGGCTGACGAAGTCGCCGTTGGCCAGCGCCGTCAGCTTGCGCGGCACGGTGATGGCGAAGGAGTACGTCGCCTTGTCCTTGGGGGTGTCGTTGACCGGGAACCAGGTGGCGGCGCCGAACGGCTGGTTGAGCGCGACCGCGCCGTCGGTGGTGGCGATCCAGCCGGACGAGCCGAGCGGCTCGTCGGAGATGCGCCGCGGCTCGCCGCCGTAGTTCACCACGACGGTGAACTTCCCGCCCGCCCGCAGGCCCTTGGCCGGGACGACGGTCAGCTCCTGGAAGCCCGACCGCCGCCACTTGGCGGCCTTGCCGTTCACCTTGACGCTCTGGACGGTCAGGCCGTGCAGGTCGAGGTTGAAGCGCGAGAGGTTCTGCACCGCCGTCGCGGTGATGGTCGCCGTGCCGGTCAGGTGCCTGGTCGCCGGGTCATAGGCGAGCCGCAGCCCGTAGTGGCGGACGTCGTAGCCGCCGTTGCCCATCTTGGGGAAGTAGGAGTCTCCGGCGCCCGGCGCGCCGGGGCGGTAGTCGACCGCGGCGTCGGCGGCCACCGGGAGCAGGACCAGCGAGGCCGTCACGGCGGCGGCGGCCAGCAGGCGGGGGACGGTCATCGCGGTGTCTCCTGTCACGGGGGTGGTTCCATCTTGACCCGTGTGACACCGTATCGGCGGTAACGACACGTCCCCCGCCGACCTGCCGGAGATCATCGATCGTTGACGAAGATCACCAGCTGTTCTTGGCGGGCTTGCCCTTCTGGTAGAGCCAGACCTTGAAGAGCCGGTCGAGCTGCTTGCCGGAGGTCTTCTCGGCCAGGGCGATGAACTTCTCGGTGTCGCCGTACCCGTCCTTGTTCTCCACGGCCCAGGTGCGCAGGGTGCGGAAGAAGGCGCGGTCGCCGACCTTGCGGCGCAGCGCCTCCAGGGTCATCGCGCCGCGGATGTAGACGGAGAAGCCGAACATCTCCTTGCGGCCCGGCCTGCCCGGCACGGGGCTGAGGGCCGGCGAGTTCCCGGACTGCCGGTAGTACCGGTTGAAGATCTTGCGGGTGCTCTCGTGCCGGTTGTGGCGCTCCTTCCACAGCCACTCCACGTAGGTGGCGAAGCCCTCGTTGAGCCAGATGTCCTCCCAGCGGCGCAGGCTCACGCTGTTGCCGAACCACTGGTGGGCGATCTCGTGCACGATGAACGCCTCGTCCGGCACGAACCCGCCGTAGACCGGGCGGCTCTGGGTCTCCAGCGCGTAGCCGAGCTGCGGGTCGTCCACGATGGCGCCGGTGGTGCTGAACGGGTAGGGCCCGAAGAGCTTCTGCTGCCAGCGCATCGTCTTGACCGTGGTGTCGTGCACCCGCTTGAGAGACTTGCGGTACTTGGGGTCCACCGCGGTGATGACTTCGACCTTGCCCGCCTTGCTGCGCCGCTCGACGAACTTGCCGATGGCGATGGTCGCCAGGTAGGTGGCCATGGGCGAGCGCTCGTGCCAGTGGTAGGTGGTCAGCCCGTTCTCGGTGACGGGCCTGCCCGGCTCGCCGTTGGCGTAGGCGCGCAGCTTGGCCGGCACGGTGATGGCGAAGTCGAAGGTCGCCTTGTCGCTGGGGTGGTCGTTGGACGGCAGCCAGGCCGAGGCGCCGTCGGGCTGCGCGGTGACCAGCGCGCCGTCCTTGCTCCTGCTCCAGCCGTAGGAGCCGAGCCCGGGGTTGGTGAGCGTGGGCGGGGTGCCCGTGTAGCTCACGGCGGTCTCGAAGGCGGCGCCCTCGGCGATCGGAGCCGCCGGGGTGACGACCAGTTCCCGGCCCTTGCGCTCGTACTCGGCGGCCTGCCCGTCCACGGTGACCTTGGTGATCTTCGGCCCCCGGTAGTCGAGGTTGAAGGAGGACAGCTCCCGCTCCGCCTTCGCCTTGACCTCCACGGTGGCCTCCACCTGGTGGCCCTCGGGTGTGAACTTCAGGTCGACCTTGTAGTTGCCGACGTCGTAGCCTCCGTTGCCGCTCGTGGGGAAGTAGCCGTCGCCGAGCCCGGATTCACCGGGTTCTGCCGCTCTGCCCATCGCTCCGGCGCCCGCTCCCGGGGTGAGACCCATCAGAAGCGCCGCCGCGGTCCCTGCCGCCACTGTTCGAAACCCATGCACGGGGACCACCTTGCGGCGGGAGGTGGGCGGTGTCGCCCCCGCACACGGCATTTGACGGAGTGCTGACCGCCGATCTACTCAGCGCGGGGGACGCGCCTGCTCGTAGAGCCAGGACTGGAAGAAGGCGGACAGCTCCTGGCCCGACATGCTCTCGGCGAGGGCGACGAACTGGTCGGTGGTGGCGTTGCCGTACTCGTGGTCCTCGGCCCACCGGCGCAGCAGGGAGAAGAAGCCGTCGTCCCCGATCTTCGTGCGCAGCGCGTGCAGGGTCATCGCGCCCCGGTCGTAGACGGCGAAGCCGTTGAACAGCTCCTGGCGTCCGGGATCGCCGGTGCGGACCTGCCACGCCGTGGGAGGCGTGCGCTGGTAGAGGTCGTCGAAGCGGGTCTGGACGTCGCGGCCGCCCACGCGCTCCTCCCAGATCCACTCGGCGTAGCTGGCGAAGCCCTCGTTGAGCCAGATGTCGCGCCACTGGGTCACGCTCACGCTGTCGCCGAACCACTGGTGGGCCAGCTCGTGCGCGATGATCCCCTGGGTGGGCTCGAAGTCGCCGTAGATGGAGCGGGACTGGGTCTCCAGCGCGAAGCTCACGTCGGCGTTGTCGACGACGCCGCCTGTGGACCCGAAGGGGTAGGGCCCGAACAGCTTCACCCACTCGTCGGTGATCTGCGCCTTGACCCGGTAGAAGTCCTCGACCGAGGGGGCGCGGACCGAGGCGTCGACGGCCACCAGGATGGGGATGCCGCCGGGCGTCACGCCCTCCTTCACCTTGAAGTCGCCGACGGCGAGCATGGCCAGGTAGGGGGCCATCGGCTGCTCGACCTTCCACCGCGTGGTGGCCATGCCGTTCTTGACGGTCTTCGGGCCGCTCTCGCCGTTGCTGATGGCGGTGAGGTGCTGCGGGACGGTCAGGGCGAGGTCGAAGGTCGCCTTGTCGCTCGGATGGTTGTTGCCGGGGAACCAGGTGTGTGCCCCGCTGGGCTGGCAGGCCACGGCGACGCCGTCGGGCGTCCGGATCCAGCCGTACCGGCCGAGGATCGGGTCGTCGACCGGCTGCGGGGTGCCGGAGTAGGCGACGGTGACGGTGAAGTCGCCGCCGCCCGCGATGGTGGCGGACGGCCGGACGGTGAGCTCCTCGCCCTGGTGCAGGAAGTCGGCCTTGCGGCCGTCGACCTCCACCCGGGAGACGTCGAGGCCGGCGAGGTCGAGGTTGAACTCGGACATCTCCCGCTGGGCGTGCGCCTTGATCACCGCGACGGCGTCCAGGGCCCGCCGCTCGTCCGCGGGGGTGATCTTCAGCTGGAGGGAGTAGTGCCGCACGTCGTAGCCGCCGTTGCCGTCGCCGGGCACGTACGGGTCGCCGACCGAGCCCTGGTCGGGGACGAGGGGCGCGGCGGAGGAGGGCGAGGGCGCGCCGGCCGTGGGGACGGGGCCGGCGGGGGCGGGGACGGGCTCCCCGCCCCGGCAGCCGATGCTCAGCGCGGCGACCAGGGAGAGGGAGAGGGCCGCCGCGGCGGGACGTCGGATATGCACACTGCCCAGATTGCCTGTTAAGCGGGGAACTGGGCAACCGGCCGGGGCGCTCAGTACGACTGTCCAGAGGTGCCCGACCGATAAGGGTTGACGCCGGTGGCGTCGACGACGACCGTCTTGGCGGCCTTGTCGTGCAGGGTCTGGTTCTTGGGATTGGTGAAGATCCAGATCGCGTCGACGAGGAAGCCCACGCAGCAGATGTAGGCCAGCACCACGAAGACCGCCGAGCGGATCGCCGCGGCGCTCGCGTCGACGGGCCCGCCGTCCTGCTCGCGCACCACCCGGGTGCCCACCGCCTTCTTGCCGAGGGTCTGGCCGTTCCAGCGGTAGGTCAGCAGCCAGAAGTAGAGGAAGGCCAGGATCGCCACCACCAGGCTCGCCACGACCTGGCCGGCGGAGTAGAGCTGGTCGAAGTCGAACCGCATGCCGCCGTCCGGGCGCTCGACCACGAAGTTGCGGCTGTCGGAGCCGAAGGGCAGCGTGATGCAGCAGGAGACGATCCCGTAGATGATCCAGTCGATGATGATGCCCAGGAGGCGTTTGCCCTTGCTCGCGATCATGGGAGGGGCGGTGCCGTGACCGCCGTACCCCCCGTATCCGCCGGGACCGCCGCCGTGGCCCCCGTACCCGCTGCCGCCTCCGTAGTCGCTGCCGCTGCCGTAGCCGCCGTAAGGGGGCTGCTGCCCGCCGTAGGGCGGCTGTCCCCCGCCGTAGGGAGGCTGTCCGCCGTAGGGCGGCTGCTGCCCGCCTCCATAGGGGGACTGCCCGCCGTAAGGGGGCGGGTTCTGGCCGTAGGGGTCGGAGGAGCCGTGGCCCTGGTGGGGGCCGGGTTCCTGCGAGGGATTCTGCGGCGGTTGCGTCATAGTCGCAAGATCACCGGGAATCGCGCGCTCAAACCAACTGATTGTCCGATTTGATGGTCTATTGGAGGTGTCTTGGTGGGTCTGGCGGGTAGGGAGAGGGCGGAAAGTCGGTCAAGAAATGGTCAAGAAGACGAACAGCGCCCACGGGGGCCGTGGGCGCTGCGGAACCGAGCAGGGAGGAGAGGGGTCAGGCGCCCGCGTAGGGCACCGCTTCGATGATCTCGACGGTCATCGCGCGCCCGTTGGGCAGCGTGTAGGAGGCCTTGTCGCCGATCTTCTTGCCGTTGATCGCCGCGCCCAGCGGCGACTTGGGGGAGTAGACGTCGATGGGGGAGCCCTGCTCCTCGCGGGAGGCCAGCAGGAAGGTGACCTCCTCGTCGTCGCCCTCGAAGGAGATGGTCACCGTCATGCCCGGGGTGACCTTGCCGTCCGCGCTGACCGGCGCCTCGCCCACCCGGGCGTTGTCGACGATCTGCCGGAGCTGGAGGATGCGGCCCTCCATCTTGCCCTGCTCCTCCTTGGCCGCGTGGTAGCCGCCGTTCTCCTTCAGGTCGCCCTCCTCGCGGGCGGCCTCGATCTTCGCGGCGATCTCCTTGCGGCCAGGACCCGAAAGGTACTCCAGCTCGCCCTTGAGGCGGTCGTACGCCTCCTGGGTGAGCCAGGTGACGTTGTCAGTGCGGGTCTCGGTCACGGGTACTCCTAGCTTCCACGAGATGTGGCCGGATGTCTCGCCGTGGCCCCCGGGGGTCGGGCGCCGTGCGCGAAACCTCAAGCCTATCCGGTCGATCAGAGTAAAGGTTCCCACCGACGGCGATCTGGAACCTGCCATCCGACGGTCAGGAACGCGCGCAGTCCCGCAGTTCGGCGGTGTGCGCCTTCGCGCTGGTGGCGAGGTAGATCATCTGGCTGGAGGTGCTCTTGCCGGGCTCGGCGACGACCCGCTGCTCGCCCACCACGAGCCCGTCCGAGGCCTGGGCGCGGGCGGTGCACACCACCCGGGCGTCCTCGGGCTTGAGGATCTGGAAGGTCATCTGCAGCGAGGTGTCGCTCTCGGCCTTGTAGGAGATCGTCCGGCCGGAGATGCCGTTGATGCCGCTGCGGCTGTCCCCGGCGTTGCCCATGACGACGGCCCACCCGACCATGCACAGGGCGACGAAGGCGCCGATGACGCCGTAGCCGATCCAGGTGCCGACGGACCGCTTCGGCGCGGGTTCCGGCGCGGATTCCCCGTGTCGTTCGGTCTCGGTGTGGACGGACATGGAATCCTCGCGGTTCTGTCGGCGTTGACTGCAACAATCTCGGAATCGAATCTCACTTTAAGCATAGGGAGCGCCCCCGGTGGCAGAGACCCTGCGGCTGATGGCCGTGCACGCCCATCCCGACGACGAGTCGAGCAAGGGAGCGGCCACGATGGCCCGCTATGTCGCCGAAGGCGTCGAGGTCCTGGTGGTCACCTGCACGGGGGGCGAGCGCGGCGACATCCTCAACCCGGCGATGGACCGGCCGGAGGTCAAGGCGAACCTGACCGCGGTGCGGCAGGCCGAGATGGACGCCGCCCGCGAGATCTTGGGCGTGCGCCAGGAGTGGCTGGGCTTCGTCGACTCGGGGCTGCCCGAGGGCGACCCGCTGCCCCCGCTGCCCGAGGGCTGCTTCGCGCTGGTCCCGCTGGAGGAGGCCACCGCCCCGCTGGTGCGCCAGATGCGCGCCTTCCGGCCGCACGTGGTCCTCACCTACGACGAGAACGGCGGCTACCCGCACCCCGACCACATCAAGACGCACGAGATCTCCGCCGCGGCGTTCGACGCCGCCGGCGATCCCGACCGCTACCCGGAGCTGGGCGAGCCCTGGCAGCCGCTGAAGATGTACTACTTCCTCACCTTCCACAAGGAGCGCCTGCTGGCCCTGCACGGGGCGCTGGTGGAGGCGGGCAAGGAGTCCCCCTACCTGGACTGGATCGCCAACTGGGAGGACCGGCCGATGCCGTGGCCGTCCACCACCCAGGTGCCGTGCGGTGACTTCTTCGAGGTCAGGGACGCCGCGCTGATCGCGCACGCCACCCAGATCGACCCGAACGGCTGGTGGTTCGCCTGCCCGCCCGACCTCCAGCGCAGGGCATGGCCGACCGAGGACTACCATTTGGCCAGGTCCCTGGTCGACACCGAGTTGCCGGAAGATGACCTTTTCGCCGGCATCAGGGAGAAAGTGGGCGCATGATGTTGATCCTGGCGCAGGAGCTGAACGACGAGACGGTCTCCCCGGGCGCGCTGGGCACCCTGGTCGTGGTCTGCATGGGCATCGCCCTGGTGTTCCTGATCAAGTCGATGAACAAGCGCATCTCCAACGTGAACGCGCCGCGCCAGGCCGACCTGGACCAGGAGGCGTGGGAGGTCGCCCAGGCGGCCCGCGCCGAGGGCGACGCCTCCCAGTAGCGGGCGGAGTGCGCCGGCCGGAGCGCGCCGGGTCGGCTTCCGGTCAGGAAAAGCCCATGTTCGGGTGAACGGCGGCGGGCGCGGGTCGCCCCCGGGGCATTCCTTGCTTGCATGAGCCGCATGAAGCGGCTCGGGTACGGCTTGGCGGCGGCACTCCTGCTCATCCCCGTGGGCTCCCACCTGGCCACCGGAGGCACCCTCTCCACGTCCTCCGCGCGACCTCCCGGAGAGCGCCCCGCACCGCGCGCCGCTGCGGTGCGGGTCCACCCCACCACGGTGCCGCGGCCCCCGGTGGGCTGGGGGCCGCCGGCCCTGGACGAGGACTTCGCGGGCGACCGGATCGACCTCTCCCGCTGGGCGGTCTACCACGACCCCGGCGGCACCCACCCCCGCACCCGCCGCGCCGTCTCGGTGAAGGACGGCGTCCTGCGCCTGACCGGCGCCCGCTACGGCGGAAGGCTGCTGTCCGGCGGCGTCGCCGCCCACTACCCCCAGACCTTCGGCCGCTTCGAGGCCAGGATGAAGGCCGACCCCGGCGCCGGCTACTCGGCCGTCATGCTGCTGTGGCCCACCCGCCAGGGCGAGCCCGAGTGGGCCGAGATCAACTTCGCCGAGATCCCCGACCCCGCCCGCCGCACCGCCGGCCTCTTCGTCCACCAGGGCGAGGACGACGACACCTCGTCCAAGGCGATCGACGGCGACTTCACCCGCTGGCACGTCTTCGCCCTGGAGTGGTTCCCCGACCGGATGACCTTCTTCATCGACGGGAAGATCGTCTGGGAGCACACCGGCAGGAACATCCCCCAGAAGGCCGACATGCACCTGGCCCTGCAGAACGACCTCGTCTGCTACTCCAAGGAGCAGTGCCAGGGCCCGGACACCCCGGACCGCGTGACGATGCACGTGGACTGGGTACGCATCTACCCCCTGCCCTCGCAAACCTCCGCCTCTTAGGGTGAACACATGAACCGTCTGAAGGATGCCACCAGCCCCTACCTGCTCCAGCACGCGGAGAACCCGGTCGACTGGTTTCCCTGGGGCGAGGAGGCGTTCGCGGAGGCGCGCCGTCGCGACGTGCCGATCCTGCTGAGCGTCGGTTACGCGGCGTGCCACTGGTGCCATGTGATGGCGCACGAGAGCTTCGAGGACGCCGCGACGGCGAAGCTCATGAACGAGCGGTTCGTCAACGTGAAGGTCGACCGCGAGGAGCGGCCCGACGTGGACGCCGTCTACATGGAGGCCACGCAGGCGCTCACGGGGCAGGGCGGATGGCCGATGACGGTCTTCATGACGCCCGAGGGGCATCCGGTCTACTGCGGCACCTACTTTCCCCGCGAGCGGTTCCAGGGGCTGCTGAACGCGGTCTCGGGCGCGTGGGAGAACCAGCGGGAGAAGCTGGTCGAGCAGGGGCAGCAGATCGTGGCGGCCCTGGGGGACCAGGCGGGGTTCCAGCAGGGGTCGCCGCTGACCGAGGCGGTGCTCGTCCAGGCGGTCCAGGTGCTGGGGCGCTCGTTCGACGAGCGGCACGGCGGGTTCGGCGGGGCGCCGAAGTTCCCGCCGTCCATGGTGATGGAGTTCCTGCTGCGGCAGGGCGACGCGGAGCGGATGGCCGCGCGGACCCTGGAGGCCATGGCCCGGGGCGGGATCTACGACCAGCTCGGCGGCGGCTTCGCCCGCTACAGCGTGGACGAGGGCTGGGTCGTCCCGCACTTCGAGAAGATGCTCTACGACAACGCGCAGCTCGCCCGGGTGTACGCGCACTGGTGGCGCAAGGACGGGACTCCGCTGGCGCGGCGGATCGCGTTGGAGACCTGCGACTGGATGCTGCGGGAGCTGGGGACGGACGAGGGCGGCCTGGCGTCGGCGCTCGACGCCGACAGCGAGGGCGTGGAGGGCAGGTTCTACGTCTGGACGCCCGCGCAGCTCGCCGAGGTGCTGGGTGAAGAGGACGCCGCCCGTGCCGCGCGGGCCTTCAAGGTCACTGCGGAGGGGACGTTCGAGCACGGCTCGTCCACCCTCCAGCTGGAGGGCGACCTGCCGGAGGACCTGCGGGACCGGCTGCTGGAGGCGCGCGCCTCGCGGGTGCGGCCCGCCCGGGACGACAAGGTGGTCGCGGCCTGGAACGGCCTGGCGATGGCGGCGCTGGCCGAGTGCGGCGCCCTGTTCGACCGGCCCGACCTCGTCGAGGCGGCCGAGCGGATCGCCGCGCTCCTGGAAGAGGTGCACATGGCCGACGGCAGGCTGCTGCGCACGTCCAGAGACGGTGCCGCGGGCACCAACGCGGGTGTTCTGGAGGACTACGCGGACGTCGCCGAAGGGCTGCTCGCGCTGCACGGGGTCACCGGCAAGCCGGAGTACGTGCGGCGCGCCGGGGTCCTGCTCGACGTCGTGCTCGCGCATTTCGGTGACGGCGAGGGCGGCTTCTACGACACCGCCGACGACGCCGAGGAGCTCTTCCGGCGCCCCAAGGACCCCACGGACAACGTGACGCCGTCCGGCCAGACCGGCGCGGCGGGGGCTCTGCTCACCTACGCGGCGCTGACGGGCTCCGCCGAGCACCGCCGGGCGGCGCTGGACGCGCTGGGCGTGGTCGTCCCCCTGGCGGCGGGACACGCCCGTTTCGTCGGCTGGGGCCTGGCCGTCGCGTCGGCGGCCCTGCACGGGCCGGTGGAGATCGCCATCGTGGGACCGCTGGACGACACGGCGACGCAGGCGCTGCACCGCACGGCCCTGATGTGCACCTCGCCGGGCGCGGTCGTGACGGTCGGCGAAGGCGACGAGGTGCCGCTGCTGGCCGGACGGGAGCCGGTGGGCGGGGAGCCCGCCGCCTACGTCTGCCGCGACTTCGCCTGCCGGATGCCGGTGACCACTCCGGCCGCGCTCAGCCAGGAGCTGGCCCGGCAGTAGGGGGCCCCGGGCTGTATTGGATGGACTGTCAGCGTTTACAGTGAGGGAACTCACGTTTTAGGCTTTCTTGAGTCTTTGTGGGCGTATGTCTTTCCAAGGGACCGGGGGAGCCAGGGAGTGCGGGTGCGCAAGCCGGGCCGTCGCGTGCTGCCGGCGGCCATCGCGGCGGCCATCACGACCGTCCTCGCGGTGGACGTCGCCGTCCTGGCCGGGCATGCCGGAGAGGACCGGAAGGCCGCGGCCGGGCCCACCACCGAGCAGCTGGTCGCCGTCGCGGGCAAGGACCGGCTCGGCCTGGACGTGGCGCCCGCGGGGCGGCGGGTGGAGCCCCGGCTCATGTTCGTGGCCCGGGGCCGCGAGGCGGTCCCGGACGCCCTGCTGGAGAAGGTCCGCCGGATCAAGGGCGTCACCGGCGTCGAACGCGTCGACGGCGCCCGCGCGAGGCTCGCCGGGAAAGAGGTGGGGATCTTCGGCGTGGACCCCTCCACCTTCCGCAACTTCACGCCGGAGCCCACCGCGAAGCACGACGGCCTGTGGCGCAACGTCGCGGCCGGGGACGTGGCCGTCTCGTTCGTGCTCGGCAGCGACGGCGGCGTGTCGCTGGACAGCCGCGTGGCGGTCAGCGGAGGCGCCCGGGAGAGCGAGGTGCGGGTCGGCGCCCACGCCACGATGGGGATCGGCGACATCGACGCGGTGGTCTCCGAGGCGACGGCGCGGCGCCTGGGCATGGCCGAGGACAACGTCCTGCTCATCGCCTCGGCCGGCAAGGACGCCGACCGGATCCGCAAGGCCGTCGCCCGGCTCGTGCCCGAGAAGGCGGGAACGCTGCGCGCGCTCAACGCGAGCTTCGACTTCCGCTCCTCGGGGGGCGGGACCGGGCTGAGCGCCCTGGAGATCCGTACCGCGATCAACGCGGGCATGACCAAGCTCGGCATGCCGTACGTGTGGGGCGGGGAGTCCGACGCCGAGGGCGGCTACGACTGCTCCGGCCTGATGCAGTGGGCGTTCGCCCAGGCGGGGATCCGGCTGCCGCGGGTGGCCGAGGACCAGGCGCGCACCGGCCCCGTCCTCCCCTTCGAGCAGGCGCGGGCGGGGGACATGCTCATCTGGGCCAACGACCCCACCGCCCCGGGCACGATCTCCCACATCGCCCTGTACCTGGGCGGGGACCGGATGCTGGTGGCGCCGCGCACCGGCGACGTCGTCAAGATCCAGAAGGTGTACCTCCGCGGCTTCCGCGGCGCGGTGCGGATCGACCGGCGGGCCGCCGCGCGGCTCGCGGGCTGAGGACGCGGCCCTGACCGGCCGCGACACAGATCCGTGATCCTGGGAGACAAACGGTCCGGTGCGGCGATAATGAAACGGCCGAACCGAGGAGGACTGTCGTAGTGGAGGTCAAACGCACCGTCAAGGATCGGATCAAGCGAAGCCGTCCCTATGGCGCGATCCGCGATCTGGCCTACCGGCTGTACGAGGGGCGCGTCGAGAAGTACCTGCCGCGGGACCAGGCGCCCCGGCACGTGGGGGTGATCCTGGACGGCAACCGCCGCTGGGCCCGGGAGATGGGCCTGTCGGACGTCAACTCCGGACACCAGGCGGGCGCGGACAAGATCTCGGACCTGCTGCGCTGGTCGACCGAGGCGGGCGTCGAGGTGGTCACCCTCTGGCTGCTGTCCACCGACAACCTGTCGCGGCCCGCCCGGGAGCTGGAGCCCCTGCTGCGGATCATCGAGAACACCGTGCAGCAGCTCGTGGGCGCCGGATGGCGGGTCCAGGCGGTCGGCGCCCTCGATCTCCTGCCCGACAAGACAGCTCGTGTCCTTAAAAATGCCGGGGAATCCACATCTCATGCCGACGGGCTGATTGTGAACGTCGCCGTTGGGTATGGAGGTAGGCGTGAGATCGCTGATGCGGTTCGCTCCCTGCTCCTGGAGCAGGCGGCACAAGGCACCGGCATCGAGGAGCTTGCCGAGACCCTCGATGTGGAGCACATCGCCGAGCATCTCTACACCCGCGGTCAGCCCGACCCGGATCTGGTCATCCGGACCTCGGGAGAGCAGCGCCTCTCCGGCTTCATGCTCTGGCAGAGCGCCCACTCGGAATTCCACTTCTGCGAGGTCCACTGGCCGGACTTCCGCCGGGTGGACTTCCTGCGGGCGCTCCGCTCCTACGCCGCGAGGAACCGACGCTTCGGCACCTGAGAAGCGATACGAACCGCAAGTTCACGGCCCCGTCATGCAGCTGTCATGCCGGGGCTGTTCGCTTTTCCTGGCCGAGGCAGCAATTTCCCAGGTAAGGGCGCTCGTCCGCGCCCGAAGGAGAGCGAGTGGGCACACCCTCCACGCGTCCGGCTCCCGCCGGCCGCACCTACGTCCTCGACACCAGCGTTCTCATCGCGGACCCCGCGGCCATCACCCGGTTCGCCGAACATGAGATCGTCATCCCGATCGTCGTGATCACCGAGCTGGAGGCCAAGCGCGATCACCCCGAACTGGGCTACTTCGCCCGCCAGGCGCTGCGTGCGCTGGACGACCTGCGGCTGGAGTACGGCAGGCTCGACGATCCGCTGCCGATCGGCGACCACGGCGGCACGCTGCGGGTGGAGCTCAACCACTCCGACCCCAGCGTCCTGCCGGACGGGTTCCGGCTCGGGGACAACGACACCCGCATCCTCTCGGTGGCCCGCTGGCTGGCCGTGGAGGGCAAGGACGTCGTCCTGGTCTCCAAGGACCTGCCGCTGCGGGTCAAGGCCTCCGCGGTGGGGCTGCCCGCCGAGGAGTACCGCGCCGAGATGGTCGTGGAGTCCGGCTGGACCGGCATGCGCGAGCTCGAGGTGACCGCCGGGGACGTGGAGGAGCTCTACGAGACCCAGCGGCTGGAGGTCGAGGCGGCGCGCGAGCTGCCCTGCCACACCGGCCTGCGGCTGCTGTCGGAGCGCGGCTCGGCGCTGGGGCGCGTCCTGCCGGACAAGTCGGTGCGGCTGGTCCGCGGCGAGCGGGAGGCGTTCGGGCTGCGCGGCCGCTCGGCCGAGCAGCGCATCGCCCTGGACCTGCTCCTCGACGACGAGATCGGCATCGTCTCCCTGGGCGGCCGGGCGGGCACCGGCAAGTCCGCGCTGGCCCTGTGCGCGGGCCTGGAGGCCGTCCTGGAGCGCCGCCAGCACCGCAAGGTGGTGGTCTTCCGCCCGTTGTACGCGGTCGGCGGGCAGGAGCTGGGCTACCTGCCGGGCTCGGAGAACGAGAAGATGTCGCCGTGGGCGCAGGCCGTCTACGACACCCTCTCGGCGGTGACGACGCCCGAGGTCATCGAGGAGGTCCTGGAACGCGGCATGCTGGAGGTCCTGCCGCTCACCCACATCCGCGGCCGCTCCCTGCACGACTCGTTCGTGATCGTGGACGAGGCGCAGTCGCTGGAACGTGGCGTACTTCTCACCGTCCTGTCCCGCATCGGCCAGAACTCCCGGGTGGTGCTGACCCACGACGTGGCGCAGCGGGACAACCTCCGGGTCGGCCGGCACGACGGCGTCGCGGCGGTCGTGGAACGCCTCAAGGGCCACCCGCTCTTCGCGCACGTGACCCTCAACCGGTCCGAGCGGTCCCCGATCGCGGCTCTGGTGACCGATCTCCTGAACGACATCGGCGCCTGATCCTCCTCCTTACCCATGACTCACCGTCCGCACTCCGGTGCGGGCGGTGAGTTTCGCTATGACTCCGGGTGATGTGATCCGTTCGTTACCGTTAAGTGTGACGAGAGTCACAGAACTTATCCGCAACACCTGAAAGCCCTGCTCCGGCGGGGCTTTTTTAAAATTTCGGGTAAGCCGAGCACGTCTCGGAGTCAAGCAATCACCGGGATCGGGTTGCGGGACACCCCCGGCTCTGCGGCATGGTTTCCCACGGAAGTGACAGACCCGTCGAACCGCTGGAAGGAGCCGGAGCGTGCCCATCGAAGCACCGCCCAGGGCTTGGGAACCAGCGGGGCCGGACAGCCCGCACCCCGACGTGAAGGTCGCCGGGGAGGCCGCGGAGCGGCTGGAGGCGGCGGCGACCCCGCCGAAGCCGGGCCGGATCTTCGTGGCCGGGGCCATCACCGCGCTGGCGGTGGTGGTGGGCGTCTCGATCTTCGCTCTGGCCTCCGGCGGCGAGGACGACGCCGGAGAGCGTCCGCTCACCGCCAGCGTCGTCAAGCCGGACGCGCAGACGCCGGCGGACACCCCGCCGACCGAGACGGCCGACCCCAAGGCCGTCGCCCGCGAGGAGCGCAAGGCGGTCCGCGAGCGCGCCGACGACGCCGCCCGCAAGGACAAGGTCCCCTCGCACACGGTCAAGGAGGGCCCCACCCCGGAGCCCTCCGAGACGGCCGCGCCGCCGGTGCCCCCCGGGCCGCCGGTGCCGCCCGGGTCGGCGCAGGCGATCGCCAAGAAGATGCTCCCCGGGTACGGCTGGAAGGCGGACGAGCAGTACGACTGCCTCTACCAGCTGTGGAACCGCGAGAGCGGCTGGCGCACCACCGCCGGTCGCGTCGACGGCCCCTACGGCATCCCGCAGGCCAACCCCGGCTCGAAGATGTCCAGCGCCGGGCCGAAGTGGCAGACCGACGCCGCGACCCAGATCCGCTGGGGACTCGGCTACGTCAAGGGCCGCTACGGCAGCCCGTGCGGCGCCTGGTCGCACTTCCAGGCCAACCACTGGTACTAGGCACGGTCGCCGGTACCCCCGTGAGACTTCCCGGACCGCGCGTCCGGGTGAGGCGGCGCCCCGCCGCCTCCGCCGCCCCAGGCGGCACGTTTCGCCCGCATCGGAGCGGGCTCACAACCCCATAAGCGGCGAGCAGCCCCGAGGCGTCCGCCTCTCTCGCCGCGCCCACCCCGGATGAGCGGGCCCCGCGCCCGCGCCCGTGCGCCTTCGTGCGCCCTTCCCGGAGCCCGATCGTCGCCCTCTTCGGCGGCTGCTCTGCCCGGTGTGGTTTCCGCCCAGGACGTGATCGGCGTCGGGCCGAGCAAAGGAACCCCCTGTGTCCGGACACACCACCCCCCAGGCCCCCCATAACCGGTACAACCGACTTCACGCCTCTATCGGAGTAAAGGCGGCGGTCGTTACAGCGGTGACGGGCCTGGCCCTCGGTCTCGGCGCGACGGCGACGGGCACGAGCGCCCACGCCGAGACCGGAACGACGAACGCCTCGTCGGGCGCCACCGTGCTGCAGACGGCGCAGACGGTGAGCCGGAAGGCGGCGCGGAGCAAGAAGCTCACGGTCAAGCAGCGCAACAAGGCGCACGGGCGCGAGCTGGTGAAGAAGCGCGGCTGGTCCGACCGGCAGTTCGGCTGCCTGGCGAAGCTGTGGACCAAGGAGAGCAACTGGAACCACCGCGCCTACAACTCCTCGTCGGGCGCGGGGGGCATCCCGCAGGCGCTGCCCGCGTCGAAGATGGGCTCCGCGGGCAGTGACTGGCGGACCAATCCGAGAACGCAGATCAAATGGGGCTTGCGCTACATCAAGGGACGTTACGGGACGCCTTGCGGCGCCTGGGCGCACTTCCAGTCCCGCAACTGGTACTGATCTTGCGCTGATCCCGGGGTCAAGCCGGGCGCGCTCCCCTCAGGACGTGCCCGGGAAGCACACAATTCCCGGTCAAGATCCACGGTTTCCATGATCGATCCGTTTGTTTCGCGGTGACGGTACCTGCCGTGTCACCTCGCACGGTGAGCGGAGCCCGGGACCTCCCGCGCTCCTCAAGCGCCCCGGGGTCCCGCTTCCGGGCGGGGCTCCCGCGGTCAAGGCGTCCGGCCACCCGCGCGGCATCCCGCCGCGCGGACGGCGCCGACGGGGCGGGGACCGTACGCGGCACGGCCGGTGCCGCGATCGACGAAGGAAACATCTTGATCGGAACATGCCCGCTTGGGATCAGCCGCCGCCTGCCGGTCGCGGCCACCGCCGTCCTGGCCGCGACCGGCCTGTGGTCCGCCCCCGCGGCCGCGGAGGCGAACGTGAGCCGGCCGTCCGGCGGCAGCGCCGTCCGGATCAACCCCCAGGTGCACGAGGTGCACCGGGTCCCGGCCGCGCAGGTGATCCAGAAGGTGCAGAAGGCGCAGGCCCTGAAGAAGGCCGTACGGGCCGCGCGCAAGCAGCAGAAGAAGCGGTCCCTCTCGCGCGTCGAGCGCAACAAGGTGGTCGGCCTGGAGCTCGCCGAGCGCTTCGGCTGGGACGACAAGCGCCAGTGGCGCTGCCTGGAGCGGCTGTGGACCCGGGAGAGCGGCTGGAACCACCTGGCGCGCAACCCCTCCTCCGGCGCGCACGGCATCCCGCAGGCACTGCCCGGCTCCAAGATGGGCGGGATCGCCGCGGACTGGCGCACCAACCCCGAGACCCAGATCAAGTGGGGCCTGCGCTACATCAAGGGCCGGTACGGCACGCCCTGCGCCGCCTGGGCCCACTTCGGAGCCTCCGGCTGGTACTGACGGCGGTCAGCGGCCGGTCGCGTCCGGCTCCCCGGCCGCTTCCGCCTTGCGGTGTCCGGTCATCCCCAACACGTCGAGGGCGGCGTCCAGCTCCGCCAGGGAAAGGGTGCCGCCCTCGACGTGTCCCCGCTCCAGCACCACGTCGCGGATCGTCCTGCGCTGCGCCAGCGCCTGCTTGGCGATGACGGCGGCCTCCTCGTAGCCCAGGTGCCGGTTGAGCGGGGTGACGATCGAGGGGGAGCCCTCGGCGTACTCCAGGCAGCGCTCGACGTCGGCCTCCAGGCCGTCGATGCAGCGGTCGGCCAGCAGCCGCGTCACGTTGGCCAGCAGCGAGATGGACTCCAGCAGGTTGCGGGCGAGCACCGGCAGCTGGACGTTCAGCTCGAAGGAGCCCGAGGCCCCGCCGAACGCGATCGCCGCGTCGTTGCCCACCACCTGCGAGGCGACCATCGCGACCGCCTCGGGCAGCACCGGGTTCACCTTGCCCGGCATGATGGACGACCCCGGCTGCAGGTCCGGCAGCCGCAGCTCGGCCAGGCCCGCGCGCGGCCCCGAGCCCATCCAGCGCAGATCGTTGGCGATCTTGTTCAGGCCGACCGCGATGGTGCGCAGCGCCCCGCTCGCCTCCACCAGCGAGTCCTGCGCGCCCTGGGCCTCGAAGTGGTTCCTGGCCTCGCGCACCGGCAGCGCCGTCCGCTGCGCCAGCAGCTCCGCCACCCGCCCGCCGAAGCCCGGCGGGGTGTTGATGCCGGTGCCCACGGCCGTGCCGCCCAGCGCCAGCTCGCCGAGCCGGGGCAGGACCGCCTCCAGCCGCTCGATCCCGTACCGCACCTGCGCGGCGTAACCGCCGAACTCCTGACCGAGCGTCACCGGGGTGGCGTCCATGAGGTGGGTGCGGCCCGCCTTCACCACCGTGGCGAACTCCGCGGCCTTGCGCTCCAGCGCCTCCGCCAGATGGCCCAGCGCGGGGATGAGAGAGGTCACCACGGCCTCGGTGGCGGCCAGGTGGATGGAGGAGGGGAAGACGTCGTTGGAGGACTGTGAGGCGTTCACGTGGTCGTTGGGGTGGACGGGGCGGCCCAGCCTCTCCTCGGCCAGGGTCGCCAGCACTTCGTTGGCGTTCATGTTGGAGGAGGTGCCCGAGCCCGTCTGGAAGACGTCGACGGGGAAGTGCCCGTCCCACCGGCCGTCGGCGACCTGCCCGGCCGCCCAGGAGATGGCCTCGGCCAGGTCCCGGTCGAGCACGCCCAGTTCGGCGTTGACCTCGGCGGCCGCCGCCTTGATGAGCGCCAGCGCGCGGATGTGCGCGCGGGAGAGCCGCAGCCCGGAGATGGGGAAGTTCTCCACGGCCCGCTGGGTCTGGGCGCGCCACCTGGCGTCGGCCGGGACGCGCACCTCGCCCATGGAGTCGTGTTCGATACGGAAGCCGCCTGCCCGAGAGTCATCCATATTCAGGGTGATGTCCCGGGCGGGGCGGTTTATTCCTGGGCGGGGGAGTCCGCCCGGTCTTTCACGGGCGGTCGATGTCGCGGTAGGTCTGCTCGCCCGCCTTGGCCGGCTGCGCCTCGCCGTTGATGACGACCTGGCAGATCTTCCCGTCGCTGACCGTCAGGTCCATCGGGACGGAGTTGTACCGGGCGACCTGGCCGTCGAGGACCCGCACGTTGTTGACGGTGCCGGCCGCGCCGCCCTCCCTGCCGACCACGGTGGTGAGCTTGCACTCGCCGCCCTTGGCCTTGACCACCACCACGTCCGTGGCGGCGCTGAGCGGGGTGGAGCCCTCGGACGGGGCCGCCGTGGACGACGGCTCGTCCTCGCCGCCGCCGAGCAGGACGAGCAGGACGGCGACGACCGCCAGGACGCCGACGACCGGGAGCCCGAACACCAGGTAGGGGCGCAGTCCGTTCGACGGGCCCTGCCGGGCGCGGTGCGCGCCGCTGCGCCGGCTGGGGAGGCCCGAGGAGGACAGCACGCTCGCGCCCTCCGGGGGAGTGGAGGAGGAGGCGCTGCGCTTGGGCGTCGAGGCGCGTTCCAGCCGCTCGGCCAACCGGGCGTGGCTGAGCCGCCGCTTGGGGTTGCGCTGCAGCAGGCCGTTGATGATGGGGCCGAGGTCGCCGGCCCGCTGCGAGGTCGCGGGGTCCTCGGTGAGGACCGCCGACAGCGTCGCCATCACGTTCTCGTAGTCGAACGGGGGACGCCCCTCGACCGCGCAGTAGAGCGTCGCGCCGAGCGACCACAGGTCGGACTCGGGCGTGGCCTTCTCCCCGCGCGCCACCTCGGGCGCGACGTAGGCGGGGGAGCCCACGAACGTGCCGACCTTGGTGATGGTGGACGAGCCGTTGGTGACCGCGAGGCCGAAGTCGGTCAGCACCACCCGTCCGGGGGCCAGCAGCACGTTGCTGGGCTTGATGTCGCGGTGCAGGACCCCGGCCGCGTGCGCCTCCTCGAGGGCGTCGACCAGCTGGCGGCCCAGGGCCGCCGCGTCCTCCGGACGCAGCGGTCCCTGCTCCTTGATGTGCTGCTCGAGGGTCGGCGCCTCGATGAGCTCCATCACGATCCAGGGCCGCGCGTGCTCCTGGACGACGTCGTAGACCTCGATGATGGACTTGTGCCGGACCCGGGCGGGGGCGCGGGCCTCGCGCAGCGTGCGGCGGTAGAACACGACGCGGTCGTTCTCGTCCAGCTCCGCGGGGAACCGGATCTCCTTGATCGCGACGTCGCGTTCCAGCAGCTCGTCGTGGGCGCGCCACACCGTGCCCATCGCCCCGTGTCCGAGTGCATGGAGCAGGCGGTAACGCTTCGCCAGAACGAAGTGCTCCGTCTGAGTCATGCGGGCAAAGATACAGGAGCAAGCGGCTTGTCAGACACCAGATGGAATCTCTGGATATAACGTCCTCTTCACTCCTGCAGGGCCTCTTCGCCTACTTGCGGGACGGGACGCCGGGCATGAAGGTCACGGCCTTCCCCTCGTTGAAGAAGTCGTTGCCCTTGTCGTCGACGACGATGAAGGCGGGGAAGTCCTCGACCTCGATCTTCCAGACCGCCTCCATGCCGAGCTCGGGGTACTCCAGCACCTCGACCTTCTTGATGCAGTCCTGGGCGAGGCGGGCGGCGGGGCCGCCGATGGAGCCGAGGTAGAAGCCGCCGTGCGCCTTGCAGGCGTCGGTGACCTGCTGGGAGCGGTTGCCCTTGGCCAGCATGACCATCGAGCCGCCCGCGGCCTGGAACTCCTCGACGTAGGAGTCCATGCGCCCGGCGGTGGTGGGGCCGAAGGAGCCGGAGGCGTAGCCCTCGGGGGTCTTGGCCGGGCCGGCGTAGTAGACGGCGTGGTCCTTGAGGTACTGCGGCATGCCCTCGCCGGCGTCCAGGCGCTCCTTGATCTTGGCGTGGGCGATGTCGCGGGCGACGACCAGCGGGCCGCTCAGGGACAGGCGAGTCTTGACCGGGTAGCGCGAGAGCTCGCTGCGGATCTCGGCCATCGGCCGGTTGAGGTCGACCCTGACGACCTGGTCGTCGAGCTGGTCGGCGGTGGTGTCGGGCAGGAAGCGGGAGGGGTCGGTCTCCAGCCGCTCCAGGAAGACGCCCTCGGCGGTGATCTTGGCCACGGCCTGGCGGTCGGCCGAGCAGGAGACGGAGATCGCCACCGGGCAGGAAGCGCCGTGCCGGGGCAGGCGGATCACCCGGACGTCGTGGCAGAAGTACTTGCCGCCGAACTGGGCGCCGATGCCGAGCCTCTGGGTGAGCTCGAAGACCTGCTGCTCCAGCTCCAGGTCGCGGAAGCCGTGCCCGCCGATGGAGCCCTCGGTCGGCATGTGGTCGAGGTAGTGCGCGGAGGCGTACTTGGCGGTCTTCAGCGCGTACTCGGCGGAGGTGCCGCCGACGACGATCGCCAGGTGGTAGGGCGGGCAGGCAGCGGTGCCCAGGCTGCGGATCTTCTCCTCCAGGAAGGAGAGCATGCGCTTGGGGTTCAGGACGGCCTTGGTCTCCTGGTAGAGGAAGGACTTGTTGGCGCTGCCGCCGCCCTTGGCCATGAAGAGGAACTTGTACTCGTCGCCGCCCGTGGCGTACAGCTCGATCTGGGCGGGGAGGTTGGTGCCGGTGTTCTTCTCCTCCCACATGGTCAGCGGGGCCATCTGGGAGTAGCGCAGGTTCAGCCTCGTGTAGGCGTCGTAGACGCCGCGGGAGAGGTGCGCCTCGTCGTTCCCGTCGGTGAGGACGTTCTGGCCGCGCTTGCCCATGACGATCGCGGTGCCGGTGTCCTGGCACATCGGCAGGATGCCGCTGGAGGAGATGCCCGCGTTCTTCAGCAGGTCCAGGGCGACGAACCGGTCGTTGGGGGAGGCTTCGGGGTCGTCGAGGATCCGGCGGAGCTGGGCGAGGTGCGCCGGGCGCAGCAGGTGCGAGATGTCGCGGATGGCGGTCTCGGTGAGCAGGCGCAGCGCCTCGGGCTCCACCTGGAGGAAGGTGCGCCCCGCCGCCTCCACCGTGGAGACCCCCTCGGTGGTGAGCAGCCGGTACTCGGTCTCGGTGTCCTTGCCGAGCGGCAGCAGGTCGGTGTAGGCGAACTCAGGCATTCCATCCCTCGCACTGTGAAAATTTCAGCGGTTCCGGCTTGTGGCCGCACCCAGGGTAAACCTTCGCCCTGGCGGCGATACCCCGCAGGTCACGCCGAGGCCCACCAGCAGGCAGCCGAGGATCTGGCCGCCGGAGGGGGCGCCGAACCCGAGCACGGCGCCGGTGGCGGCGGCCGAGACGGGGATCAGCCCGCCGAACAGCGCGGCGCGGTCGGGCCCGATCCTGCCCAGGGCGTCGAACCAGAGCAGGAACGCGCCCGCGGTGATCACGACGCCGGTGTAGCCGAGCGCCGCCCCCTCCCCGGGCGAGGGGAGCCGGGGGGCCTCGCCCGCGGCCAGGGCCGCGGCCAGCAGCAGCGGGACGGCCAGCGCGGTGCTGTAGGCCGAGACGCGCAGCGGCCCGAGCCGGGGGAGCAGCGGCACCGCGAGCAGGGAGAACAGCACCTCGCCGGCGAGCGCGCCCAGCGAGAAGAGCAGGCCGCGGAGGTCGCCGTCGCCGAGCCCGTTGGCGAGCGCGGCGCCGGCGGCGTCGGCCGCCGCGGCCAGCAGCACCCGGCCGGACGGCCGGTAGCCGCCGACGAGCGGGCCGGCGACCGCCAGGATCACCGGGGAGGCGCCGACGACCGCCCCCACGGTGGCGGGGTCGGCCGAGCGCGCCGCCTCGATCAGGCAGTAGTTGAAGCCGGCGAGCCCGGTGGCGGCCAGCGCGGTCAGCAGGGCCCATTCGCGGACGCCGCGCGGCCGCAGCGGATCGCGCAGGGCGAGCGGCAGCAGGATCAGCGCGGCCAGCCCGTAGCGGACCGCCTGCCCGAAGAACAGCGGGTAGCCGCCGAGCACCGCGGAGACCGCCATGAGGGTGCCGATGAGCACCATCGCGCACGCCGCCCCCGCGATGCCCCGCGCGTCCGCGCCCGCCCGCTCGGCGGGCCGTGTCATCACTTCCATGAGATGAGAAGGTAGGAAGCCGCTGGTCCTGGAAACAGGTCCGTTTCCTCGGCGATATCAAGGACCATTCCCGTGCTCGACCTGCACCTCGACCTCGACCGCGCGGCGGGGCGGCTGGGCGTCCAGCTCGCGGCCCGCCTGCGGGACGCGATCCGCTCCGGGCGGCTCGTGCCCGCGGCCCGCCTGCCCTCCACCCGCGCGCTCGCCCAGGACCTGGGCGTCTCCCGGGGCGTGGTGGTCACCGCCTACGAGCAGCTCGCCGCCGAGGGCTTCCTCGTCTCGCGGCCCGGCGACGGCACCCGGGTCGCCCGGCTGCCCGCCGTCCCGGCTCCGGCGGGGCGGGCGCGGCCCGAGGCCCGGGGAACCCTGGACACCCTGCCCGAGTGAGGACCTCTCCCATGCCCGGCTTTCCCCGCTACCCGGCACGCCCGACCTGGCGTCCTTCCCCCGGACGGCCTGGGCCGCCGCCCTCAAGCAGGCGCTGGAGGACATGGCCCACGCCGACTTCGCCTACCCGGACCCCGCCGGGGTGCCCGCCCTGCGCCGCGAGCTGGCCGGATACCTCGGCCGGGTGCGGGCGGGCGCCGCGACGCCCGAGCAGGTGGTGGTGACCGCCGGCGTCGCGCACGGGCTGTCGGCGGTGGTCCGGCTGACCGGGGCGCCGCTGGCCGTCGAGGACCCCACCTCCGAGCGGCAGCTTCCGATGCTGCGCGCCACCGGGGTGCCCCTCATCCCGATCCCGGTGGACGGCGAGGGCATGGACGTCGCGGCGCTCGCCCGCTCGTCGGCCGGGGCCGTCCTGCTCACGCCCGCCCACCAGTTCCCCACCGGCGTCGTGCTCTCCTCCCGCCGCCGCGCCGCCCTGGTCGCCTGGGCCGAGGAGACCGGCGCGCTCGTCATCGAGGACGACTACGACGCCGAGTTCCGCTACGACCGCGACCCCGTCGGCTGCGTCCAGGCGCTGGCCCCCGGCCGCACGGTCCTGCTGGGCTCGGTGAGCAAGACGCTGGCGCCCGGGATGCGGCTGGGCTGGATGGTGGCGCCCGCGCCGCTGGCCGACCGCGTCGCCCACCACCGGATGGACACCGACCTGGGCTCCCCGGTGGTCGGCCAGCACGCGCTGGCCCGCTTCCTGGCCTCCGGCGCCTACGACCGGCACCTGCGCCGGATGCGCCGCCGCTACCGCTCCCGCCGCGACGCGCTGGTGGAGGCGCTCGCCGTCCACCTGCCCGAGGCCGGGATCAGCGGCGTCTCGGCCGGGCTGCACCTCTACCTGCGCCTGCCCCGGCCGGTGCCGAGGCTGGCCGAGGCGGCCGCCTCCCGGGGCGTGCTCGTCCAGACGTCGGGTCCGGCGGCGCTGATCGTCGGCTACGCGGGGCTCGGCGAGGCGCGGCTGGGCGAGGCGGTGGCCCGGCTCTCGGCGGCGGTCAGGCGGGGGCCGGCGCGGGCTTGACGGGGCCGGCGGGGTCGGCGGGCCTGGGGGCGAAGGAGGGGGCCAGGAAGAGGATGACGAGGATGAGGGCGGCGGGGATCATGAAGGCGACGCGGAGGTTGCTCTCGCCCTCGGCGGGGGCGAAGGCGCCGATGATGCCGGCGCCCAGGACGAAGCCGGCGTAGTTGAAGAGGTTGACGCGGGAGACCGCGATGCCCAGGCCGGTGGAGTCGACGCGGTCGGCCGCGGAGAAGGCGATCGGGGCGACGACGCACACGCCCAGGCCCATGACGGTGACGGCGGCGATCGCCAGGAGCGCGTTGGGCGCGGCGATGACGCCGGCCATGCCGAGGAAGCCGACGACCGCGCCCAGCCTGATGACGTTCACCGGGCCGTACCGGCGGACGCCGAGGTCGGCGACGCCGCGGCTGAGGACCATCGCGACCTGGTAGGCGCCGTAGGCCAGGGGCGCGACGGCGCCGCTCGCGGACAGCTCGTCCTCGAGGTACTTGGCGCTGTAGTTGGAGATGGCCGCGTCGGCGATGTAGAAGCAGCCCATCGCGATGCCGACCAGGACGACCGGCCGCCAGGGGACGAGCCTGCCCGCGGACTTCAGCTCGGCGGACGAGGGGCCCGAGCCCTCCTCGGCCTTGCGGTAGAGCCGCGGACCGAGGAGGAGGGAGCCGGCGACGCCGACGAGCGCGGGGATGCCGAACCCGACGAAGAGCGAGAGGTCGAGCTTGTTGGCGAGGGACGTCCACAGGGCGCCGAGGATGCCCGCGGCGCTCCACATCGCGTAGAAGCCGGAGGTGACGCTCCTGCCCTCGTGGCGTTCGACGGCGACGGCCTGCGCGTTCATCGAGGCGTCCACCGCGCCGACGGCGAGGCCGAACAGGGCGACGGACGCGTACAGGGGGAGCAGCTCCCCGCCGGTCAGGCCGATGAGGGTGATGGTCGCGGCGACCGCGGGCTGGCCGATCCGCAGGACGGGGCCGCTGCCGAACCGCTGGAAGGCCAGGCCGGACAGGACGCTGCCCAGGCCCGCGATGACCGGGACGAGCAGCAGCACGATCGCCAGGTCGGCGTCGCTGAGGTGGTGCGCCTTCTGGATCTGGGGCACCCGGGTGACCAGGGAGGCGAAGCACAGCCCCTGGATGCCGAAGGCCGCGTAGGTGGCGATCCTGGCCTGCCGATCCCGCATGCTCACTCCCAAAAGGTGAGAAAGGTTCACGGAAGGCTATGGACCTGGATGAACCAGGTCAAGGGTTCATTCTTCCACGCGTACAGTGCGTTTGCCGTCGGGCAGCCTGACCAGCAGCGCGTCGCCCGCCGCCAGCTCCCCGGCGCCGCGCACGACCGCGCCGTCCGGCCGCTGCACGATCGCGTACCCGCGCTCCAGCGTCGCCGCCGGGGACAGCGCCGTCAGCCGCGCCCGGGTGTGGGCGAGCCGGTCCTCGGCCCGGTCCAGCGCCGCGCCCAGCGCCCGCCGCGCCCGGTCCCGCGCCGCGAGCACCCGCTCGTGCTGGCGCTCGACCTCCCGCACCGGGTCGGCCAGCGCCGGACGGGACCGCACGGAGGCCAGCCACGTCATCTCCCGCTCGACCCGCCCCGTGACCGCGCGGCGCCCCCGGTCCCGCAGCTGGCGCACCAGCGCGACCTGCTCGCGCACGTCCGGGACGACGCGCTTGGCGGCGTCCGTCGGCGTGGAGGCGCGGTGGTCGGCGACCAGGTCGAGCAGCGGGTTGTCCTGTTCGTGGCCGATCGCCGAGACCACCGGGGTCCGCGCGGCGGCCACCGCCCGGACCATCGTCTCGTCGGAGAACGGCAGCAGGTCCTCCAGCGAGCCGCCGCCCCGGGTGATGACGATGACCTCGACCTCCGGGTCGGCGTCGAGCTTGCGCAGCGCCCCCACCACCTCGCCGACCGCGTACGAGCCCTGGACGGCCACCGGCTCCACCTTGAACGACACCGCCGGCCAGCGCCGCCGCGCGTTCTCCAGCACGTCGCGCTCGGCCGCGGAGTCGCGCCCGCAGATCAGCCCCACCGTCCCCGGCAGGAACGGCAGCGGCCGCTTGCGCTCCGGCCGGAACAGCCCTTCCGCCGCCAGCGTCCGCTTCAGCTGCTCCAGGCGCGCCAGCAGCTCCCCGATCCCCACGGCCCGCACCTCGACGGCCGTCAGGGAGAACGACCCGCGGTTGATGTAGAAGTCGGGCTTGGCGTGCACCACCACCCGCGCCCCGTCGACCACGGCCGGGTTGTCGAACACCCCCCGCGGCCCCACGACCCGCACCGACATGTTGGCCGCCGGATCCCGCAGCGTCAGGTAGACCGTCGCCCCCCGCCGGTTCAGCTCGGTGATCTGCCCCTCCACCCAGATCCGCCCGAGCCGCCCGATCCACCCGCCCACCAGCTGGAGCACGGTCCGGACCGGCACGGGCGCTTCCGCCGAGGTCTGCAAAGCCATACCGCGAGGCTATCGGCTGTGCCCACGCGGGGGGCGGCCCCCGCGTCCGCGGGGCGCGGCTCGGCCGCTCCTCGCCGCACCGCGGCCGTCCGGGCCGTACGCTGGCCGTATGGCCGAGGAGACGCTCTCGTACGAGAAGGCCCGCGACGAGCTCGCGGAGGTGGTGAAGCGGCTGGAGACCGGCGGCCTCACCCTGGAGGAGTCGCTCGCCCTGTGGGAGCGGGGCGAGAAGCTCGCGGGCGTCTGCGAGGAGTGGCTGGAAGGCGCGCGCGCCCGGCTGGCCGCCGCGATGGCGCCGCAGCCGGGCGAGGGCGACGCGCCCTTCTAGGAGTCCTTCGGCTGCGGGGTCAGGGCCGCGGCGAGGACGGCGAGCTCGTCGTAGTCGGCGGTGCCGGTGAGCACGATCGTGCTGTCGGCCAGGCGCCGGACGAGGGAGTACTGCTTCTTGTCGCGCTGGTAGTACTGGTCCCAGACGACGCCCTCGACGGTCCGCCGCCCGGCCGCGTGGCCGGGGGTGGACTTGGGCACGTTGGTCATCCGGGCGACGAAGCCCCTGGCGCCGTCGGGCTCCTCGTTGCTCTGCTCGAGGGCGGCGTAGCGGTGGGACGGGGGGACCAGCACGAGGTGCCAGGCGACGGGCTTCCCGGCCTTCGGCGCGGCGTTGGTGCCGGTGAGGCGGCTGCCGGTGGCGGCCCAGGAGGCGGGGAGCCCGGTGGGCGCGTACGTCTCGTACGGGGCCTTGCGGGCGAACTCCTTGGCCTCCCAGGTGTAGTCGATCGTCCTGGGGATCGGCGGGTCGTCCTCGTTCGGGGTGATGAGGAAGACCGCCAGGACCATCGCCAGGCAGGCGCCGATGGCCAGCACGAACTGGCCGGGGCCGGACGTGTAGCGCTTGAGAAGGCCTTCGGTGACCACCCGGGTCTCGCGCCTGGGGCCCTTGCCGGCGGGGGTCCGGGTGTTCGCGGTGTCTGCGGAGTTCGTCATGGATGCGGTCATTCGACGGGCTGGATGGTGGCGAGCACCTTGATGATGTTGTCGGCGAGCCTGCGGGAGCGTTCGATGTCCTCGCCGGCCGAGACGACGTCGACCGCGCTGATCATCGCGCCGGTGAGCACGATGACCAGCGGCTCGTTGAAGCCGCCCGCCTTGGAGGAGTGGAACAGCGCGGCGTTGCGGCGCGCCCACTTGTTCAGCCGCTCGCGCATGATGCGGTCGAAGCCGGGCGGGCCGTCGCCGGAGATGAACAGGCGGGACAGCTCCCGCTCGGCGACCGAGCCCTCCAGATAGGCGGCGGCGCCGGCCAGGAACTGGCTCTTGGGGTCGTCGTCGCCGTTTTCGCGGATCTGGTGGATCGCCTCACGGGTGCGTTCCTGCTGGCGTACCTGGAATTCCTCGAACAGCGTCAGATACAGGTCGGCCTTGCCGTTGAAATGGTGGTAAAGACTGCCGACACTGGCCCCGGCGCGGGCCACGATGTCGGTGACGGCGGCCTGGGCGAAGCCCTGTTCGCAGAACACTTCCCGGGCCGCTCGCAACAGGGCGCCCCGGGTGGCCTGGCCCCGCTCGGAGACCCTGGTGGAGGTCTCCTCCATCTCGCTGCTCATGGACGTCGAGATTACGCCACCACGGGTGGGGTCGGCTCGCGGGCCGCCGCTCTGGTCTGGTCCAATTTGTGAGATGACCTTCCAGGAGCAGAGAATCCGGAAGAACCCGCCTCGACTGAAGGGTGCGTTATGTCCGAGAACTCGCCGTTGACCACTGCGCCGGAGGCGCCTGATCGCAACCTCGCGATGGAACTCGTCCGGGTGACCGAGGCGGCCGCGCTCGCCGCGGCCCGCTGGGTCGGCCGAGGCGACAAGATCGGTGCCGACGGCGCCGCCGTCAACGCGATGCGCCAACTGATCAACACCGTCTCCATGCAGGGCGTGGTGGTGATCGGCGAGGGCGAGAAGGACAACGCCCCGATGCTCTACAACGGCGAGCAGGTCGGCGACGGCACCGGCGCCGAGTGCGACGTGGCGGTCGACCCGATCGACGGCACGACCCTCAACGCCATGGGCATGCCCAACGCCATCGCCGTGCTCGCGGTCGCGCCCCGCCACTCCATGTACGACCCGTCCGCGGTCTTCTACATGGAGAAGCTGGTCACCGGGGCCGAGGCCGCCGACGCCGTGGACATCGAGCGCCCCATCGGCGACAACATCCGCGCCGTGGCCAAGGCCAAGGGCTCGTCCGTGCAGGACGTCACCGTGATGATCCTCGACCGCCCCCGGCACGAGGGCATCGTCAAGGAGATCCGCGAGTCCGGCGCCCGCATCAAGTTCATCCGCGACGGCGACGTGGCGGGCGCGATCATGGCGGCCCGCGAGGGCACCGGCGTCGACCTGCTGCTGGGCATCGGCGGCACGCCCGAGGGCATCATCGCCGCCTGCGCCATGCGCTGCCTGGGCGGGGTCATCCAGGCCAAGCTGTGGCCGCAGGACGACGCCGAGCGGCAGAAGGCCATCGACGCCGGCCACGACCTCGACCGGGTGCTGACCACCGACGACCTCGTCAGCTCCGACGACGTGTTCTTCGCCGCGACCGGCATCACCGACGGCGAGCTGGTCCAGGGCGTGCGCTACGTCAAGGGCCTGGCCACCACCCACTCGCTGGTCATGCGCGGCCGCAGCGGCACCATCCGCCAGGTCGACGGCGAGCACCGGCTGGCCAAGCTGCGCGCCTACTCGGCGATCAACTTCGACGGCCCCGTCTGAGCGAGGCGCGCCAGGGCCGCCTGGGCCTGACCACCTTCACCGAGCCCAGCAGGAGGGTGCCGGTCACCTCCACGAGCGGTCCCTCCTGCGGCAGGTCCTGGCGCCTGCCGTCGCGGGCGGTGCTGAGCACCGCCCGCCCGGTGACCCGGACCTCCACCCCCTCCGGGACGATCAGCCGCAGCCGCCCGCACAGCGCGCTCACGTCCAGGGTGATGTGCCTGCGCTGCAGGATCGCCTGGCGCAGGTCGAGCTCGACGGTGCCGAACAGGGCGGCGACCGGCAGCCTGGCCGGCACCACCCACCGGCCCTCCCGCCGCTGGGAGCCGAAGAGCGCCACGAGGTTCTGCGCGTCGACCTTGAACGGCTGCTGCTCGGCGGGCAGCAGGTCGCGGGTGAAGGCGGTCAGCTCGCCGAGCGTGCGCGCCCGGTACACCGCCTCGATCCGCTCGGCGTGCTCCTCCAGGGTGAGCCGCCCGTCGGTCACGGCCTCGTGAAGGAGTTCGGCGACGCGCTCGCGGTCGGCGTCGGAGGCCCGCATGTCGCGGACGGGCACAGGCCGTTCGGAATCCACGTCTCGACGATAATGCGCCCATGCCGCCATCGCACGTGAAAGGCCCCGCCCCGCCCGGCCGCGGTGAGGCGGGGACGGACGGGCGGGGCCTGGGCGCCGCTCCCGGAGGGAGCGGCTCAGTCCTGCTGGGCGAGCTTGGCCAGCCGGTTGTCGTACATCGTGATGAGCTCGGGGCGGGCGGCGTGCGCCGACTCGTACTCGCGCAGCATCTCCACCTGCTCGGCGGTCAGCTTGCGCAGCCGCGCGCGCAGCGAGGCGTGGGTGAGCTCCCCGTAGCGGGGGACGGGCAGGTCGGCCTCGGTGAGCGCGGTGGCGACCGGGGCGGGCTCGATGATCTCCTCGACCACCGTCTCGATGATCTCCAGGGTCTCGGCCGGGAGCTCCTCGGGCTCGGCCGGCACCGGCTCGGGCGCCAGGACGGGCTCGGCCCGGTCGGCCTCCGGGGCCGGCGCGGGCGGCGGCACGGTGGCGGTCGCGGCGCTCGCGGGCTTGGCGCTGGCGGGCTTGGCGGGCTTGCCCACGGAGATCTCGCCCGAGCCGTTGCTCGAGGCCGGGCGCGGCGGCCGCGCCACCGGGGTCTCCTCCGGGACGGGCGCGGGCTTGGGCGCGACGAGCTCGATCACCCGGCCGACCGGGGTGCCCTCCAGGCGCGCACCCACCTTGTGGGTGAGCCGCTCGGCGTCCCCCAGCAGCCTGTCCAGAACCGGCCGCAGCTCACCGCCGCGGAGGTCCTTGTAGTCCTTGGTGACTCGGTCGGTGAGCAGCAGCGTCCGGCCCACGCCGAACATGGCCAGGCGCGCCGCGTGAAGCGGCAGGTCCCTGACCTGCTCGTTCACCGCCTCCTGTACCTGCTTGCCCACTTCTAGCGGGGTACGCGGCATCGTTCAGCTCCTGTTTCGTGCGACAACGCACCGTGTCTGGTCTCGTAGGGCGAGTGGGAATAAGCGTAAGTAACACTGTGCCGCACGGGTTCGTGGATGGTCACCCCCAGTGAACGGAAATATGGGGAGTCCAATGGTGGATTGAGTCACATCCGAGTGGTGGTACCGCGACCGCTGTGACGGAACGTAAAATGTGACCATGGCCTCTTCAAGCACTCGCCGGGTACTGCTCGCCAAGCCACGTGGTTACTGCGCGGGCGTGGACCGCGCGGTGCAGACGGTGGAGAAGGCGCTGGAGCAGTACGGCGCGCCCGTCTACGTCCGCAAGCAGATCGTCCACAACGTCCACGTGGTCAAGACCCTGGAGGGACTCGGCGCGATCTTCGTGAACGAGAACGACGAGGTCCCCGAGGACGCGATCGTCGTCTTCTCCGCGCACGGCGTGGCGCCGATCGTGCACGAGGAGGCCGAGCGGCTGAAGCTGCGCACCATCGACGCGACCTGCCCGCTGGTGACCAAGGTGCACCGCGAGGCCGTGCGCTTCGCCAAGGACGACTACGACATTCTGCTCATCGGGCACCAGGGCCACCCCGAAGTGATCGGTACCACCGGTGAGGCCCCCGCGCACATTCAGCTGGTCGACGGCCCCAAGGACGTCGCCAACGTTACCGTGCGTGACCCCGAAAAGATCGTATGGCTCTCCCAGACGACCCTGTCCGTGGACGAGACCACCGAGACGGTCGACGCGCTGAAGGAGCGCTTCCCGTCCCTGCAGAGCCCGCCGTCCGACGACATCTGCTACGCCACCCAGAACCGGCAGACCGCGATCAAGGAGATCGCCGCCGAGGCCGACCTGGTGCTGGTCGTCGGCTCGCGCAACTCCTCCAACTCGGTGCGCCTGGTCGAGGTGGCCAAGGACTACGGGGCCAAGGACGCCCGCCTCGTCGACTATGCCGAGGAGATCGACGACGCCTGGCTGGAGGGCGTGCAGACCGTCGGGATCAGCAGCGGCGCCTCCGTCCCGGACATCCTGGTGCGCGGCGTGCTGGACCACCTGGCCGCCCGCGGCTTCGCCGACGTCCAGGAGATCGAGACGGTCAAGGAGCACATGATCTTCGGGCTGCCCCGCGAGCTGCGCCAGGACCTGCGGGCCCCGCGCCCGTCCTGAGCCGCCACGGCACCGGGCCGCCGGCGCCCCGCCACGGAGGCCGGCGGCTCAGTCGTCCCAGCGGACCGGGTCCTCCTCGGTCTGGCGCTCCTGGGTGAGGCGGAAGCCCGAGGCCTTCAGGCTGATCTCCCGCCACACCTCCGGCAGCCCGCGCCGCCAGGCGATGGCGAAGGCGGCGGCGGTGCCCGCCAGCAGCCACGGCGCGCGGGCGCCCAGCTCCAGCGGCACCGCGATGAACAGGCTCCGCCACACCGAGCCGCCGCCCAGCGCCGCGGCCAGCTCGGCGGTCAGCGTCGCCAGGAAGTACACCATCGGCGGCGCCACCACCAGCGTCGGCAGGTCGGCGGGCTTGGTGAACAGCGCCGCCAGCACGCAGGCCGCGACGAAGACCAGGCCGGGCACGAAGGAGAAGTCCAGCAGGGCGCCGACCAGGCTCAGCACGAAGACCGCGGTGATCCCGCCGCGCGCGGTCAGGGAGAGGGCTGGCGCCGACCGCTTCTGCCGCCGTCCCTTCTGCCGCCGCCGCTGCACGTCTTCCTCCGTCCGAGCGGCCTTGCGTTCACCGGTGTGAGTGGTCATCTAGTCGTCCTCCGGGCTCGGCCGGCCGGAGACGGGCCGCGCAGCGAAACCTACCTTGTCGGTGTCCATGGGGTGAGATGTATCGGATCCGAGGAGCTCCGCCGCGGACAGGGCGCGCGGCGCCTCCTCGACGGGTCGCGGCGCCTCCAGCACGGCGTCCGTGACGCCCAGCTCGTTCAGCCTGCGGGCGCTGACCAGGACCCGGCTCTCCAGCGAGCCGACCGTGCGGTTGTAGCCGCGCACCGCCCCCGACAGGGCACGGCCCAGGTCGTCCAGGTGGCCGCCCAGCACGCCCAGCCGCTCGTACAGCTCCCGGCCCGCGTCGAAGACCTGCCGGGCGTTGCGCGACAGCGCCGCCTGCTGCCAGGTGTAGGCGGCGGTGCGCAGCATGCTGATCAGCGTGGTGGGGGTGGCGATGTGCACCTTGCGGCCCATCGCGTACTCCAGCAGGCCCGGGTCGTGGTCCAGGGCCGGCGCCAGGAACGCCTCGCCGGGCACGAACAGCACGACGAACTCCGGGGCGGGGCTGAAGGCCTGCCAGTAGGACTTGGCGGCCAGCCTGTCCACATGCTCACGCAGGTGCCGGGCGTGCGCCTCCATCCGCTTCTCCTTGCCCTCGGCCGCCTCCAGGTAGGCGGCGAGGGAGACCTTGGAGTCCACCACGATCGTGCGCCCCTCGGTGAGGCGGACCACCAGGTCGGGCCGGACGGTGCCGTCGGCCGTGCGGGCACTGGCCTGCTCGGAGAAGTCGCAGTGCGGGGTCATCCCGGCCAGCTCCACCACCCGGCGCAGCTGCAGCTCGCCCCAGCGGCCGCGGGCCTCGGGGCGCTGCAGCGCCCGCACCAGGCCGTGCGTCTGCTCGCGCAGCTGCTCGGAGCTCTGCCGGACGAACTCGACCTGCTTGGCCAGCATCGCGTGCGACTCCCGGCGGGAGGTCTCCAGCTCGCGCAGCTGCTCCTGGACGCGGCCCAGTGTCTCCTTCAGCGGCTCGACGAGATGCTCGACCGCCTGCTTGCGCTGCTCCAGCTCGCCCGCGGCCTCGGCGCCCGCCGCCCGCAGCCGGGCGTCGGCCAGCTCCAGGAAGCGCTGGTTGGAGGCGTCGAGCGCCTGCGCCGACAGCGCCGCGAACTGCTCGCTCATCCGCTGCTCGGCGTACGCGAGCTTGTCCTCGGCGGCCCTGGCGCGGGCGATGAGCGAGGACTGGCGGGCCATGGCCAGGGCGTACCCCAGGACCACCCCGATCACCAGTCCGGTCAGCAGCGCCGCGCTCATGCCCACGATCGTCGCACGGAAAGGCGCCGAAGCCCTTTCACGACGCGGCACGGCGGTTGTGTGATCCGTCCCGTGCGGCGAGACTGCGCACTATGAGCGAAGCCTTCGAGCGCGCCTTCCACGAGGCGTTGGCGCTGCGTCCCGACACCCCGCCGTCCCGCCGCGCCAGGCTGACGGGCCTGGCCGTGCGGCTGGGCGGCAAGCGGACGTGGGCGGGCACCCCCGACACGCCGGACGGGCTGCGGCGGCTGCGCCGGAAGGTGGAGCTGGCGAGCCGCGCGCTGCGGACGCCGCCCGGCGTACAGGTCGAGCAGGAGGACTTCGGGCTCTTCTCCGCCACCTGGGTCAGGGCGGGCAGCCCGGACGACAAGCGGGTGATCCTCTACCTGCACGGGGGCGCCTACGTCTTCGGCGGCCCCGCGCTCTACCGGGGCTTCTCGTGGCGGCTGTCGGCGGCCACCCGCCGTCCCGTCCTCATGGTCGACTACCGGCTCGCGCCCGAGCACACCCCCGCGGACGCCCTCACCGACGCGCTGCTGGTCTACGACGCCCTGCTGGCCCGCGGGCACCGGCCGCAGGACATCACCGTCGCCGGGGACTCGGCGGGCGGCCACCTCGCACTCGGCCTGGTCCACGCCCTCAAGCGGCGCGGCGCCCCGCTCCCGGGCGCCGTCGTGGCGCTCTCGCCCTGGGCGGACCTGCGCTGCACGGCCGGCTCCCACCGCTCCAACGAGCTGAGCGACGACCTCCTGCCCGCGGCGAAGCTCGCCTGGCTGGGCGGGCGCTTCTGCGCCGGGGCCGCCGACGACGACCCGCTCTTCGACCCCGTGCGCGGCGACTACACGGGCTTCCCGCCGCTGCTGCTGATCTCCAGCACCACCGAGATCCTCCGGGACGACGCGCGGCTCGTGGCCGGGCTCGCCGCCTCGGCCGGGGTGGCGGTGGTGCACCACGAGTGGATCGGCCAGGTCCACGTCTTCCCGGTCTTCGCCGACTTCGTACCCGAGGCCAAGGCCGCCCTGCGGCGGATCGGCGAGTTCCTCACCCCGGCTGAGCACTAAACTCCTGGAACGTGAGCCTTTCGATCGGGATCGTCGGCCTGCCGAACGTCGGCAAGTCCACGCTCTTCAACGCCCTGACCAAGAACGACGCGCTGGCCGCGAACTACCCGTTCGCCACCATCGAGCCGAATGTCGGCGTGGTCGGTGTGCCCGACCCCCGCCTGGGCAAGCTGGCCGAGGTGTTCGGCTCGGCCCGCATCCTGCCCGCGACGGTCGAGTTCGTGGACATCGCCGGCATCGTCAAGGGCGCCTCCGAGGGCCAGGGCCTGGGCAACAAGTTCCTGGCCAACATCCGGGACACCGACGCGATCTGCCAGGTGATCCGGGCGTTCAACGATCCCGACGTCACCCACGTCGACGGCGAGACCGACCCGCTGCGCGACATCGAGACGATCAACACCGAGCTGATCCTGGCCGACCTCCAGACCGTCGAGCGGGCCCTGCCCCGGCTGGAGAAGGAGGTCAAGCTCAAGAAGGACAAGGACGCCCCGCTCGTCCTGGAGGCGGTCAAGGCCGTCCAGGCCAAGCTGAACGAGGGCGTGACGGCCTACGCCTCCGGCGCCGACCTGGCCCTGCTGCGCGAGCTGCACCTGCTGACGGCCAAGCCGTTCATCTACGTCTTCAACCTGGACGAGGACGAACTGGTCGACGAGGCGCTGCGCGCCCGGCTCGCGGACCTGGTCGCCCCCGCCCAGGCGGTCTTCCTCTCCGCCAAGATCGAGTCCGAGCTGATCGAGCTCCCCGACGACGAGGCGCTGGAGCTGCTGCAGTCCATGGGCCAGGAGGAGTCCGGCCTCGCCCAGCTGGTGCGCGTCGGCTTCGACACCCTGGGCCTGCAGACCTACCTCACGGCCGGCCCCAAGGAGGCCCGCGCCTGGACGATTCCCAAGGGCGCCACCGCCCCCGAGGCCGCCGGCGTCATCCACACCGACTTCCAGCGCGGCTTCATCAAGGCCGAGATCGTCTCCTTCGCCGACCTGGTGGCCGAGGGCTCCATCCCCGCCGCCCGCGCCGCCGGCAAGGCCCGCATGGAGGGCAAGGACTACATCATGCAGGACGGCGACGTCGTGGAGTTCCGCTTCAACGTCTGAGGTGAGAAGCGCCCGCTTATACCACTACAGCTCAAGAAGAACAAACAAGCAGGTCAGAGCCTAGGCAGCCCGGACACTTTTCGGAGTGGTCCGGGCTGTTTCTGTCTGTCCCTGGGCACTGTGGTGACTCGGTGGTGACCCTGTTCCTGTCCCTGACGTAGGGCTTCTGCCTGTCGAAGATAGAGAGCGGCAACGAGCCAACGCCCCTCCAGGACTCAGAAGCCTTCAGGGCGGTGCAAGCGACACCCCTGGGGTAATCCCCATATCGCTCATTTGGGACCCCGCCGGGAGGGCCTAGCGTCCCTCTGTACGCCCTGGGGGTTCGCAGCATAAGTTACTCCATGGTAGATATTCCTACTGGGGAATATTTGGAATCAGCGTTGACGATCAAGGAATAGAGATCTAGCGTCACTGCCAACGACACCGACGAGCGAGAGGCAGTCATGCGGGAAATCGGAAAGATTATTGCTGGGGGAGACTGCGGAGAGAATGATTGCCCGTCGGTGGCTCTGGTCGAAGGAGAGCCGGGAATGATCGACGTTCAGGGATATCACCAGAGCGACATCTCTACCCCTTCGGGCGAAGTGGTTGCCCGTATTCCGATCTCGGTACTTCTTGAGGCTGCCCGTGCTCTTGGAAACTGACGAGTGGCAAAGGTTCTTCGACACCTTCAAGCGCTATGCGTGGCGCTTGGAGATTCACCCTGTCTACACAATGCCTCAGGAGGAAGAGAACCTTAGGCGTTACAGGTCAGGGGAGAGGCTCCCTGACGATATCGAGACTCCTTGGATGAAACGGGTTAGAGGTTTCATCTCTAGCGGTCGCTCCATCGGAAGAGTGCATGTCGTCACTCAACCTCTTAGCGAGTATCTCCGATTCGAGTTTGATTGGTACTACCGGCACAGTGTGAGAGCCGGTGAAGATATCCGCATACTCGATCTCACAGGCAAGCCTAATCCGGGATTGCCAGACCATGACTTCTACCTCTTCGACGATAAGCAAGTCGTAAGGATGCTCTACCGTCCTGACGGTACTCAGATAGGCAGAGAGCTAGTCGAGAATCCTCCTATTGAGGATTACCTCAGGTATAGGGATATCGCCCTTGAGGGGGCTGTTCCTTTCCGGGAGTTCTGGCAAGGCTAGATGCTAGACCCGGAACAGCTAGGCAGAAAGAAAGAAGACCTAGCGGAGACCCTGAAGGCACTACGCAAGGCGAAGGGCTACACAGGCCAACGCCTAGCCTCCCTATGCGCAATGAGCCAAAGTAAGGTCTCTAAGATTGAGACAGGGAAGATAGTCCCTTCTGTTGTTGACGTAGAGAGAATCCTGAGGGCTCTAGAGGCTCCTCAGGAGATGGTTAGAGAAGTCTCTGCTCTTGCTCGACTTGCCAACACAGAGTTTCAGGATGTCCGCTCTCTCTATCGCAAAGGTGTTGAGAAGAAGCAGGATGAGCTATCGGGACTAGAGAAGACAGCGAAGGTTATTAGGTTCTTCCTGCCTTCAATGATTACCTCTCTCCTGAGCACTCCCGAATACATCAAGGCTAGCCTCTCTCATGTTCCAGGTGATGTCTCTAGGGCGGTAGCCAAGAAGATAGAGAGGCAGGAGGCTCTCTATGATGAGTCGAAGACGTTTGTCTTCCTCCTGACTGAGGCTGCTATCAAGTGGGCTCTCTGCCCTGCTCCGCAGATGGCTATTCAGGTTGACCGACTCATCTCTCTATCTCGGATGCCAAACATCCGACTAGGAGTTATTCCTCTGGGCACTGTCTCACCTAGAGGACCTCTGAACACGTTTACGGTCTATGACGCTGCTCTGGCTACAGCAGAGACCTTTAGCGGTGCAGTCATCATGAGAGACCCGAAGGACATTGACTTTCACCTGTCCCTGTTTAGCCTCTACGAGGGGATTGCCTCCTTCGACGAAGAGGCTAGAAGGCACTTGCATAGCTGGGCTGAGTCCTACCGGCAGAGCAGTTTATTCGAGTACGGGAATAGTCCTAGCCTCCCTGTGAGGAGGCACGTAGCTTCTCAGCTATGGCAACAGAGCATCTTGAGAGGTTGAGGCAGTCTCTAAGGCTCAGAGGGCTGCAAACCAGCTTGGTCGAGCTGGACGAAGAAGCACCATTCCTGCATTTGCCGGATATGCAAGCCGGCGTGCATATTCAAAATGTCTCTGATTCGCTCGAAGAAGGCGAACCGTTCTTTGTTTGGTCCGGCGGTCTCTCTATTGCTCCTGTGAGGCATGTGGAGTCCGCTGCTGAGCGGATTGTCTATGTCATCTTCTGCAAGAGGTACCCGTGATGATGCCTCTCTCTCAGAAGATCGCAGCAAGCAAGGAGATGGCTAGAGCCATCGAAGCCAAGTCGTATGGCTGGACAATTCTCTTCGGTGATTACCACAGGGTCTTTTGGGCCTGTGCTTGTTGGGTACCGACACAGGCAGTGTGTGTCACTGCTGAGACTCCTCAGGCCCTAGAGAGGGCTATGAGGGACATAGAGGCTCTGTATCCGAAGAGGCCAGGTGGAGTAAGGCAGTGATGGAGAAAGAGCTTGAGGAGGCGACTGAGAAAGCTAGAGCATCCTTCTATGACCTCTTCGGAATCATGATTGCTCATGAGCTTGATTTCCCGACTCTTCATAGGCTTCTCGTCTGGCCTAACCCAGTGAAGACGGCTTATGAGTACTGGCTGAGGCAGATGAATGATGTAGCGCGCATCCTGGCTTACCGGGATGGTGTCGAGCCGGGTGCGAAGCTCTCCGAGTCGGACAGAGTGAAGCTCACTGCTAGGGCTTGGGAGTTGGTTTCTGAAAGTGTGGAATCAGCTTCTTCTGCCCGTTCTTGAAACATTTGACCTGTCGCACTCCTCTTGCTGAAGGGTTAGGGATAGGTCCTCGCACATGATGTTGCGAAAAATCTGCACTTCGATATTCATGTCCCAGCTGGAAACTATCTCTCCAGTCATTGCAGAGGTGTGCGCTTTGCTCATTTCCCCAGCGATCGCATATGCATAAGACCATGCCTCTGGACTGGCATAAATAGCCATATCATTATGAGATTGCTGATACCCATCACATTCCTCTGGGTATCCATAATGAAGAGGTGTCCTTTTTTCTTGAGAGGCACTTGCTAGGCCCGAGAGAGTGTCGTGGCATTTTACAGCTTCCCGTATAAAGGTCGAGTAGATTTTCTCTCTCTTTTCTCTTTCTATTCTTTTCTCCTCAATTTCCACTTGGACCTTATGGATTTCTTTAGAGTGGGAGCTGGTGAATCTCAGGCTGAAGATTATTCCCCCAAGGGAAATGGCTGCCGATAGGAGTACTCCAATTAGGGAGATTATGGCGGCTGGAATAGTTCTATCTTTCAGGGTTGCCAACTGGTTCCTGTTGTTGGCTTGAGGGGCGTTGGATGACAACCCGTCTTGGTGGCTTGCTGAAGAATTCGTATCCGTCATGTCCTTTGAGACTTTCTGCGGTGCGCCTGAGTTCCAAATGATCTAGATCGGGTTGGTATAGCGGATAAGAGGTCTGTTGGGGGCATTCTGGGTGCTAGATAGCTAAGTCAAGGAGATAAAGGATATAGGGGAATCTTGGGGACTTTTGGGGAGTAGCCCATGGGAAGAGGCATCGGATGCAGAAGAAGGTCCTTCCCGGAACACAAGAAGGCCCCCGGCTTTACGCCGGGGGTCCCCTGTCTTCTAATGCCTCTGTACGGCTCTGAGAAGCCCATAGAGGGCTTTGGTGGGCTTCCTGGCTATCTACCCTGGGTTAGAGGGCTCCTAGTGCTTCCTAGGGCCTTGTAGGCGTCTCTCTCGCGGTTTACCCGTTCCTCCTTGAGGCGGTGGTCCTCAGCTAGGCCCAGCTCCTCAGCGATGCCGTCTAGGTGCTCTCGACTCACGTCTAGGCATCGGTACCTGTCACCACCCTTAGGGCCTGTGCCCTTCTCCACTTCGGCTAGCTCGAAGTCTGTGAGCGTCTTGAGGGCTCTCCGGAGTTGGTGTGACTTGAGTCCGGTCAGCTTCACTGCCTCAGCCATGGACACATGCTCTCTGGGCATCTTGGCCCAGATCTCAGAGGCTCTACCTCCTAGAGCCTTAGGAGAGGTGAACACAGGATGTGTGACGTTTTTAGTACATACCGTCTCTGTCCCCCCATGAGTTGAATATGTACTAGTTCTGTCACACTTACCTAGGTTGAACCTGTAGGAGGCAGTCTTTTCGACTGCCTTGTCTCTGGTGATCCATCCTTGGTCTACAAGCCGCTTGAGTGCGGCGCTTATAGTCCCTTTGCTTCTACCGGACCTGAGATGCAGCTCTCTGATGGCAGCCATAGGAGAGTATGACTCATGTTCTTCCCCTAGCCCGATGAGGGCTAGAAGTACATCCCTATCTGTAGCCTTCTTGAAGGTAGCTGCCTCTACTGCTGCCCGATAGGCAGCGATGCTCTGAGAGAACTTTTCGGAGTCGAAGCCTAGGGTTACGTTGTTTTCCTTGACGTAGAGAACGGCTTTGTCATAGGTCCTACCGGCATGGTCTATAGCTGCTCTGTGTCCCTTGAGATATTCGATCTCCTGAGTCTTAGCGAAACCTCTGTTAGTCGGATCAAGGCTCTCTCCGACATACCAGTCTCTAGAGAAGCCGGTAACTACGGCAGCGATGGCAATAGCCATCTCTGCCCCGTGCCTTGTGTCGCGCTTGCCTTCTGTATCTCCCTCTCTCATAAGTCGAGCAAACTTAGGCGGTAGCTGCTTGGCTTCTTCCTTTTCGGAAGGAGTGCCATTAGGCGAGAGCCTGCTGAGTGCTTCGGCGACGGTAGGAGGGTCTATAAGGCTTACAGGGAGACCCCACCTGTGGGGAGACAGAGGAGGTCTAGTTGCCTGAGTGTGTCTAACGGCATCCCCCGGTATCCCGGGGTAGTTAGCTCCGAGAGCTTCTCTGAAGTCCTCTTCGCTCATCTCTTCGGGGAGAATGACCCACAGATGCCTATGCTCTTCTCTGCCTGAGGCTGTAAGGACTGTCCCAGCTCCTAGGAGGCTTTCCGCCCAGTCCTTTACCTTGAGTCCCTCAGTGACTAGCTCAGGGCTGTCTAGATCTAGTGCGACTACTCCTGTCCGGGGGTCTACAGCGAAAGCCATACCTGAAGACACAGCGTCTTCTATGGGTACCCAACCCTTCGGTTGGTTATCGCTATCGATGAGCAAGGCTTTGCCGCCCTGCTTCACAACGGCTCTAGCTAGGGCTAGCACATTATCTTCAATTTGGTTCATATTTATCTCGCCTCGGGCGGGAAAATAGCCCAAGCCCTTTAAGGTCTTGGGCTTTCTCTTATAGGTTTCTGCTGGTTGTAATGTTTTCATTCATGGATATTTATGCTGCTTGCTGGCTGTCAAGCCAGCGCTCCAGGTCCGCATAACGGGCTCGGAGCTGACCCCCTATTCGGAGAAAAGGGATGCCCTCCGCTTTCCAGTTGTCATAGATCCAACTAGTTCGCACACCCAGGTAGTTGGACACCTCTTCCACGTTGAGAAGGCGGCTGGTGGGCCGTGTGTTGTCGCTCATGTGATCTCCACTGTTCAGTTGGTAAGTAGCGGACCAGTCGCCAAACCGGCTGGTCAGGCACCCTGTGGGCCGCCGGGCTTCAGTCTCTCAAGTTTCATGTGCTCTATGTCAACCCGTTAATGTTTAGGCTTCCAAGCCGCTCATCTATGACGTACGCTGGTGCTCATGGACAACCAAGCGAAGGTGGTGAGCCACCGTGTCGGTGCGTGGCTGGTGGAGATGCTCTGGCCTCCGGGCGACAGCGGAGGAGGGCCGAAGGAGGTTCGGATCACTCCGCACCCTGAGGCGGACCCGGTAGAGGTGAACCGGGGGATCACTACCGGCACCCTTCGAGCTATCCCGCTGGCCCAGACACTCACGCAGCTGAGAGGAGAAGCCGAGGCTGAGCAGCGGGCAGACAGTGCCTTTCAGCAGGATCGGGAGGTCCACTTCGAGAGGCCAGTGCAACGCATCAGAGCTGCTGTGGAGGCTGACCCGAAGCCGGGACGGAAGGGACGTTCCGATGCCTTCTTCCTAGCGGTGGCATGGGCTTACGTCTGGCTGAACCACCACTGGCACGCACCTAACCCGGTCCAGCAGCTAGCGGAGGCGTGTGGCGTAGAGCGACGCCTTGCAGCCAACTGGGTTCGGTTGGCCAGGGAGAAGGGTTTGCTCACCGAGGCAACGGAAGGGTTCCCCGGTGGAGAACTGACCTTCAAAGCGATGAAGATGATCGACGAACACGAACAGAGGGCATGAGTGGCAAGTGTCATCAAGAAGTGCGGGTGCACGGCATCGAAGTGTGCGCACCCGTGGACAGTGCGGTACCGAGAGCCAGGAGGGCGGCAGGGCGCGAAGCGTGAGAAGTCGTTCCGGCTGAAGAAGGATGCGGAGGCCTTCGCTACCAAGGTCGAGTATGACAAGAACGCTGGTCTCTACCTCGACCCGGAGCGGGGCAAGGTCCTGGTGCGGACGTGGGCTAGTGACTGGCTCTCTCGGCACGTCGTGAAGGAAGCGACGCGACGTAACTACCAAGGCTTCATCGACAACCACCTCGTTCCGTCCATGGGACGCAAGACGCTCCTTGGCGTCACGGCGGCTGACGTGAAGAAGCTTCAGGCGGACATGCTCGCGTCAGGGCTGGCTGCTACGACGGTCAACGATCGGCTGAACTGTCTGCGTTCGATGATGTCCGCAGCGGTGAAGGAGAAGCGCATCCCGGAGAGCCCCTGTGATGCGGTGAAGCCGCTCAAGGCACCTCCTGTCGCCGTAGACCCTGACAAGATTCCGACCCTGGAAGAGGTCAACGCGATCGCTGAGGGGATGTCCGCTCAGTACAAGCTGACCGTGTGGCTCATGGCGGGTGCTGGTCTTCGAGTCAGTGAGGCTCTGGGGTTCTCGGCTGAGTGCCAACGTGAGGGGTTCCTCAGAATCAGACGTCAGGTCAGCTCCAAGGCGAACCAAGAGGGATGCCGTACTCGTCTCGTTCCGCTCAAACACCGGACGGCTGAGGAGTACCGGGACGTTCCGATCCCTCCGTTCCTCGATGAGGAGATCACGGCGTACGTCGAAGAGTGGGGGACCGTGACGGTAGAAGGTGTGGAGGTCCTCTTCTCTCCCAAGGAGCGGGGCAAGGGGTACATGCCGACCGCTTCAACGTTCGGTTACCACTGGAAGAAGGCACTGAGGGCGGCAGGGCTGGAGTCGAAGGGGTACACGCCTCACAGCCTCAGGCACTTCTACGCCTCTACTGCCCTAGCTGGTGGTGTCCCGCTGCTGGAGGTCTCCCGGTGGCTCGGGCACCGCTCCATCAAGGTGACGGCTGACACCTATGGCCATCTGATGACGGATGCTCCGGAACGGTGTCGTCTCATCATGCAGCAAGCCCTTCGCCCTCAGCAGCCGGGCCTACGTGCAGTCGCCTAGTGGTGACCTGCTCTGACCGGTGGTGACTTCGTGGTGACCTACGTAGCTGTTAAGCCTGAAATCTACGGCTTGACCAGGGAAGAGATGCAAGTGCTAGAAGTTCCGCTTCAACGTGTAGCCGGGTCCGGCGTCCGGGGACTCCCGGTCATGGGCGCCGCGCGTGGGTCCCGGTGCCGGCCGGTGGCGCTCAGCCGGGCCGCCGGGCCAGGCCGGCGCGATGAGCCCACACGGCGACCTGCACGCGATCACGGAGTGCGAGCTTGGTGAGAACGCGGCCCACGTGCGTCTTCACGGTCGCCTCGGACAGGTACACGATGCGGGCGATCTCGATGTTGCTGAGGCCGTCGGCTATCAGGCGGACGATCTCGAGCTCCCGGTCGGTGAGGAGGTCAGCCGCGGGAGGCCGTGCGTCGGAGAGAGGATCGGCCGGCGGGTGTGCGAGGAGCCGCGCCACCACGCGGGCGGTGATGGCGGGGGAGAGCACGGCGTCCCCGCGGCCGGCCGCGCGGACCGCGGTGGCGAGCTCGTCGATCGGGGCGTCCTTGACGAGGTAGCCGCACGCTCCGGCGGCCAGCGCCGCATGCACGAGCTCATCCGCGTCGAAGGTCGTGAGCACGAGGATCCGTGCGGAGGGAGCCGCGGCGAGGATCCGCCGGGTCGCCTCAAGGCCGTCCGTTCCGGGCATGCGGATGTCCATCAGGATCACGTCGGGGGCCCACGTGGCGGCGGCGCCGACCGCCTGTGCGCCGTCCGCCGCCTCGGCGACGACCGTCAGCCCGTCCTGGGCGTTCACGGTCGCCACGATCCCGGCACGGACCAGGTCCTGGTCATCGGCGACGAGCACGCGGATCACAGGGCGTCCCGGGCGTCGGCGACCGCTTGGGACGGATAGGGCACGGACGCGCACACGGCGAAACCGGTCGTCCGTTCGACCCGCAGACTCCCGCCGACGCTCTCCAGGCGCTCTCGCATCCCGGACAGGCCCAACCCGGATCCTGGCGTCGACCGGGGCGGCGACGGCACTGCGTTGTGCAGGCGGATCATGATCCGATCCTCGCACCAGCGCTGCTCCCAGTCGAGCACGCCTTCGCCGTGGCGCAGGGCGTTGGTGAGCCCCTCCTGCACGAAGCGATGCATCGCCGACTCGGCGGCCGGGCCCAGCACCCGCGGCGTCCCGGTCGTCCGGCGCCGCACCTGCAGGCCCAGGTCCTGCATCCGCGCGGCCAGGCCCGGGAGGTCCGCGAGCGTCGGAGGGCGGTGCAGGTCCGCCTCCGGACCGCCGCCTCTCAACGTGCGGAGCGTGACCCGGAGGTCGCGCAGCGATTCCCGGGCGGTGTCCTCGATGACGTCCAGAGCGCCCTCCGCGCCGTCCGGGTCGAACCGGGCGACCCTGGCCTGCCCGACGATCACCGTGAGCGAATGGGCGAGGACGTCGTGCAGGTCCCGGGAGATCCTTGCCCGTTCGGCGGCGGCGGCGGCTTCTTCGCGGTGCGCGCGATCGCGCTCCTCCAGCTCCAGCTGCGTCGCGACCAGGCGCGTCACCCGCAGCTCGGAGCGTCGGAGCGTCCCCGTCGCGACGGCGACCGCGCACACGGCCAGGAGGAGGACCGCCAGCAGCCACGGGGCGGGGCCGAACCCGCCGCCGACGATCGCGGGATCGGCGGCGTACCGGAACGCGGCGGCGACCGGTCCGAGCACGGCCGCGGCGATCGCCACCCTGCGATCGCCGCGCGCGGAGGCGCCGTGGAGCGCCACGAGGACGAGCGCGGTGGACGGGAGAAGGACGAACAGTCCGGTGACGAGGGCTTGCACCGCCGTTGTCGCGGTGATCGCCAGCAGGGCGATCGTGGGTGCGCGGCGCAGGGCGAGCAGGGCGGCATGGGACGCCGCGGCGGCGATCGAGACCGTGATCCCGGCGGCGAGGGGGAGCGAGACCAGGGCGACGGCCATCGTCGACGGCAGCAGGAAGAGGGCCGATCCCGCGACGAGCAGGAGGAAGCGCCAGCGGTGCACGCTCGCTTCCGTCATCCCCGCCTTCCCTTTGCGTCGATCATGCGGTCGCCGTCCGGAGCCGCCGGAACGCCCTCCTCGTACCGCACCGTAGCGGCCGCGAGGGTCGCGCCGAGCAGCAGCCAGGTCCCGTACACCCCCATCACGAGCACGGTCCTGTCACCGTCGTCGAACGTGAGCGTCGCGGCCGCGAGGTGCGTGACCTGCGCCAGCACGCCGAACACCATCAGCGCGCCCATGCTCAGCAACGCGAACGCGGCGCTCCACCCGGCGGCCGCGACCAGGCCGCGGGGGAACACGCGTATCGACGGCGCGGTGAGCACGATGATGCCGACCGCGGCGGCGCCGAACAGGACGATCTCCATCACGGGGAAGCCGACGGCGTAGGCGCTTTCGTCGCCCTGAGCCCACCAGGCGAGCTTCAGCAGGGGATAGGGGACGCAGAGCAGGAGCCCGAGTGTCCGCAGCCGCCGGTGCCGGCGGCCGGAGGCGACGCCTCGTGCGCTGCCGGTCTCGGCCCGGATCCGCCGGGCGAGCTGGACGGCGGTGAAGGAGGCGATCAGTGCCGCCGCCCGCGCGATGGCACCGGGGAGATCGATCTCCGAGAAGGTCCCGGCCGGGATTCCCGTGACGGCGAAGAAGCCCCGGAACGCATCCAGCAGCACGCCGCCGGAAGCGCCGAGGAGAACGGCGGACGATGTCCACGCCGCCGCGTGCGCGACCGCTTCCCGACCCGTCGCGCGGGTCAGCAGCGCGACGGCGAGGAGGACCACTCCGACGGTCCCGAGCCATGGGGGAGGAAAGATCTCGGCGTAGTCCGCGCCCGGCCCGCTCCACAGGGCGAGAGCGGAGGCGGCGAGAGCCGGAACGGCGGAGCACGCGGCCGCGATCGGGGCGGAGCGCTGCAGGAAGGAGGTCGGCTTCCCATCGCCCGCGGGCCGGCTGGTCGTCGTGTTCTTCAAGGTCATGCCCTCCACCCTGTCCTCGGGGCGCACGACCGCGGGTCATCCTCAGGTCGCCTTCCCCGCGACCTGGGTCGCGGTGTCGGACCGGGGTGCCGTCGAGGCGGCGGCCGCCGTTCGACGGAGTCGGTGATGTCCTTGGTTCGGGGTGAAAGACTGGAAAGTCTGGTTGGAGCAGTTTTCGGGTGTGAGGGCAGGGGTTTTTGTGCTGAGTGAATTCGTGCGGGACCAGACCTTCACCGTCGCGTGGTTCGGGCTGATGGTCGTGGTGTGGCTGGGGTGGGCGCAGGAGGATCCGCCCGCGGCGTGGCGCAAGTGGCTCGGGCTCGGCTCGGTGGCGGGCATCGCGCTGGCGGCGGGGTTCGGGGTGCTGACCGCGCGGCACTGGGCGGGGGAGACCGCGCTCGCCGACCGCTACCACTGGTTCGGGGTGCTGGTGGCCGTCGAGGTGGCGGCCGCGGGAGCGGGCTGCGCCGTACTGGCGCGGCGGGGCGCCGACCGGTGGATGGCGTGGTGGGTCGCGCTCGTCGTGGGGGCGCACTTCCTTCCGCTGGCCTTCCTGCTCGACGACGCGAGCATCGGCGTCTTCGGCCTGCTGCAGTGCGCGGGGCTCGTCCTGCTCGGCAGGTTCCTGCGCCGTAGCGACGTGACCGCGAGCCGTTATGTGGGACCGTTGATGGGCGCGTCGCTGCTGGCCTACGCGGTGGTCTCCGCGGGTCTCGTGGCGCTGGGCGGCACGGCTTCCTGAACATGGAAGGACGGCACCGCTCCACACCTCGTGGAGCGGTGCCGTTCTGCGTGGTCCAGAAAGGTGCATTCCGGAGCAAACGGGGACATAGCGAAGTCGTTATGGGTTGCTTCCTGGTGAGCGCCGGGAAATGTGTGGAAAACGCTGGATTCGGGATGTGTGTCCGAGGAAACGGCGGGCATGGGGGAGAGCGTTGGTGTTCTGGTGTGTCTGATGAGGACTGGGGGTGTGCGTGTGGGTAGTGCGACATGCACATCCGCGCGCCGAGACTGGGCATCTTGGTGAGTCGCTGGAACAATTGCCTCTCGTGGCTACGCTTGGTGCCACATGACGGAACAGGCGCGCCGGCGGGGGCGAGGCGCATAGGCGGAGGCGTTGATGGCTCGCAGGTCGGCTGTGGACGAGGGTCCTGCTGCGCTCGACGAGCCGTGGGACGAGGAGCCCAAGGCTCCCAAGAAGAAGTGGGGCGGTGGCGGCGGCCGCTGGTGGATCTGGGTCGGCCGGACGCTGCTGTGGGCGTTCGTCCTGGTCGTCGTGGTGAACGGGATCCGCGCGCCGTTCGAGCGCTTCACCGAGCGGCCGCCGGCGACCGGTGGCCAGACCGAGAACGGGGAGCCGCGCTTCCCGCGGACCCAGGCGTCGGCGTACGCGCTGCAGTTCGCGCAGGTCTACCTCAACTACGACGAGAACTCCTCCAACGGACGCCAGGCGGAGCTGGCGCACTTCCTGCCCGAGGGCGCGGACGCGCAGTTCGGTTGGAACGGTCTGGGCCAGCTGTCGGCGCAGCGCATCGAGGTGCTGTCGGTCGACGTGAAGGACGACAACAACGCGCTCGTCAACATCGTGGCCCAGACCGGGGCGCGCTGGATCACGCTGGCGGTGCCGGTGTACACCCGGGACGGCGCGTTCGTCATCTCCGACAAGCCCGCGCTGCTGGAGGCCCCGAAGAAGGCGCAGCTGCCGCAGGACGGCGGCGGGGAGCGCGACGAGGCGCTGGAGTCCCAGCTGAAGACGGACCTGAGCGGCTTCTTCCAGGCGTACGGCAACAGCGACGCGGTGAACCTGCAGCGCTTCACCGCGGGCGGCGGGATCACCGGCCTGGGAACAGCGGTGAACTTCGGCGAGATCCGCGAGGTGAACGCCCCGCCCGGTGATTCAGACGAACGCACGGTCACCGCGACCGTGATGTGGAAGGTCCCCCCGACCCAGCCTCGCGGGACGGAAGGTCAGCTGGAGCAGACCTACGAACTCGTCGTGGTGAAGAAGAGCGACCAGTGGAATGTTCGCTCGATCCGCGGCGCTGTGCGGGCCGGGTCCTAGAAATGAGGTTGTAGTGCTGTTCCACCATCTGGCGGCGGTCCTTCCGGTGGAGACGCTGGCCGCGCCCGGCGACCTGAACACCGAGGACCTGGCGACCTGGCTGCGGAACCTCTTCGGTCCGCTGTTCCTGGTCATCGTCTCGATCGTCGCGCTGTTCTTTCTCTTCACCCGGGAGATCACGAGGTTCGCGCAGTTCATCCTGCTCGCCATCGGCATCGGGATCATCTTCTACGTGCCCAACATCATCGAGGTGACGGCCACGTCCATCGCCAGAGCGCTGGGCATAGACCTGGACTGAGGTCGGCGGCGGCGAGGGGAGCGGCGTATGGATCTGCCCACATACACCAATGTCTGGCGTATCGAGAAACGGCTGTACAAGCTGTATGACCTGCGGTTGCCGATGCCGCTTCCGCTGGTCACGATCGGGGTGTACGCGGGTTCGTTCCTTCCCTGGATCGTCCTCCTCCAGTTCCTCGGCGTGCCGTTCGGCGCGCCGTGGCACGTGCTCTACCTCGTGCCGCCCGGCGTCGTCGCCTGGCTGGCGACCCGTCCCGTCATCGAGGGCAAGCGGCTCAACGAGCTGCTGCAGTCGCAGGCGCGCTACCTCAGCGAGCCCCGCACCTGGTGCCGCCTCACGCCGATCCGCGAACCGCTCGACGTCGTGGTCGTCGCCAGGGTGTGGCGCTCGCCCCGCCAGCTGACCCCGTCGCTGGACGCGCTCACCGAGGTGGCGGTGCCCGCCCGCCCGCAGCAGGCCGCGAGTGCGCCGACACCCGCCACCGCCTCCGCCCCCCAGCCGCTGTCGGAGTACGCCGCCGACTACGCGGCCGCCCACCAGGGCGCCGTCGCCCGCATGCAGGCGCAGATGAGCGCCCAGCACGTGCCCGCCCCCGAACCCGCAGAGCGCATGCCGGTCCCCGACACCACCCTCGACCTGCCGTCCGAGCCGCTGCGCACCGAGTCCGTGGCGCCCGAGGCCGTTCCGCCGGACGAGCCGGCCCCCGCCGCCGAGCCCGAGGACGTCGAGATCGGCGTCATCGAGGTCGAGGAGGAGCCGGCGCCCGCCCCCCGCCCCGAGGCGCCCGTGCGCCGCGCCCTCATCTCCGGCATCCGCCGCCCCGGCGAGGAGGTCGAGTACTGGCGCCCCGCCGGCGTCGAGGAGACCGGCGGCACCCCCACCCACGCCGTCCGCACCACCTTCGACGCCGCCGCGATCCGCCAGGCGGCCGCCGCGGCCCGCGCCGAAGAGGCCGCCCGCACGCAGGAGGAGGCCCGCGCCAGGGAGGCGGCACGCCGCCGCCCCCGCCCGCAGACCCCGCCCCCCGCGGACCGCCTCACCCCGGCCGAGCAGTCCGCCCGCCTCCGCGACTCCGCCCCCGCCCGGGAGGCGACCCGCGCCGAGGACACCGCCCGCATCCAGGACACGCTCCGCGAACACCGGGCCGAACACGCCTGGAACGCCGCCGAGGCCACGACCCGCGGCGACGAGCCCGTCTCCGCCCCCGAAGCCTCCTCCGCCCCCGAAGCCTCCTCCTTCCCCGAGGCTCCCTCCACTTCCGAAGTCCCCTCCACCGCAGAGGCCGCCGAAGTGAAGGCCGCCGTTCCGGCCGTGCCCGCGGCGACCGCCGACCACGTCCGGGAGGAGCCTCCCGCCGCGGAAGGCACCGGAGCGAAGGACGCCGTTCCGGCCGAAGACACGACGGTGACGAGCGCCGACCAGGGCCGGGAGACGACTCCCGCCACGGAGGACACTCGGGCGCAAGACGCTGTTCGGGGCCGGGACGGTGCTCCGGTGAGCGAGGATGCGTCCGTGATGGATGCTGGTCGTGCTCGGGAGACGGCGCCTGCCGTGGACCCCGCCTCCACGGAGGAAACCCGGATCGAGAACCCCGCGCGCACGAGACGCTCGGCGGACGAGGACGTCTGGGAGGCCGTGCCGGTCGCCGGAGCGGAACGGGAACTCCGCGCGGAGGAGTCGGCCCTGCTGCAGGAAGCGGCCCAGGTCGAGGACGCCGTGCGCGCGCAGGAGGCGGAGCGCGCCGAGGAGGACGCCCGCGCCGAACTGCAGGAGGCCGCACGGGCCGAAGAAGCGACCCGCGCCGAAGCCGAGGCCCGCACCGAAGAGGCCGAGCGCCTCAAGTACGCCGCCCGCATCGAAGACGCCGTACGCGCCGAAGAGGCCGCCCGCACCGAGACCGTCACTCCGACCGGAGAACCCGCATCCGAGGAGACCGTCCGCGTCGGGAACACAGCCCCGACCGGAGAATCCGCATCCGCGGAAACCGGAGAGTCCGCGCCTGCGGAAGAGGTGCACGACCACGAGACCGTTCGGCGGGAAGACCCCGTCGGACGGTTCGAGGAGGAGGCGGCGTCCTCCGAGGAAGGCGACGCGACGCTCGTGGACGAGGGAGCACCGGCCGTCTCCTCCGGTCCGTCCGCGTCCGTCCCGGAGGGGGACGAGCCCGCCGTGCACGAGGAGCCCGTCTCCGCCATGGCCGATGAGGAGCCCGCCGACCGTCCGGCGGCGGAACCGTCACCCGCCACCGCGCCCGGCATCCCGCAGATCCCGGGATCGTTCGGCGCGGCCGCCGCGCAGGCCCCCCGTCCCGAGAGCCCGGAAGAGCCCGAGGCTGAACC